>NZ_SJYZ01000004.1:0-182994 GCF_004337555.1 Microbacterium sp. PI-1 | reverse complement strand
CTGGACGGCCAGGGTTGCGGTCGCGGAATCCGCGGAGGGGGCCGGAGAGGTCGCGAGGTCGGGCAACCCCGCGGAGACCGCCTTGCGGCTCCGACCGATCGCGCGACGAGACAGCGCCCACTGCAGGCCGTATCCGATCGCGAACACCATCAGCGTGAAGATCAGCGCCATCGCGGCACCCTGATCCGGCGCATAGAGCTGTGCGGAGCGCGGGTTGATCATCGCGTAGATGTACATCGACAGCGGACGGGATGACGGGGTGGCCAGGAACGCGGGAAGCGTGAACTCGTTGGTGCCGAGGATGAACATCTGGATCCACACGGCCATCACGGTGGGCATCAGCAACGGAGCGATGATGCGGCGGAACCCCTCGAAGCGACTCGCCCCGCTGGTGAGCGCGGCCTCCTCCAGCTCGGGCCGGATCTGCAGGGTCGCACTGTACGACGAACGGTAGGCGATCGACACCCGATACGAGTAGGCGATCACCAGCGCCAGAAGGGTTCCCGCGATCGGGATGTAGGGGTTGATCACCATGAAGGTGAGGAACATCGCGAAGCCGGCGATGGTCGCGGGGATCGCGACCGACGACGAGGCGAACAGGTCCAGAGCCTTCACCCAGCCGGTCTTCTTGCTGCGAGCGATGCCGTAGGCGAGGACCGTGGCGAACACGACCGCGATCGTGGCGCTGCCGCCCGCGATGAGGACCGTGCGTCCCAGCGACACCCAGAACTCCGGATCCGCGAGCACCACCCCGAACGCACCGAAGTCGGTGCTGCCGAGCATCGCATCGATCGAGAACGCCACCGGATAGGGCGTGATCGCCGCCCACAGCAGGGCGAGCAGCGGGAGGATGCCCGTGAGCAGCACGAACACGGCGACCAGCAGCATGACCGGGATCTTCCACGGCCCCATCCGCATGGTCGACGGCCGGAAGCCCTTGCCCGAGACCGATGCCCTGCGCTCGGCGTTGCGGGTCGCGCGGAGATAGACCGCGAAGGCGATGGTGGTGATCACCAGGAACACGAGTCCCCACGCGGCGGCCAGGCCGTACTGCGGCAACTCACCCGCGTTGGAGCTGATGAGCGTCCAGAGCTTGAGGGCGAAGATGTTGCGCCCGGACTCCTGACCGAACAGCAGCGGAACCTCGAGACTGCCGAGGCCGAGGATGAAGGTGAGCACGGTCACCCCGAGCAGGCCCGGCCAGAGCATCGGCAGGGTCACCCGTCGCAGCGTCTGCGGCCAGGAGGCCCCGGACACCCGCGCGGACTCCTCGAGCGAGCCGTCCATGTTCGTCAGGATGGGCACGATCATCAGGTAGGGGAAGGTGACGTTCGTGAGCGCCTGGATGAAGATCATCGTCGGGAAGGCGTACGGATCGATCGGCACGTCGCTCGCGAACGGGAGCAACCGCAGCAGCTGGTTGAGCACCCCGGACTCGGGCGAGAGCATCAGCAGGTAGGCCTGTGCCTTCACGATCGGCGGGATGATGTACGGCACGATCACCAGCACCGAGATGAGGCGACGCCACGGCGCATCCGTGCGCACCGTGACCCAGGCGAGGCCGAAAGCCATCAGGAGCGTGAGGAGCGTCGAGCCGCCGACGAACGCGCCGGTCGCTCCGAGCACACCCCAGAAGTCCTCGCGCAGCTGCCACAGGGTGACGAAGTTCTCGACGCCCCATTTCGCCGACGAGACGCCGAAGGGCAGGAACGGACCACGGAACGCGGTGATCACCTGGACGATCAGCGGTACCGCGAGAAGGATGAAGATGACCGCGCCCGAGACGATCATCGCGATCGTCATCGTGGTGGGACGCTTTCGCCCCGTGGTCCGTCCTGCCTGGAACATCGTTATCCGTTCAGCGCCTTGTCGGCGGCGTTGATCATGGCCTGCCAGTCGTCACGAGTGGCCTGCGTCTCGGTCTCGGCCCCGTTCTCGAGGCCGAGCAGCAGTGCGTCGGAGTTCGTCTTCATGAGCCCGGTGGCCTCGGCGAACGTCGCAGCGGGAAGCCCGGCGAACGGCACCTGGGTGCTGGCGAAGCGCTCGTCCGTCATGCGGAGCTCGATCCAGTCCGGGTC
Organism: Microbacterium sp. PI-1; assembly: GCF_004337555.1. Lineage (NCBI taxonomy): Bacteria > Bacillati > Actinomycetota > Actinomycetes > Micrococcales > Microbacteriaceae > Microbacterium > Microbacterium sp. PI-1. Next base: position 180,916 of record NZ_SJYZ01000004.1, on the reverse strand, counting down.
GAACGCGTTCCACAGGGTCCACAGCGCCGCGCCCGGCTTGTTCTTGGCGTCGGAGTTCACACCGGAGAACTGCGCCCAGACGCCGGCGTGCTCGAACGGCGAGACCTGGAGCGCCGGATTCGGGTTGAAGAGGGTCTGGTTGAGGGCGATCGGCACGTCACCGCTCGACAGCGGAGCGCCCTGATCCTCGAGCAGCTTCAGGTTGCCGGACGACATGAGGTCTCCGATCAGGGCGACCATCTTGTCCTCCCCCTCGGCCATCCCGTATCCGGCGAAGACCACCGCGTTGTAGCCGGCGACCGACACCTTGTCCTTGTACTCGGGGTCGAGGAGACCGTCGAGCGTCTCGGGCACCGACTCGACCTTCTCGGTGTTGTACTGCATGAGGGTGCCGTTGATGCTGTCGGGCATGAGCTCGGGCGCACCGATGGTCAGGTACTCCGCGGGGACGCCGAAGCTCTCCCAGTCGACCTTCTCCCAGAACCCCTCGTCGTACATGGCTGCCATCGAGGTGATCGAACCGGACACCACGTCGGTGTTGCGGGCACCGGTGGCCTTGGCCGAGATGATCGCCGAGGACAGGTTGTAGGTCAGACCCCGGGTCTCGACCTTGATGTCGGGGAAGCGCTCGTTGAACTGCGCGATCACCTCGGGCGCCAGCTCGTACCAGTCCCAGATGACCAGCGTGCCGCCATCGGCCTTCTTCGCCTCTTCGTAGAGGGTGTCGAGCTGCTTGTCGATCTCCGGCCAGTAGTCGTCGTAGAAGTTCTCGCAGCGCGTGATCGCGCCGATCTCGACGGCGTCGCAGACGGCCTCGGCGGCGTCGCCCTTCAGGGCGCTGTCGCCCCCGGTGGCTTCGCTCGGCGTGCTGCATCCACTCAGCGCGAGTGCGAAGACCGCCACGACGGCGGTCGCTCCCAGTGTTCTCTTCATGATCTGAATGTCCTCTCTGACATCAGGAATGTGATCTACGGGTGTGGTGCGGGGTTGCGTCATGCAGCCAGCACGCGGCAGGCGTGCGGGACGAGTTCGAGGAAGACCCTGCCGCCCTCGGGGGGTGTCGCCAGCGGTGCTCCGCGGCCGACGATGGTGCCGACGGACTCGCCCTCGGCGAGCACTTCGGCCTCGTACTCGACGATCTCGCCGAGGAACTCCACCCGCACGATGCGGACGGGAACGACGTTGGGACGGTCGGCGTCGGTCTCGTGCCAGCGCACGGTTTCGGGGCGGAAGGTCAACGTGACCTCGTCGCCCGCCGAGACCTCGTCCGGCACGGGCGTGCGCAGCCGGGTCCCGAAGGCCTCCACCACCGCGTCACCCGCGCCGTCGCGATCGATCACGAGGGCGGGGATCATGTTCGCGCGACCGACGAAGTCCGCCACGAAGCGGTCGGCCGGCTGATCGTAGAGCTCCCGAGGGGAAGCCTCCTGCACGATGCGCCCGCCGTTCATGACGGCGACGCGGTCCGACATCGACAGCGCCTCGGACTGATCGTGCGTGACGTAGAGCGCGCTGATCCCGAGGGTGCGCTGCAGACTGCGCAACTCATTGCGCATGGTGTCGCGCAGCTTCGCGTCGAGGTTGGACAGCGGCTCGTCGAGCAGCAGCAACCGCGGCCGGTGGGCCAGCGCCCGTGCGAGAGCGAGGCGCTGCTGCTGGCCGCCCGACAGTGCGGTGGCCGGACGCTGGGCGAGGTGATCGAGCTGCACGAGCTCGAGTGACTCCATCGCCCGCTTGCGCGCCTCCTGCTTGGGAAGACGGGAGCCGGCCACCTGGAGCGGGAAGATCGCATTGGCGAACACGGTCATGTGCGGCCAGATCGCGTAGTTCTGGAACACCATCCCGATGTCGCGCTTGTCGGGCGACACGTGCGCGGTGCCGGTGGAGAGCACCTCGCCGTCGAGCGAGATGACCCCGCCGTTGCTCCGCTCGAGCCCGGCGACACAGCGAAGCGTGGTCGTCTTGCCGCATCCCGACGGGCCGAGGAGGGAGTAGAACATCCCGGGCTCGATCGTGAACGTGACGTCCTTGACCACGGGAACGGCGGCACCGTCGAGCTCGTAGTCCTTCTTGAGGGCGTCGACGACGAGTCTTCCGCCTCCGGATTTCGCGGTCATCGGAACCCTCTCGTCGTTCTTCATTCTGGATTTTGGATCCACTGCGATCGCCACCATCATCGTCCCTCTCTCACGACGGATTCCACTGTCTGGGGGGCTGCCGGCGCACCCCACGGCCGCGGCTTCTCGAAGAGCACCACGACGATCGCGCACACCGCGAAAGCGACGGCCGACAACAGCAGCGACTGCGACATGGCCGTGGCCAGCCCGCTGCCGTCCTCCGCCGACAGGTCGCTGCCGGGGTGGATCGCCCCCGGCACGAAGCCCGAGATATGCAGGGCGAGCGTCGCGTTCATCAGGACGGCCAGCAACGCCGACCCGATCACGGAGCCCATCTGCCTGGTCGTGGAGTACACACCCGATCCCGCTCCGGCCTGCGTGTGCGGAAGGTTGCGGGTGGCCGTCGACGCCAGAGGTCCGAACATCCCCGAGACACCGATCCCCAACAGGGCGGACGGGAGCAGCAGGAGCCAGAACGGGGCATCGAGCGTCATCGTCGCCGCGTACCAGACCATGGCCGCAGCCGAGACGACGAAAGCCGCGAACGTCACCCAGCGCGGCCCGACCCGGTCGCTCAGCTTGCCGACGAACGGGCCGAGCACCCCCGAGACGACGGCCATCGGCGCGAGCATGAGTGCGGCGAGCGTGGGGTCGAGACCCCGGCCGACCTGGAAGTAGAAGGCGAGCGGCACCGGCATCGCCGTGATACCGACCCCCACCAGGAAGATCGTGGCGTTCGCGACCGAGAAGTTGCGGTCACGGAACAGCGCGAGCGGCATGAGCGGTTCGGCGCGATTGACGCGCTGCCAGACGACGAAGAGCACGAGCAGTACGACCCCGGAGATGATCAGGCTCCACACCGTGATCGGTCCGAGGATCACACCCCAGTCGTAGACCTCACCCTCCTGGATGCCGAACACGAGAAGGAAGAGACCGACGCCGGACAGCGTGACGCCGAGCCAGTCGAACCGATGCGGGTGTCCTTCCAGGTTCGGCACCAGACGCCAGGCGACGAGGAAGGCGACGATCCCGACGGGCACGTTCACGAAGAAGATCCACTCCCAGCCCACCGTGTCGGTGAGCACGCCGCCGAGGATCGGACCGACGAGCGTCGCGAGCCCCCCGACCGCGCCCCAGGCACCCATCGCCTGACCGCGTCCGCGCGGAGGGAAGACCCGCGCGATGATCGCCATGGTCTGCGGCGTCATCAGCGCCGCACCGAAACCCTGCACCGCCCTGGCCGCGATCAGCATGCCGATGCTGTCGGCCAGGCCGCACGCGAGCGAAGCGAGGGTGAACACCACGAGACCGATGAGGTAGACGCGCTTGGGCCCGAAGCGATCGCCGAGCCTGCCGGTGATCAGCAGCGGGACGGCGTAGGCGAGGAGGTAGGCGCTGGTCACCCAGATGACCGTGGTCAGGTCGGCGTCGAAGGCCGCGAGGATGACCGGGTTGGCGATCGCCACGATCGTCGTGTCGACGAGGATCATGAAGAAGCCGATGCACAGCGCCCACAGGGCCGGCCAGGGCCTGACTGTCTGAGTCATGGATCACTTTCGGGAGGGATCGTCGCGGAAGGTACGGGAGCGGGGATTCGGCGTCCGCCCTGCAAGCCCCTTATGTGCAGGGCGGGCGCCGAAGTTCCGGGGTGCCGGGTGTCAGCCGTCGGCGGTGGGGATGCCGATGACGGGCTCGCCCAGCAGCGGGGTCGAGACCGCGTAGATGCCGTGATTGGCGAAGAGCCAGATCAGGTTCCGGTCCCACTCGACGAAGATCCCGTGCACGGGGGCGGCGAGGTCATCGTCGTCCTTCAAACCCATCGGAGGCACGAAGTAGGCGCCGACCTGCGGGTTATCGGGATCGCGCACGTCGAAGATCTGCAGCCCCGCGGCGTAGAACGCGTAGGGGACGACTCCGCCGTGCGGGGTTCCGGTGTTCGTGAAGTACCCCGATCGCTTCGGGCCGAACGAGCCGCGGCGCTGTGCCCAGTCCGTGAACGCGGCCTCTGCCGGCGGCGTCGGGCGGGGCAGAGTGCGCACCACCCGCGGGTTCGTCGGGTCCGACACATCGATCTGGTAGATCTCCTTGGCCGGCTCGTAGCAGTCGGTGTTCATCGGGTAGCCCGAGACGTACACGTACCCGGTCTCCTCGACCTGGGTGGTGTCGACGTTGTCGCCTTCGGTCCCGGCGACGCTCGTGGGCAGCGGGCACCATCCGACGTGATGGATGTTCGTCGGATCGGAGACGTCGAGGACGAAGAAGCCCTGACCCCCCTGCGCGGCGTAGGCGTAGCGATAGCCCGACTCCACGGAGCGGGGCATGAAGACGCCCATGCGAGAGCCGAACCAGCTCGTCTTGTTGTTCCAGCGGTCGTTGTCGGCGAGGTACTCGGAGTCGGCCTCCTCGCCGGCGCGGGATCCGGGCACCCACCAGGTCGAGAGCAGTTCGGGCTTCGCGGGGTCGGAGACGTCGTACGCTGCATGCCCCGCCGTCCACAGCGTGGTCTTGTACGGCTGGTTGGTGAACGTGTTGTCGGGCGCGGTCGCCACGAAGAGGTACTTGTCGCCGTAGTAGACCGGCAGATCGAGGACGCCGTTGCCCTCCTGGATCTCGTCCGGCCCGTGGTTCGGATCGGTCGAGACCTCGGTCAGGAGCGTCCACTCCCGCGGGCTGGGTCCGTTCATCTCCCAGGTGCGGAAGCCGCGCAGGCCCTCCCACTCCTTCAACTGGCCCTCGACGGTGTCGTCGATCCACTTGTTGGCGACCCGCCCCTTGAGGAAGTACCGCGGGGTCTCGCTCGCCTGGATGGCGATGTGCTTCCCGAGCTTCTCGTTCCACTGCACCGTCGTCGCACCGAACTGCGGACGCGGATCATCCCACCCCCACTGCTCCTCGTCGACGATCGTGAGGTCGCGCGGGTCGGTGATGTCGTACAGCTTCCAGTGGTTGCCACCGCCGTAGTGCAGCATGAGGCGTCGGCCATCCCAGTCGTAGATGCACTGCCAGGAGTGGCTCGTGTTCACGACGATCGGGTAGAACGCCTCGGCGGTCGCGTTGAACGTGTACGTCTCGGGGTCGCGATAGTCGAGCTGACCGGGCCAGTCGACGAACACGTCACGCGGGACGGACGGCGTGTGCGCCGGCGGCAGAAAGGTCCCGTCCGGCTGCATACCCCAGGTCGAGGGGTCGGGATCGGCCGGTTCCCCCGCGACCCGGCGGAAATCCTCCGGGCGGTACTTCTTCGCGTCGGGCACGTAGGGAGAGCCGGCCATGTCGCCTCCATTGGCTGAATCGGGTGAGATCGTCACGACGTCGTGTCGTCCTCCTCAGATTCACCCTGGAGAAGCGATGCTGTCCAATATCCATACGGGTCAGAGCTATGACCATTCGGGCATATCAGCCGATCGGTCGGGACTCCGTCAGGGCGTACTCGCGCTCGAACTCGGCAAGCCGCGCGCCCTCTTCGCGCAGATGACTCAGAAGCGCGGACGCCGCCGGCGACGGTGCCCGATCCTTCGGCAGCGTCACTCCCACCGATCGACGGATCGAGCTCAGGGGGGTGGGCAGGATCCGCAGCTCGCGGTCGTCGACGGCGATGAACATCGGCAGCGCCGCGATCACGTCGGTCGAGATCAGCAGAGTCCGCAACGTCAGCATCGACGTGCACTCCACCCGGTCGGGCGGCAGCGGCAGCCCTTCATGGAAGAACACCGCTTCGAGCTCGGCGCGCAGCGCGGTCTGAGCGACCGGGAAGATCCAGGGGTACGCGAGCAGCTCGGCGAGCGAGTTCGCCTTGACACCGCCGAGCACGGGATGCCCCGCGCGAGCGACCAGACGTATCGGCTCCTGGTGCAGCCGCTCCTGCTCGAGACGGACCGGGACCGTCGGCGAGAGCCGTCCGACCGTGAGATCGAGGTCACCTGCGAGGAGAAGCTGCTGCAGGGTGTCGGGCGTCCCTTCGCGCACGACCACCGTCAACCGCGGATGCTCGACCTTCAGCGCGGCGATGGCGCGCGGCAGCAGCAGGTTCGATCCGGCGAGATGCGTGCCGACCGTGACGGTGCCGAGCTGACCGGACTGCAGCAGCCGCACCTCTTCGCCCGCGGCGCGCAGCTCGGCGAGCACCGACCGGGCGCGCTCGATGAACGAGTCGCCGTACGGGGTCGGCTTCACGCCCCGGGGCATCCGCTCGAACAGGGGCACGCCGAGAACCTCCTCGACCTCACGGAGCCCTCGGGTGACCACGGGCTGCGTGATGTGCAGCGACTCGGCGGCGCGCACCAGGGTGCCCTCGTCGGCGATGGCGGTGACGAGGACGAGGTGGCGGATCTTGACCCGTCCGTCGAGCAGTCGATCGGTGACCATGATCGGGACTATAGCCGTACGGGCATGGCAGTGCATCAAGAGAGTATTTGTCGGCATCCCTCGAACCTTCCTAGCCTGAGCCCATGCCTTTCGAGACGATGACGCCTCCCCTCCGTGCTGCGGAGCAGGGCCAGGCGCCCCGCGCGATCCACAACATGATCGCCGGCGAGCGCGTGGAGGGAATCGCCACCTTCACCAAGATCAGTCCGGTCGACGGTTCGATCGTCGCCGAGGTGCACGAGGCCGGCACCGAACAGGTCGATCGTGCGGTGGCGGCCGCCCGTGCCGCGTTCGACGGCCCCTGGGGGCGGATGACCGTCGCCGAGCGCGCCCGCCTGCTGCGCGGAGTGGCTGACGCCATCGACCGCCGCGCCGACGAACTCGTCTCGGCCGAAGTGGGCGACACCGGCAAGCCCGAGACCCTGGCCCGCGACCTCGACGTGGCCCGGGCCGCCGCGAACTTCCGATCGTTCGCCGACACGGTCTCGACCGCCGGGCTCGACTCGTTCCTCACCGAGCTGCCCGACGGCCGCCGCGCCCTGAACTACGCGGTGCGCAAGCCGCTGGGCGTCGTCGCGGTGATCGTGCCCTGGAACCTGCCGCTGCTCCTGCTCACGTGGAAGCTCGCACCCGCTCTCGCCACCGGGAACACCGTCGTCATCAAGCCCTCGGAGGAGACGCCCTCCTCCGCGACCCTGCTCGCCGAGATCCTGGCGGAAGCGGGGATCCCCGCCGGGGTGGTGAACGTGGTGCACGGCTTCGGCGCCGACTCCGCCGGCGAGGCGCTCACGACGCACCCGGGCATCGACGGCGTCACCTTCACCGGCGAATCTTCCACCGGATCCGCGATCATGCGGGCCGTGGCGCCGCGCGTGCGCCCCGTCTCGTTCGAGCTCGGCGGCAAGAACGCCGCGCTCGTGTTCGCCGATGCCGATCTCGACGCGGCCGTCGCCGGGCTCGCCCGCTCCACTTATCTCAACACCGGCCAGGTGTGCCTGTGCACCGAACGCATCTACGTGCAGCGCGCGGTCTTCGACGACGTGGCAGCCGGACTCGCCGAGCACGCCGCCCGCCTGCGCCTGGGCCGTCCGGAGCAGCCGGCCACGACCACCGGGCCCCTCATCTCGCAGGCCCACCGCGACAAGGTCCTGTCGTACTTCGACCTCGCCGTCGCCGAGGGCGCGACCGTGCTCGCGGGCGGGGGCATCCCCACGCTCGGCGATGGACTCGACGGCGGATCGTGGATCGAGCCGACGCTGTGGACCGGCCTCGACAACAGCCACCGCACCGTACGCGAAGAGGTGTTCGGCCCGGTCGCCGCCCTCATCCCGTTCGACACCGAGGAGGAAGCGATCGCGCTGGCTAACGACACGGACTACGGACTGGCCGCCGTCACCTGGACGACCGACCTCACCCGCGGACACCGCGTCGCGCAGCAGATGCGCACCGGCATGTCGTGGGTCAACACCTGGTACCTGCGCGACCTGCGCAGCCCCTTCGGCGGGGTCGGGCTCTCCGGCATCGGCCGAGAGGGCGGCCACCACTCGCTCGAGTTCTACACCGAGCCGACGAACGTGTGCGTGCAGCTGTGAGCACCGAGCACGACGTCGACGCCGTCCGCGCCGCCGACGAGCGGTTGCGGCGGGCCGCCGAGGCCGGACAGCCGTGCGCACCGGTGCGTGACCTGCTCGGCGAGACGGATCAGGATGCCGCGTACGCGGTCCAGTCGTCCGGCATCGCCCGGCGGCTCAAGGAGGGACGACGCCTCGTCGGTCGCAAGATCGGGCTGACCTCCCCCGCCGTGCAGACGCAGCTCGGCGTCGACAGCCCCGACTACGGCGTGCTGCTCGACGACATGATCTTCGCCGACCGCGAGCCGATCGACCTCGCGCGCTTCCTGCAGCCGCGCGCCGAGGCCGAGGTCGCCTTCGTGCTCGGCCGCGACCTGGACTCCCCCACGACGCACGTCGCCGATGTCATCCGGGCCACGGAGTTCGTGCTGCCCGCGATCGAGGTCGTCGACTCCCGCGTGGCCGACTGGGACATCCGCATCACCGACACCATCGCCGACAACGCGTCGAGCGGGGCGGTCGTGCTCGGTACGACGCCCCGGCGCCTCGACGGGTTCGACCTCACAACGCTCGGCATGACCCTTGACCGTGAGGGCCGCCCGGTCTCGACCGGATCCGGTGCCGCGTGCCTCGGGAGTCCTGTCATCGCGGTCGCCTGGCTCGCGCGTGAGGTCGCCCGGCGCGGACAGCCGCTGCGCACGGGCGAAGTGATCCTCTCCGGCGCGCTCGGCCCGATGGTCGACGCGACCGCCGGGGTGTTCCGCGCGCGCCTCGAAGGACTCGGCGACGTCCGAGCAGACTTCTTCGGCACCGTATCGGAAAGGGCTGCAGCATGACCATCGGCATTGCCATCATCGGCTCGGGCAACATCGGCACCGATCTGCTCATCAAGGTGAAGCGGCTCTCGACGACCCTCCACGTGGTCGCGATGGCGGGCATCGACGAGCGCTCGGACGGCCTGGCCCGCGCACGTCGACTCGGTGTCGCCACCACCCATGACGGGGTGGACGGGCTCATCGCGATGCCGGAGTTCGCCGACGTCGAGCTGGTGTTCGACGCGACTTCGGCGGGAGCCCATGCCCGCAACGACGCGCTCGTGCGCAACGCCGGACGCCTCATGGTCGACCTGACCCCCGCCGCCGTCGGGCCGTACGTCGTACCGGTCGTGAATCTCGACGCCCACCTCAGTGCGACCAACGTGAACATGGTCACCTGCGGCGGCCAGGCCACTGTGCCGATGGTGGCCGCCGTGTCACGCGTCGCCCCGGTGGCCTACGCCGAGATCGTGGCCTCGATCGCCTCGAAGTCAGCCGGCCCCGGCACCAGGGCCAACATCGACGAGTTCACCGAGACCACTGCCCGCGCGCTCGAGGTGATCGGCGGCGCCGAGCACGGCAAGGCCATCATCGTGCTCAACCCCGCCGACCCGCCCCTCATCATGCGCGACACGGTGTTCTGCCTGGTCGAGGGCGACCCCGCCACGCTGGATCGCGATGCCGTGAGCGCCTCGGTCGATGCCATGGTCGCCGACGTGCAGGCCTATGTCGGGGGCTATCGCCTCAAGCAACAGGTGCAGTTCGACGCGGTCGACGAGGCGTACGTGCCGGCTCTCGACCGTCCGTTCCGAGGAACCCGCGTGACCGTCCTGCTGGAGGTGGCGGGCGCCGGCCACTATCTTCCGGAGTACGCGGGCAATCTCGACATCATGACCTCGGCCGCCCTGCGCACGGCCGAGCGACTCGTCGCCGAACGGACAGGGGTTCCCGCATGACCACCACTCCCCGCGTGTACGTGCAGGACGTCACCCTCCGCGACGGCATGCACGCGATCGGCCACGGCTACACGACCGATCAGGTGCAGGGCATCGCCCGCGCTCTCGAAGCGGCGGGAGTGGATGCCATCGAGGTCGCCCACGGCGATGGTCTCGGAGGGTCGAGCGTCGCCTACGGACAGGGCGCGCACACCGACTGGCAGTGGATCGAAGCGGCGGCCGGGGTGCTCGACCGTGCCGTCCTGACCACCCTGATCCTGCCCGGCATCGGCACGATCGACGACCTCGCCCGCGCCCGTGATCTCGGTGTCGCGAGCGTACGGGTGGCGACGCACTGCACCGAGGCCGACGTCGCCATCCAGCACATCACCTGGGCACGCGAGCACGGCATGGACGTCTCCGGATTCCTGATGATGAGCCACCTCAACGACCCGCGCGGCCTCGCCGAGCAGGCGGCGATCATGGAGGCCGCGGGCGCGACCTGCGTGTACGTGACCGACTCCGGCGGGCGCCTCACGATGCGCGACGTCTCCGACCGCGTCGACGCCTACCGCGAGGTCCTCGACCCCGGCACGCAGATCGGCATCCACGCCCACGAGAACCTCTCGCTGAGCGTGGCCAACAGCGTCACGGCCGTCGAGCATGGCGTGTACCGCGTCGACGCCTCGCTCGCCGGGCAAGGGGCGGGCGCGGGGAACTGCCCGATCGAGGCGTTCATCGCGGTGGCCGACCTGCTCGGCTGGGAGCACGGCTGCGACCTGTTCTCGCTGCAGGATGCGGCGGAGGAGCTCGTGCGGCCGCTGCAGCGCCGACCCGTCCGTGTCGACCGCGAAACCCTCACGCTCGGCTACGCGGGCGTGTACTCGAGCTTCCTGCTGCACGCCGAGCGCGCGGCCGAGAAGCACGGCCTCGACGCCCGCGACATCCTCGTGGAGTTGGGTCGCCGCCGCATGGTGGGCGGCCAGGAGGACATGATCGTGGACGTCGCCCTCGACCTCGTCGCCGCGCGGACGGGGGTGACCGCATGACCGCCGATGCCGTTTTCGCCGCCGCGCTCGACACCGCTCAGCGCACCGCGACCTCGATCGCTCAGCTCTCCTCCGAGGAGGAGGTCGGTCTCGACACCGCCTACGCCACACAGCACGCGCTGATCGCCCGCCGCCTCGCCCGCGGCGAGCGCATCGCCGGCCTCAAACTGGGCTTCACGAGTCAGGCGAAGGCCCAGCAGATGGGCGTGCATGATGTGATCCTCGGCACTCTGACCGATGCCATGCGCCTCGACGACGACGCCGTCTTCGACCGTCGATCCGCGATCCACCCGCGCATCGAACCCGAGGTCGCGTATCTCCTGGCGACCGACATCGACGGCTCCGCCCCCGGGCGCCCGCTGTCCGACCTCATCGCGGCGGTCGCTCCCGCCCTGGAGATCATCGACTCGCGGTACCGGGACTTCCGCTTCAGCCTCGCCGATGTCGTGGCCGACAACACGTCCGCCGCCGCGTACGCGACCGGTCCCTGGACTCCCTTCGACCGCGCCGGCGACCTCGACAACAGAGCGGTGCTGCTCGAGGTCGACGGTCGGGTCAGCGCCACGGGTTCGACGGCCGCCATCCTGGGCGACCCGGCGCGCGCCGTCGCCGCGGCCGCACGACTCGCCGCGCGGTACGGGTTCGCACTGCGTGCCGGCATGGTGCTGCTCGCCGGAGCCGCGACCGCCGCCGTCCCCCTGCCCGACCGCGGCGTCGTCGAGGCGTCCATCGCCGGACTCGGGCGCGTCGGCGTCCGCACGCACGAGGGATCCGACGAGCCCGAGGAGGGAGCACGATGACCGATTCACGAGGGATCCTCGTCGAGGGCAAGGCGACGCCCCGAGGGCGCTTTCCGCACGCGAAGGTCTCCGGTGACCTCGTGTTCGTCTCCGGGACGTCGAGCCGGCGCCCCGACAACACGATCGCCGGTGCGGAGGTCGACGAGCTCGGCGCCACGCGTCTCGACATCGCGGTGCAGACCCGCGCCGTCATCGAGAACATCCGCGCGGTGCTCGCCGCCGCCGGGTGCGACCTCGGCGATCTGGTCCAGGCGACCACCTTCCTCGTCGACATGAACGACTTCGCCGCGTACAACGCCGTCTGGGCCGAGTACTTCGACGAGCAGGGCCCGGCCCGCACCACGGTCGCCGTGCACGCCCTGCCCCATCCGCACCTGCGCATCGAGATCCAGGCGATCGCGCGCCGGCCCGACCCCATCACCGCTGCCACTCTCGAGGAGGAGAAATGAGCACCATCCCACCCGTCATCGATTTCCCCGCATGGATCAAGGAGAACGAGCATCTCCTGAAGCCACCGGTCAACAACAAGGCCGCCTGGGCACCGATGGGCGACTTCATCGTGCAGGTCGTCGGCGGACCCAACCAGCGCACGGACTTCCACTTCGACCCCTATGAGGAGTGGTTCTACCAGTACCGCGGCAACATGCACGTCAACATCCAGACGCCGGACGGTCTGCAGCGCATCGACATCCGCGAGGGCGAGATGTGGCTGCTGCCGGGCAACGTCTTCCACTCTCCGCAGCGCCCCGAAGAGGGCTCCATCGGCATCGTGATCGAGCGCATCCGCGAAGAGGGCACGCTCGAGAAGTTCGCCTGGTTCTGCCCGAACTGCAACGCCAAGGTACACGAGGTCGAGCTGCAGGTGCGCGACATCGTCGAGGACCTGCCGCCGGTGTTCCGTGACTTCTACGAGAGCGAAGAGGGGCGTACCTGCCCGCAGTGCGGAACCGTCCACCCCGGCAAGGGCTGAAGCCCCTTGGGCACGATCGACGTCCACACGCACTTCGTGCCGAGCGCCTGGCCCGACCTGTCGACACAGGTCGGGCCAGGTCTCTGGCCGACCCTTCGCGTGGACTCCGAACGCGACGCGATGATCATGCTCGGCGAGACCGAGTTCCGCCGCATCGGCGACGACTGCTGGGATGCCTCGGTGCGCCTGGCCGACATGGATGCCGACGGCGTCGAGATGCAGGTCGTCTCCCCCACCCCGCTGTTCTTCTCCTACGACAAGTCGGGGGATGAAGCGGTCAAGGTCGCACGCATCTTCAACGATCTCGCTCTCGAGATCTGCGCCCCGGCACCGGAGCGGCTGATCCCGTTCGCCCAGGTGCCGCTGCAGGATCCAGATGCCGCGTGCGCCGAGGCCGACCGTGCGCTCGCCTCCGGCCACGCGGGCGTCGAGATCGGCAACCACGTGGGTGACCGCGACCTCGACGACGAGGGCATGGTGATGTTCCTTCAGCACTGCGCCGACAACGGCATCCCGGTGTTCGTGCATCCCTGGGACATGCCGGGTTCGCCGCGGCTCGACCGATGGATGGCACGCTGGCTCACCGGCATGCCCGCCGAGACGCACCTGTCGATCATCGCCATGATCCTGGGCGGTGTCTTCGATCGCGTACCACCGACTCTCCGTCTCGCGTTCGCGCACGGAGGAGGCTCCTTCGCATTCTGGCTCGGACGCTTCGAGAACGCGTGGCTGCAGCGCCCTGACCTCATCGGGGTCAGCGAACGGCCGCCGTCGGCGTACCTCGACCGCTTCAGCGTCGACAGCGTCGTCTTCGACCCGATCGCGTTGCGGGCGCTGGTGGAGACGCTCGGCACGAGTCAGGTGATGGTGGGCAGCGACTACCCGTACCCGCTGGGCGAGCGTCCGGTCGGCAGCGTCGTCGACCGGGCCGACTTCCTCGACGAGGCGCAGAAGCGCGCCATCCGCCGCGACAACGCGCTGCGGTTCCTGGGGCGCTGACCCCGCATCGACTTCGAACGGACTGTTCCATGAGCATCACCCCGACCCGCACCGCCATCGACCGCGCCACGTGCCTGGCCCTCGACGACGCCGACCCGCTCGCACCGATGCGGGAACGGTTCGTGCTGCCGGACGATGTGATCTACCTCGACGGGAACTCGCTCGGTGCGCTCCCCCGCCACACCGCGGCACGCCTGGAACAGGTCATCACCGAGGAATGGGGCACGGGGCTCATCCGCAGTTGGAACGAGGCCGGGTGGTTCGCCAAGCCGCGCACGATCGGTGACCGGATCGCACCGCTGATCGGCGCCGACGCCGGCGAGGTCGTGCTCGGCGACTCCACGTCGGCGAGTCTGTTCCAAGCGGCGGTCGCGGCGGTCCGCCTCCGCCCCGGTCGCCGCGTGATCGTCGCGGAGCGAGGGAACTTCCCCACCGACCTCTACATGCTCGAGGCCGTGCAGGAGCTCCTGGGCGGCGGGGTTCCGCTGGAGCGTCGACTGATCGCCGACGACGGACCGACCCTCGACGAGGTGCTCGACGACCATGTCGCGGTCGTCGTGCTCACCCAGGTCGACTACCGCACCGGGCGGATGCACGACATCGCCGAGGTCACGCGCAAGGTGCACGCCGCGGGCGCGCTCGTCATCTGGGACCTCTGCCACAGTGTCGGCGCGGTGCCGATCGACCTGAACGCTGCGGAGGCGGACTTCGCGGTGGGCTGCACCTACAAATACCTCAACGGCGGACCGGGCTCACCCTCGTTCATCTGGGCCGCCGCCCGACACCACGGCACCGCTCGGCCGGCTCTGACCGGCTGGCACGGCCACGCACGACCGTTCGACTTCACGGTCGACTACGCCCCCGCCGCGGGGATCGAACGCTTCCGCGTCGGCACCCCGCAGCTGCTTTCGGTGGCCGGGCTCGAAGCGAGTCTCGACATCTGGGACGACGTGGATCTGACCCTCGTGCGGGAGAAGAGCCTGCGCCTCACCGAGCTCTTCCTGTCCCTCGTCGACACGCGCCTGATCCCGCGCTGGGGCATCGAGCCGGTCACTCCTCGCGAATCCGCCCGCCGTGGCAGCCAGGTCTCCCTGCGCCATGAAGACGGCTACGCGGTGATGCAGGCATTGATCGAGCGCGGCGTGATCGGCGACTTCCGCGCTCCCGACCTCATCCGCTTCGGCTTCACCCCCCTCTACACCTCCTACACCGACGTGTGGGATGCCGTGGAGGCCCTGGAGGACGTGCTGCACAGTGAGATCTGGCGCGAGCCCCGTTTCGCGCGCCGCGGCACCGTCACCTGAACCCCGGGCCCTGCCTCATCTGCATGACCCGCGCCCTCGCCTCACCTGCATGAACCGGGGACACCTGCATGACCCGGGGACACCTGCATGATCGTGCCCGGCGATCCCGCCATGCATCCGTGCGGGAGTCATGCACGTGGGCCCGGAAGGCGGCGCGGAAGGCGGCGCGGAACTGTGCGTGTCAGGATCCGTCTGCTGCGGCCTCCGTGGCGGCGGCGTCCAGGAGCGCGATCACGCCGTCGCGCACGTGGTTCAGGTGCGACTCGAGCACGCGCAGCGCCTCGTCCGCATCGCCTGCGGCGACCACGTCGATCAACTCGCCGTGCGAGTGGTCATGGCTGCCGGGTGAGACCAGACGCCAGCCCAGCACGTAGCGGCCGAGCTTCAGACGGAGCTGCTCGATCATCTCCCACATCAGCGGACGCGACTGCGCATCGTAGAGCGTCGCGTAGAACTCGGTGCGCGCCTCCACGAACTCTCCGCCTTCGGAGATGTCGTCGGCGGTCCGGGCGAGCTCACGCAGAGCTGCGACCCGTTCCGGAGTCATCTCGGCCATCGCCAGCCGCAGCGCCTCCTTCTCGAGCAGGGTGCGCAGGTGGTACACCTCAGTGGCTTCCTCGACCGACAACGCGCGCACCATCGCCCCGCGGCGGGCGTGGAAGATCACGAGGCCGTCCGCCTCCAACTGGATCAGCGCGGATCGGATCGGCAGGCGCGAGATGCCGATCGACTCGGCCAGCGTCTCCTGCCGCAGCTTCATCCCGGGCGGGAGCGTGCCGTCGAGGATCGCATCGCGGATGATGTCGTACGCCATCGCGCCCACCGACCGGTATCCGGCTCCGTGCCTCTGAGCGAGTCTCTGCAGCGCGTCGGCCCGATCCTTCGCCGACGCGACGTTTCCTGATTGCACCATGGAGCGACAGTATCGGATGATCGCACCGAACTCTGCATTCTGGATCCAAAATCACGTCCGTGTCCTCGTGCGGCCGTGCCCTCACGCCCCGGAGACGCCGAACGCCCCCTCTCCCGAAGGAGAGGGGGCGTTCGAGAACAGCGTTACTTCGCGGCGATGACCTGCAGCGTGATGACTGCAGTGACGTCTTCGTGCAGACGCACGGTCGCCTCGTGGTCGCCGGTCGACTTGATCGGCGAGGTGATGTGCACCTTGCGCTTGTCGATCGACCCCAGGCCGGCGGCTGCGACAGCATCCGCGACGTGGTCGGTCTTGACCGAGCCGAAGAGACGACCCTCCTTGCCGGCCTTGACCGTGAGGCGCACCTTGGTGCCCTCGAGAGCGTTCTTCAGCGCGACAGCGTCGTCACGATCGTGGATCGCGCGTGCCTGACGCGCGGCCTGGATCGATGCGACCTGCTTTTCGCCACCACGGGTCCACGCCGTAGCGAAACCCTGGGGGATGAGGAAGTTCCGGGCGTACCCGTTCTTGACCTCGACCACGTCACCGGCGCTACCGAGCCCGGCGACCTCATTCGTGAGAATCAGCTTTGCCATCTCGATACCCCTTACCGGCCGGCGCCAGCGTAGGGCAGGAGCGCCATTTCGCGCGCGTTCTTGATCGCCGTGGCGATCAGACGCTGCTCCTGCACCGAGACACCGGTGATACGACGGGCGCGGATCTTGCCGCGCTCCGAGACGAACTTGCGAAGGGTGGCGACATCCTTGTAATCGATGACACCGACCCGGATGGACTTCGCGGGAGCAGCGTTCTTCGCGCCCTTCCGCGGCTTGCGGCGGTCGCCGCTCGACTTTCCAGCCATTGTTTTTCCTTAGTGATGAGCGGATGCCGGCCCTGCGGACCGGATCCAGAAGTTGTTCAGAACGGAGTGTCGTCGCCGAAGCTGCCCGGAGTGCTCCAGGCATCCGCGCTGGTCGACGAGCCGGGCGTGGACCACGGCTCCTCCGACACCTGCTGCTGCGCGGGGCGAGACTGTCCGCCGCCGCCACCACCGGCACCGCCGGTCGAGGCCGCGCGCGTGACCTGAGCGGTCGCGTACCGGAGCGAGGGGCCGATCTCGTCGACCTCCAGCTCGATCGCGGTGCGCTGGTTGCCCTCGCGGTCCTGGTAGGAGCGCTGACGCAGACGGCCCTGCGCGATGACGCGCATGCCCTTCGTCAGCGAGCCCGCCACGTGCTCGGCGAACTCGCGCCACACGGATGCACGGAGGAACAGCGCATCGCCGTCCTTCCACTCATTCGCAGCGCGGTCGAAGTTCCGAGGCGTCGAAGCGATGGTGAAGTTCGCCACCGGCAGCCCGTTCTGCGTGTAGCGCAGCTCGGGGTCGGCCGTGAGGTTTCCCACCACGGTGATGACGGTTTCGCCAGCCATGGACGTCAGGCCTTCGCAGCCTTGGCGGCCTTGCGAGCAGCCTTCTCTTCGCTGCGCTTGGCCTCGGAGGCGATCATCGCCTGAGCCTCTTCAGCGCGGAGGACCTTGGTGCGCATGATCTGCTCGTTCAGCTTCAGCTGACGGTCGAGCTCCTGCGTGGCGGCGCTGGTCGCGGTGAAGTTGACGACGGCGTAGATGCCCTCGTTCTTCTTCTGGATCTCGTATGCGAGACGGCGCTTGCCCCAGATGTCGACGTTCTCGATAGAGCCACCATCGTTGGTGATGACCTTCAGGAACTTGTCGAGCGTCGGGGCGACCTGGCGCTCGTCGATCTCGGGGGTCAGAATGACCATGAGTTCGTACTGGTGCGTCACTTACCCACCTCCTTCGGACTAGAACGGCTCTCGGGACTTTCCCGGGAGCAGGAGGGTGTGTGCACGTGTCTGCCCCAGGATTCCCGATTGGAGTCCGGAAGGCAGACAACCTGGACAGTCTAGCGGATTGCGCCCCGGGCTGCTGAACGGCGGCCGCTGTGCGAAAACGGAGAGCATCCGCGCGTGGAGCGGCGTGTCCGGGCGAGGCACGCCGCCCCGCCCGCGGTTCGTCTCCCAAGAAAAAGCTGGTCGCTGGCGCAGTTGCCTCGATGATTCTCATCGGTGGGTTCCCTGCATCTGCGCACGCCGCCACGACTTATGCATCGGGAAGTCACTCGTGCCGCTCGGGCGAACAGGTATATGTGCGGATTCCCCTCGACAGCTACGGCACCGTGATCGTGGCCGGCGGTAGCCAGCCGATCGGGCAGAAGGGGACTGACTTCTTCATCACGCTCAAGAAAGAACCGCCAGCTGGTCGGTCACTGCCCCGACCGGCATCGCCACCATCAATGACGGTTGTACGGGGATGTGAAGGCGGACACCCCCGACGCGTGACAGCGCCTCGCCACCTCGAGCAATCATGCGGGATGAGCACGATCGATTCGTGCTCATCCCGCGTGAAGATGTTCGGCTATGATTCGCCGTTGGCACGCAGCCGCGTGATTGTGCGTTCATCCTCTTCGAGCTGAGCACGCATTCCCTCGACGGCGAGCGGCGAGAAGCGCTTGACCTGCATGTCGAGGATCACCTCCGTCTGGAACTCGGTCAGGCCACACGCGGAAGCCAATCGCCGGGCAATGTCGTCCCCTGCTCTCGAAGGTGCGGAGCAGATCTCGATCACCCGTGCAGCGTTTTCCGCGGCGTAGATCATCGCGGACACCATCTGCTGTCGACCTACGAGATCTTGAAGTTCACTCATGGCGCCCTACCTTAGCCATCACATCAGACGTCCTCGGCTCGTACCTGCCGCCGTGGACGCACGCCGCCCGCGGTTCGTCTCCGTTTCGGCCGCCCCGTCCTCAAAGGATCAGTACGTGACCGGCGGTACTTCCGCCCACACGGTGCGGTCGTCGACCGAGGGCGCTGCGGGGATGCGTCCGGCCCCGTCCGGTTCCGGGATCGCCGCCAGCAGCGCCTGCGTGTAGGGATGCTGCGGTGCGGCCCACAGTGGCGCCGTCGGCCCCGATTCCAGCACGCGACCACCGAACATCACGTGGGTCCGGTCGGCGATGCGTCGCACCACCGCGAGGTCGTGCGAGATGAACAGCATCCCCGCTCCCGACTCCGCGACCAGGTCGCGCATGAGCCGGGCGACGCTCGTCTGCGTCGAGGCGTCGAGGGCGGAGATCGGCTCGTCGGCCACGAGGAGCGACGGCCGCGCAGCCAACGCCCGCGCGATCGCGAGGCGCTGCTTCTGCCCGCCCGAGAACTGGTGGGGGAAGCGCGTGCTGACCTCGGTCGGCAGCCCCACGCGGTCGAGCCATTCATCGACCGTCGATCCGGCCTCGCCGCGGGCCCGTGCCGTCGCGATGCCGTCCGCGATCTGGTCGCCCACACGCCGTCGGGGGTTCAGCGACGTGGACGGGTCCTGGAACACCATCTGGATACCGGTCATCGCGGTCGGTCGGCGACGGATGCCGAGCGGTGCGACGGGCACATCGCGGAAACGGACGGCACCGCCCGCGATCTTCTCGATGCCGACGACGGCGCGGGCGAGGCTCGACTTCCCGCTTCCGGACTCGCCGACGAGAGCCACGGTCTCCCCCGCGGCCACGCTGATCGACACGCCGTTCACGGCGACGACGGGCGGATTTCCCGGGTAGCGCACGACCACGTCCTGCGCGTCGAGGACGGCGACCTCACTCATCTGCGGACTCCTGTTCCGGTGCCTCGTCGACCCGCGAGCCCGGCAGGGCCGCGAGCAGCATGCGCGTGTAGTCGTGCTGAGGATCGAGGAAGAGCGTCTCCCGGTCGGCGAGCTCGACGATCCGCCCGTCCTTCATGACGGCCACCCTGTCGGCGATCGCGCTCATCACGCCCAGGTCATGCGTCACGAGCAGCACCGCGAGGTTCCGCTCGACCGCGAGGTCGCGCAGCAGCTTCAGGATGCCGGCCTGCACCGTGACGTCGAGGGCCGTCGTGGGCTCGTCGGCCAGCAGCACCTCGGGGTCGCACGCGAGGGCGCACGCGATCGCGATGCGCTGGCGCTGTCCGCCGGAGAACTGATGCGGATAGCGTTTCAGCGCCTCGTCGGGGTTCGGCACCTGCACGGTCTCGAGCAGCTCCACCGCCCGCGCCCGTGCGGCGGCGCCCGTGAGCCCGAGGTGCACGCGCATGTGATCGGTGAGCTGACGGCCGACCGGAAGCTGCGGGTGCAGCGAGGCGGACGGATCCTGGAACACCATGGCGATCCGCTTGCCCCGCACGCGGTTGAGCGCGCGGCGACGCAGGCCGACGAGCTCTTCGTCCCCGAGCAGGATCGATCCCCCGGTGCGCGCCTGCCGCGGCAGCAGCCCCAGCACGGCGAGCGAGGTGAGGGTCTTGCCGGATCCGGATTCCCCCGCGAGCCCCTGGACACGACCCGCCTCGAGGTCGAGCGAGACGCCCTTCACCAGCGGACGGCCGATGTCGATCGTGAGGTCGCGGATGCGCAGGACCGTGGCTCCCTGGGCGCTCATGCCGTCGCCCCCGTCGCCGATGCCGCGTGCTCGTCGGCTTTCTCGTGCGTGATCTCCGCGGTCGGGTCGAGCACGTCGCGCATCGCGTCACCGAGGAAGTTGAACGCCAGCACGACCGTGAGGATCGCGAGGCCCGGGAACACCCCGAGCCACCAGGCGTCGAAGTTCTGCATCGCTGCGGAGATCATCGACCCCCACTCCGCCGTCGGCGGCTGTGCACCGAGACCGAGGAAGGAGAGTCCGGAGAGGAGGAGGATGGCCGCGCCGATGTCGAGCGTGGCCAGGACCAGGATCGGGCCGGCGATGTTCGGCAGGATGTCGACGACCAGCGTGCGCACCGGCGAGTGTCCGAGGAGCCGGCCCGCGATCACGTAGTTCTGCCCGCGCAGCCCCAGCACGATGCTCCGTGTGACACGCGAGTACTGCGGCCAGGACACGACGATCGCGGCGATCACCGCGTTGAAGAGGGAAGGTCCGAGCGAAGCCGCGACCACCATGGCCAGGATCACGGTCGGGAACGCCATGAACAGATCGGTGATGCGCATCAGGGTCTCGTCGACCCAGCCGCCGAAGTACCCGGCGACGGCGCCGATGACCGTGCCGATGATCATGGCGGCGATCACGAGCATGAGCGCGAGCGGAAGGCTCACCGTCGCGCCCGTCATCAGCCGGGAGAAGATGTCGCGGCCGTTGCCGTCGGTGCCGAGGAGCGTGTCGATCCCCGGCGCCTGCAGACGGGGCAGCACCTGCGCGTTCGGCGGATACGGCACCCACCACTGGGCGGTGAAGGCCACGATGACCCAGGCGCCCGCGATCACGGTGCCGATGATGCCGAGCGGGGTGCGCCAGGCTCGGGGCCAGCGGAAGCGGAAGCGACCGGCCGGGGTGGCGGCGGCGATGCGACTCATGCGATCCTCACTCTCGGGTCGAGCACGCCGTAGAGGATGTCGACGATGAAGTTGATGAGGAGGTAGATGATGCCGACCACGAGACCGACCCCCATGATGCCGGGCAGATCGAGGTTCGCCGCCGAGTTGTACGCGTAGGTACCCAGTCCGGGCCACGCGAACACGGACTCGACGAGCACCGTGCCCGAGAGCAGGGCTCCGAACGCGACACCCACGACCGTGAGGATCGGCAGCGAGGCGCCCCGCAGGACGTAGCCGAGGATCACCCGCATGGCCGGGAGTCCCTTGGCCCGGGCGGCGCGCACGTAGTCGCTGCCCAGGACCTCGAGCACCGAGGTGCGGATGAAGCGGGTCAGCAGGCCGATCGTCACGAGCGAGAGCACCATGACGGGGAGGGCGAGGTGCGCGAGGGCGTCGAAGAACCCGACCGCGTCTCCGTTCAGGAGATAGTCGACCGTGTAGAGCCCGGTCACGCGCGGCGGCGGGGTGATCGACGGCGAGATGCGCCCGGAGCCCGGAGCGATCCGCAGCTCCAGGAAGAAGACGTAGAAGCTGACCAGCGCCAGCCAGAACGTCGGCACGCTCAGGCCCACCAGTGTGACCACGCGGATGACCTGGTCGGTGACCAGTCCGCGACGGTAAGCGGCGAGCGTGCCGAGCACGATGCTCACAGCGAGACTGACGATGATCGCACCGATCGCGATCTCGATGGTCGCCGGCACCGCGGTGGCGAGGTCGCTGGTGACCGGGCGTCCGGTCACCAGCGACGTGCCGAGGTCTCCGCGGAGCAGATTCCCCATGTAGATGAAGTACTGCACGAACAGTGGCTGGTCGAGACCCTGCTCCTTGATGAACGCTTCGCGCGTCGCGGGGTTCTGCGACGCGCCCTCACCGAGCGCGGCCGAGACCGGGTCCCCCGGCACCAGGTTGGTGAGCGCGAACGTGACGATCGTCACACCCACCAACAGGAGCAGGGAGGTGCCGGCCCGCCGCAGCAGGTATCCGACCAGAGGCGATCGACGCCGCTGCGCCTGCCTCTGCACCGCCACTGTCGTCATGAGATGTCCGCTCAGCCGGCCGGCGTGATCTCGGCGATGTCCATCTCCCACACGGAGTTGTACACGGCGCCCTTCACGCTGTCGGCGGAGGAGATGTTGCGACCGGGGACGATCATCGGGACGAACGGACCCTCGGCCTGCATGGCCTCGGCGAACTCCGTGAAGGCGGCCGTGCGCTGGTCGGCGTCGGTCGCGGCAGCGGCACCGGCGGCGATCCCGGCGATCTCCGGGTTGGCCTCTGCGGCCCAGCCGGCACGCAGGCCGACCTTCAGCCCCGGACCGAACGGCAGGAAGTTCGCGGAGTCCGCGTAGTCGGGGCCCCAGAACCAGAGGCCGAAGCCCTCGGTGCCGTTGACGTAGGCGTCGAGCTCGGTCGCGAACGGCGCGGGGGCGAGGTCGACCGTGATGCCGGCGTCCTTGAGCTGCGCCTGGATGCGCTCGGCGAGCGGCGTGAACTCCACGCCGCCGACCGGGTAGTCGTTCGGGAACTGCAGCTTCAGCGTCTGCCCGGTGTAGCCGGCTTCTTCGAGTGCGGCCGCGCTCTTGTCGAGGTCCTGCTCCACGCCGCTGTCGAGTGCGCCCTCGAATCCGGGCGGGATGACACCGGTCGCCTGCACGGATCCGGCGCCGGCCAGCTCCAGCAGCGCGTCGTAGTCGAGTGCGTAGCGGATGGCCTCGGCGATCTTGACGTTCGCCAGGTCACCGGCGACCGCTTCGGACTGGTTCAGCAACAGGAAGATCGTCTGGCCGGAGGGGACCGAGTCGACCGTGATGCCGTCGCCGAGACCGGCCACCTGGTCGCCGTTCAGGTCCATCGCGACCATGGAGTCGCCGCCCTTGAGGTTGGCGAGCTGGGTGGCGCTCTCCGACACGTTGCGCACGACCACGCGCTTGTAGTCCGATGCCTCGTCGCCGTTGTACTCGTCGTTCTTCGTCAGCACGACCTGCGAGCTGAGGTCGAGGGTGTCGAGCACGAAGGGCCCGGAGCCCGCGGAGGCACCGTCGAGGAACTTCTGCGCCGAGTCGGTGCCGTCGGTGGCGCCGCCGTTCTCGAGCACGACATCGGAGTTGACGATGCCCAGGGCGGGGTTCGCGAGGATCGCGGGCAGCTGCAACAGCGGGGTCTCGGAGGTGAAGCGGATCGTCTTGTCGTCGACCTCGGTGATGGTCAGGCCGCCGAGGAGGAAGTTCGGCTTGGCGTCTTCCATGCCCTGGATGCGCTGCAGCGAGAAGACGACGTCCTTGGCCTCGATCGGCGAGCCGTCGGAGAAGACGCGGTCGCCCTCGAGCGTGAACGTGAACTCGGTGGCCTCGTCGTTCTGCTCCCACGAGGCGAGCCCGGGAACGGGGGTCGAGACATCGGAGCCCTCGAAGTCGACGAGGGTCTCGTACAGTGCCTTCGCGATCATGTTGCCGGTCGGGTCGTAGGTGTGACCCGGGTCGGTGGTCTCGATCGAGAACGCGGTGTCGATGACGAGGGAGTCGGAGCCGGAGGAGTTGTCGCCGTTGTTGGCGGAGTTCCCTCCCGAGCATCCTGCGAGCGCGAGGAGCGCGACGGCTCCGAGCGCGATGACCGGCGTGATACGGCGTGACGACATGAGGGCCTCCAGAGGCGAGGAGTACATTCGGGTGAGTCGCCACCGATGTGGACGACCGTGGATCAGATTCGCATCATATGCGACGATGTGTCCAGCAAGAGTGGGTCACCTCGACACGCTCTGTCCAGAACCTCGACCGTGAGGAACAATATGTCCAGCAAGGATGCGGAACACTCGAAGCATTCTGGACGAAGTGCTGCCCCTTTGGACGAGACGGCATACAGAATCCTCGAAGTCCTCCGGGATAACGGTCGCGTCTCGATCGCGGCGCTCGCCGAGAAGATCGGAATATCGCGCGCGAACGCCTACACCCGGGTCGAGTCGCTGGTGCACGACGGCGTCATCACGGGATTCACGGCGCGTGTCGATCAGGCGAAGGCGGGGCTCTCGATCGGAGCGCTGGTGTTCGTCACCGTGATGCCCCAGGCCTGGGCGTCGTTCCGCGAGCGGGTACTTGAGATGCCCGACGTGGAGTGGTGCGCCATCACGACCGGCGAGCACGATGCCATGCTGCTGATCCGCGCGGTCGACGTCAGCGGCGTGCACGAATTCTCGACCGGGGTGATCGCGCAGCTTCCCGAGGTGCGAACGGTCGTCAGCGTCGTCGTGCTCGACGAGGTGATCCGCCGGCCCTATCTGCTGCCGGGAGACCTGCCCGAGCGCGACACCGAGATCCCGCTCGGGATGACGCGCTGGACACCGGCCTCACCCGGACGCGACACGTTGCCGCCGCGCTGAGGCCGGCTCGACGTCAGGCTGCGATCTCCTCGCACACGCTCAGCTGCGGGAGTCCGTGCATCTCGTAGTGCTCGACCAGACGGATGCCACCGTCGTCGGTGAGCTCGAGCTCGCTCTCGCCGTCTCCGGTCACGACCGTGCCGTCGGCCTTGAGCACGTGCACGAACGACACCCAGATCGTGTCACCGGTGCGGGTGCCCACGAACTTGCCGAACGTGACCGTGTCACCCTCGTACCCGCCCCAGATCGCGCCGTCGCGCTCGAAGTACTCGAAGATGCTCGGAGATTCCGGGTCGACCGCCGAGGTGGTGGACGAGATCATCCGGAAGCGGCGGCCGTCGAGGGAGGGGAGGGTTGCAGTCGCAGTCACACCCTCGATTATGGGGGATCCCGCCACGAGTCGTCCGTGCGAGCATCGGAGGCACTGCCCCCGGGTAGCGTGGTGGCATGGAGTGGATTTCCGATCCCTCGGCGGGGGCATGGCTGCGCGAGCGGCTCGACGCAGGTCACGAGACGATGCACGGGGTGGTCCCCCGCGGCTATGCCGCCTACGCCCGGGTGCTGCATCCCGCCATCGCCCGGACCCTGCCGGATCGCGCGGTGCCGACGGCCGAGGAACTGGTGCGGATGCCCGAGGCGGAGCATCAGGCCCTCGTCGCCCGGTTCGTGGATGAGCCCGTCACCTGGGCGCAGACGGCGGCCGCGTTCGGCACGGTCCTGCATCCGCTCGCGCAGTGGCAACGGATCGTGCGCACGCCCGCGGATGGCGACTGGGGCGTCAGGATCGCCCCCGACGGCCGCGAGTTCTCGGCCCCGATCGAGGGGGAGCTCGACCCGGATCTCGTGGCGGCCGTCGCCGAACATCTCGCCGATCACACGCAGACCCCTGACGCCGGGGTCGCAGCGCTCTGGGAGGGACGAGGCGGCCTGCTCGGGTTCGTCGGCATGTCGCCTTCTCGGACGTTCCTGACCTTCTCGGACGACCCGAACCATCAGGCGATGCTCGATCGCAGCACGAACGATCCGTTCAACAACGTCTTCCGCAAGCCCACGTGGCAGGAGGGCATCCTGTCTCGCGAGATCTCCGAGGGGCCACGCCTTCAGCTGACCGACCGGGGCCACGTGCTGTTCTCCGCCGCCCCGCGCGCCTTCGCCGACCCGGACTGGATCCTGCATGTACCCTGGCGCGATCACGCGGCCGAGGAGCACGGATTCCTGCTGTCGGCCCAGAGCCCGAGCATGCTGTGGCCGGAAGACCGCTCGTGGGTCCTGGTGAGCGAGGTCGACTTCGATTCGACGATCGTCGCCGGCTCGTCCGCCCTGATCGACGCGATCTGCGCGGACGAACGCCTGGAGGCCCTGCCGATCCCCGAGGGTGCCGCGCTCACGTGGGATGCCGACACGGTGAACCGGTGACCCCGCCGCAGCTGAGCTTCGACCCGCGGCCGCTCACCGAGCCGGTCGACGCAGCATCGGTGCGCGCGTTCGCCGCGGAGCTCCGTTCCCGCCGCACTGCAGGCATGTCGGCGTCCACCGTCATCGGCACCGCGGTGGCGGTGATCGCCGCGGTCGTGATGATCCCGATCTTCGTGAGCGTGGTGCTGGCGCTCGCGTCCTTCGGCGGCTCTCCCGCTACCGCCGCCATCCCGCTGGTGCTCATCCTGCTCCTGCTCGCGGCAGTGGGGGTCATGATCTGGCTGAGCGTGCGCAACGCCCAGGCGACGCGGTACCGACTCGATCGCTTCGCCCGGGCGAACGGCATGTCGTACGAGCCGAAGATCGTCGATCCGCCTCTTCCCGGCATGATCTTCAGTCTCGGCCGCGCGCGCCAGTCGACCGATCTGATCCGGGGCACCCGGCCACGTTTCGTCGAGTTCGGCAACTACCAGTACACGGTGCAGTCGGGGAAGAACTCGACGACCTACCGCTGGGGCTACGTCGCCGTGAAGCTCGACGTGCCACTGCCGAACATCGTCCTCGACGCCAAGGGGAACAACGGTTTCGGGTCGAACCTGCCCGCGTCGTTCCAGAAGGCGCAACGCTTGTCGCTCGAGGGCGACTTCGACCAGCACTTCACCCTGTACTGTCCCGCCGGGTACGAGCGCGATGCCCTGTACCTGTTCACGCCCGACATCATGGCGCGGTTCATCGACAACGCCGCCCAGCTCGACGTCGAGATCGTCGACGACTGGCTGTTCCTCTACACGCAGCGCAAGGTATCGACCCTCGATCCCGCCACCTGGGCCTGGCTGTTCGGCGTGGTCGGCGCGCTGCTGACCAAGTTCGATCAGTGGGCGCGGTGGCGTGATGACCGGCTGATCGCGGAGAATCCGGGGGCCACGGCATCCGCCGCTCCGCCGAACCACGCACTCCCCTTCGCACCACCCGCGGGCCTGCTCACACCGCCGCCGGGCGTCGCACCGCAGGGGCGGCGTCTGAAGCGCGGCGGAACCTGGGTGCCGATCATCATCGTGATCGGGTTCATCGCGTTCTGGATCGTGAGCCGGATCATCTGACGCAGAACCGAGTGTGGGGGTGGGTGCCGGCTGGGGACCGAACTCCCACCCCATCCCCCCTCGGGATCGAAAGAAGATCGACTCTCCCTCCGCATGGCGGCTGAGCCGCCCCGCCCACGGTCAGCTGGGGACTGACGCTGCTGGGCGTATACCGAAATGGTATACCGCGAGAGGTTGCAACACGTTGCATCCATGCGTCGGAATGCGCTTTCTTCGAGGCGTCAGCGCAGCGAACCGGTGAGGAAGAGATCGACGGCTCTCGCGACCGGCGGCGGGTCGCGCTCGACGCCCAGAAGCGCCGCGTTCAGCGGTGCCCCCACCACCAGCCAGGTGAACTCGCTCGCGAGCGCGTCGGCATCGTCGACCCGCAGCCCGTGGACGTCCGCCAGGTGCGCCAGCGCCTTCGCGAGGTCATGGATGTTCGTGTCCCAGCTCTGTGCCAGATAGTCCCGCGCCACGTCGGGCTGCGCGGCCGCCTCGGCGATCACCAGGCGGCGCATCGCGACCACGGGAGGACTCAGGATCCCCGCCCGCATGGTCTCCCCGAGGGACACGAGACCCTGCCTCAGGTCCTGGCTCGCCGTGAGCTCCTCGAGTGCGGGCGTCATGGCATCCCTGCCGGCGCGCGCCCACTGCCGAACGGCAGCGGCGTACAGCGCGGACTTGGAGGAGTGCTCCCGATAGAGCGAGGCCTTGGAGATGCGCGCCCGTTTCGCCACCTCATCCATCGAGGCTCCGGCGTAGCCGTACTCGAGGAAGACCTCGCGGGCGGTGTCGAGCAAGGCGTCCCCGGTGCGACCGGCCGGGCGTCCGGGTGCACGAGTCGTCGCAGTCATGAGTCAAGTTTAGTACTTGACAGTACCGTCGGGTCGACCTACATTGAGTACCATCAAGTACTAAAGGAGCCGGACATGATCGTCCTCGCAATCTCCCTCGCCACGGTGGCCTCGTTCATCGCCAGTGCCGTGCTCTACGCCATGCCCCCGGTGGCCGCAGTCATCTCGAGGACGAGCACTCCTCGCCCCGGCCTCCCGATGGCCGCGCAGATGGCCTCCGTCGTCCTGCGGAGCCTCATCGTCTCGTGCCTCGTGGCAGGCCTGATGCTCGCAGCCGAGTGGCACGGCGCCGGAAGCGGAGCCCTCCTGGGTCTGTCGCTGTGCGCCCTCCCCCTGGTGCTGCTGATGGGTGGCGTCGTACACGAGAACACCGCACTGCCCGCGGCTGGAATCCACCTGCTCGACTGGATCCTCAAACTCACCATCATCGGCGCGATCGTCGGATCGTTCCTCTGATCCAGAACGGAGAGAGACATGACCACCACCCCACTCGACATCACCTTCACGGCCACGCTCGGCAAGGTGCGCGAGGGAGACACCTGGACCTGCGTCCAGCTCGACGGCTCGGCGACGATCTTCGGCACCCGCGGTCTCGTCAAGGTCGTCGGCACCGTCGACGGCGAGCCCTTTCGCGGGGCGTTCATGGCTCTCGGTGACGGGACGCACAAGCTCCCCGTCTCGGCCGCCATCCGCAAGCGCATCGGCAAGACCGACGGCGATGACGTGACCGTGCACCTTACTGAGCGTCTCAACGGCTGACACCGTCCGCGTCGGCGCGCCCCTCACCGTCGCACGTCTCGACGCGACTGCCCCCTCCCCGCCGAGACTTCGGCCAGGACGCGATCGAGCGCGCGTCCTGCATCGGCATCGCGCATGGCGGCGCCGATGCGTTCCGCGTTCGCACGGAAAGCGGGCTCCGACAGGACACGCTCCACGGCACGGGAGACCTGAACCGGCGTCGCGTTGGTCGTGCGCAGGTTCACCCCGGCACCCGACCACCCGACGCGCGCCGACACCTCGACCTTGTCTTCGGTCTGGCCCGCGACCACGAGCGGGATCCCGTGGGCGAGCGCCTGCTGGACGCCGCCGTAGCCACCGTTGGTGACCAGCACGTCGACCAGCGGGAGCAGGCGGTCGTAGGGCAGATACTCCGCCACGCGCACGTTGTCCGGCAGCGTGATCCCCAGGGCGTCGACCGGTCGTCCGCCCGTGGTCACCACCACGAGGACATCGGAGCCCGCGAGCGCCGTGATCGTCGGGAGGACGAGCTGCCCGAAGTCGGAGTTGGCGATCGTGCCCTGGGTGACATGCACCACGGGACGGGATCCACCGAGATCGGGCCACCACTCCGGCACGCCCGCCGTCGACGTCACGGCCGGCAACGGTCCCGCGAAGTGCACGGTCGCGGGCAGGTCGGTGCGCGGGTACTCGAACTCGGGCACGGTGAACTGCACGTAGGCGTCTGCGCGGCCGGCCCAGTCGAGCACGAAACCGCCGAGCTCACGGCCGACCGTGCGGCGCGCCATCTCGTCGGCCTCCTTCTGCACGCCCCCGAAGATCGCTCTCTCGGCGATCACACGCAGGGCGGCGTTGCGGAGGCGACCGAACGGCCCCGGGATGGGCGCGGCCCCGAGGCCGAACGGCGCCGTGTCCCTGCTGCGCACTCCGAGCGGGAAGATGCCGAGGACGACGACCGGCGGCCGTTCGTGGACGGGCATCAGCTGCAGGAGAGCACCCCCGACGAAGAGCGGCTCCGTGAGGACGGCATCGACCGGGTGGGCGTCGAGCTCGGCCTGGACGGCAGCGAGCTGCGCCGCGCCAGGACGCACGAAGAGAGTGCTCATGTCGAACCGCAGCGCGGCGGGGCCGGTGAGTCCCGCGCGCTCCGGGAACGAGCCGTCGGCGTCGTCGAGGTCGACGTCCGCCTCGGCAGGCAGAGCGAGGAAGCGTGCGCCTGCATCGGCCACCCGCTCGGCGTAGCGGCTGCTCGTGAGGAAGCTCACCTCGTGGCCGCGGGAGAGGAGGTGGCGCGCGACCTGCAACAGCGACAGGACATGACCGTGAGCCGGTGTGCAGGTGAGGAGGTAGCTGGACATGCCGAGCCCTTTCGCTAAGATTGAATGTACCGTCGTAGTATTCATAACACCGACAGGAAAGTCAATGGTTGAGATCGCTCCCCGCGCCTATCGATCCGAGTTGCGTGCACGCCAGGCGCTGGAGACCCGCGAGCGCATCGTCTCCGCATCCGCCCGCCTGTTCGCCACGCAGGGCTACCAGGCGACCACGATCGCCGCGATCGCACGCGAGGCAGGGGTCTCGGCCGAGACCGTGAAGACGACGGCATCGAAAGCCGAGCTGCTCATCGCCGCTTTCGAGGTCACCTTCTCCGGCTCGGAAGGAGCGGAGACGCTCGCCGACACCGAAGTCGCGAACGGACTCTTGGACCTGCCGGACGACGTCTTCCTCGATACCGTGCTGACGCAGATCACGACCGCGAACGCGCGCGGACACGGCTTGTGGACGGTGCTGCTGGGGGCTGCGCTGTCGGATCCCGTCGTCGACGAAGCGCTCCGCCGGATCCTCGAGCACCGCAGCGCGGACTACCGGGGGCTGGTTTCGGAACTGCGCCGCCGCGACCTCGCCTCACCGGACATCGACGACTCCGCAGTCGCCGATGCCCTGTCGTTCCTGCTCTCCCCCGAAAGCTACCAGCAGCTGGTCACGCAGTCGGGGTGGACGAGTGAGCGCTACGCCGAGTGGCTCCGCCGCGCGGTGCACGCCGAGATCGCCGCCAGGAGCTGACCAGCCGCCGTCCATCGTGTAGAGGTTTCCTCGAGGACCCACCCCCTTCTTCGAGGAGGAAGCTCGATCGTCGTACGCTGCTATACATGTTGCGAAGAGGGTTGTCAGCGTGTCAGAAAGATCGATGAATCTGCAAGCCGACGCCCGTGGACCGATCATCCGTCCGCGTGTTTCGAGTGACATGGCCGAATGCGCCGAGGTCCTCCGCGCAGTTCACCTGCGGGATTCGTACCCGGTCAACTGGCCCGCGGATGCCGAGAGCTGGCTCGCGGAAGTTGAGTCCGCGTGGGTTGCGGAGATCGACGGTCGGGTGGTTGGGCACGTCGCCGCGACGATATCGGACGACGACGCGAGGGTGGTGACCGTCGAACGGCTCTTTGTCGCACCTTCGGTCAATGGCCGCGGGATCGGAGCGCTATTGCTTGATGTGGCCACGGCCCATGGTGATGCGGAACTGGCGCTCCTCGCAGTGGCGGATAACGGCCACCACGCCCAACGCCTCTACCGCGAACGCGGCTGGTCTCTTCGCTCGCGCACACCGATCACCTGGGGCGGCTCGGACGCATCGAGTCTGCTCTGGTATGAGCTTCGCCGGAACGTCCGCGAGGATCCTGGCTCCGGTTGATTCCTGATCCAGGTGAGCCAACCGGTCGCAGCCCTCGCTCGACCACGTGGTGAGCGGTCGCACGCAGGGTTGGTCGTCTCGTACCTCACCGCGCCGACCAGCCACCGTCCATCGTGTAGCTCGCGCCCGTCACCATGCCCGCGGTATCGCCGGCGAGCCAGAGTGCGAGTGACGCGACCTCATGCGGTTCGACGAGCCGCTTGATCGCCGACTCGGTGAGCATCACGGTCTCGAGCACCTCACTCTCCGGGATGCCGTGCACCCGGGCCTGGTCGGCGATCTGCTTCTCGACGAGCGGCGTGCGCACGTAGCCGGGATCGATGCAGTTGCTCGTCACCCCGCGGGTGCCGCCTTCCAGCGCCGTCACCTTCGACAGGCCCTCCAGGCCGTGCTTCGCCGCGACATAGGCCGACTTGTAGGCGGAAGCGCGCACGCCGTGCACGCTCGACACGTTGATCACCCGCCCGAACCCCCGCTCGTACATCCCGGGCAGAGCGGCCCGGATGAGGAGGAACGGCGCTTCGAGCATGAGGCGCAGGATGAACGAGAACCGCTCCGGCGCGAAGTCCTCGATCGGGCTCACGTGCTGGACGCCGGCGTTGTTGACGAGGATGTCGACGTCGAGGTGCGCGTCGGCCAGCGCTGCGACATCCGACAGATCGATGTGCCACGCCTCTCCCCCGATCTCCGCGGCGAGCGCCTCCGCCGCCGTGCGATCGATATCGGCCACGATGACCCGCGCGCCCGCCGTGGCGAAGGCTCGGGCGCACGCCGCGCCGATCCCGCTCGCGCCGCCGGTGACGAGAGCCCTGCGTCCGTGCAGATCGGTCATGTCGTGCTCCTCCGTGGTTCAGGCCGCGGCGGTGCGCGCCGCGTCCGCGTCGTCGATCGACTGCAGCGAGATGCCCTTGGTCTCCCGCAACGACAGCACGGCGACGGCGGTGACGACGCACGCGATGACGATGTAGATCGCGATCGGCAGCCAGGAGCCGAAGTCGCGCAGCCACTGGATCGCGAGGATCGGTGCGAGCGATCCGGCGAGGATCGCCGTGACCTGGGATCCGAGCGAGACGCCGGAATAGCGCATGCGGGTCGGGAAGAGCTCGGCCATCACCGCGGGCTGCGGCGCGTACATGAACGCGTGGAAGCAGAGCCCGACCGTCACCGCGAGCACGATCAGCACCGGGTTGAGGGTGTCGAACAGCGGGAAGGCGAAGAACGCCCAGGTCGCGCTGAGGATCGCACCGGTCAGGTATACCGGCTTGCGTCCCCAGCGATCGGCGAGACGCCCGAGCTGCGGGATGATCGCGAAATGCACCACGTGCGCGATGAGCAGAGCGAGCAGAAGCTGACTCGTGTCGTACTCGTGCACCGTCTTCAGATACACGATCGTGAAGCTCACCACGATGTAGTAGACGATGTTCTCGGCGAAGCGGAGTCCCATCGCCTGGAGGAGACCCTTCGGGTAGCGGCGCAGCACCTCGACGACGCCGTAGGACGTGGCCTTCTCCGCCTCGACCTGTGCCTTCGCTTCGAGGAAGATCGGCGCCTCCTCGACGTGACGACGGATGTAGAAGCCGACCAGGACGATCACGGCCGACAGCCAGAAGGCGATGCGCCACCCCCACTCGAGGAAGGCGTCGGAGGTCATCACCCAGGAGCTCACGAGGAGCACGAGCGTGGCGAGCAGATTGCCCACCGGCACGGCGGCCTGCGGCCAGCTCGACCAGAAGGAACGGGAGCGGTCAGGGCTCTGCTCGGCGACGAGCAGCACCGCGCCGCCCCACTCACCGCCGACCGCGAACCCCTGGAGGAAGCGCAGCGCGACCAGTAGCGCCGGGGCCCAGTAGCCGATGCTCTGGAACCCGGGCAGGCACCCCATCAGGAACGTCGCCGCGCCCACGATGATGATCGTCGCCTGCAGCGTGGGCTTGCGGCCGAACCGGTCACCGATCTGCCCGAAGACGATGCCACCGAGCGGGCGGGCGATGAAACCGACCGCGTAGGTGACGAAGGCGGCGATGATGCCGTCGAGCGGGGAGCCGGTGGCCGGGAAGAAGTAGGTGCCGAAGACCAGGCTCGCGGCCGTGGCGTAGAGGAAGAACTCGTACCACTCCACGACCGTGCCGGCCATCGAGGCCGCGACGACGCGCTTGAGCTTCGAGGTCGGGGCCGAGGGGGCGGCGGGGGCCGCGCTCACTGAGGATGTCATGTCTGTCTCCTTCGGGTGTCGCCGGTGACACCCGCGTCCCAGTGTCAGGCACCTGCGGCTTTGCAACAACGCCCAGTGCTGCACATCGCATGTGCATAATTGCAGAATGGATGCCGCCAAGCGCCCCCGTGCCGACGATCTGCTCGTGCTCCTCGCGGTCGCGCGCACCGGGCGTTACACCAGTGCCGCCACGCATCTGGGCCTCGACCACACGACGGTCGCCCGGCGCATCGCGGCCCTCGAGGACGTGCTCGGCGGTCGCGTGGTCGCGCAGTCCGCGACGGGATGGGAGCTGACCGACCTCGGCCGATCCGCCGCGGAGACGGGAGGCCGTATCGAAGCCGCGCTGTCTCAGCTCGACAGCGGCGCCGAGACCCCCGATCCGGTCTCGGGAGTCGTCCGCATGTCGGCCACCGATGGCTTCAGCGCCTACATCGCGGCTCCCGCGGTCGCCGCCCTCCGCATCGCGCATCCGCGGCTCACGGTCGAGATCGTCGCGGCGACCCGGCGCGCTGCCGAGCATCGCGCCGGACTCGATCTCGAAGTGGTGGTGGGAGCTCCGCAGACGCGTCGCGCACACGCGGTGAAGCTCGGCACGTACACGCTGGGCATGTACGCATCCCGCGACTACCTCGCTCGGGCCGGAACACCGAGCACCGCCGCCGATTTGGAGCAGCACCACCTGGTCTACTTCGTCGACTCGATGCTGCAGGTCGATGCCCTCGATCTGCCCCGTCGACTCGTCCCCCGCATGCAGGACGGCCTCACCTCGACCAATGTCTTCGTGCACGTGGAGGCGACGCGCGCAGGTGCCGGCGTCGGGCTCCTCCCCTGTTTCGCGGCCGACCGCCATGCCGACCTCGTGCGACTGCTGCCCACGGTCTTCGCCGAGAAGCTTCCGTACTACCTGGTCGCCCGTCCGGAGTCGTTGCGTCTGCCCGCCGTCTCCGCCCTCGCCGCAGCGCTGCGCGCCCAGACGCGCGCGTCGAAGGCGATGCTCGACGGCGTGAGCGGCTGAGGTCGGTCACGCCGACAGCGTCGCCCTGGCATCCTGGGCGAGGAGGAACAGCGAGCGCTGCGCTCCGGGGAACCGTTCGAAACCGAAGCGCTCGTAGAACGGCACGACCTCATCGTTGATCGCGTGCACCAGGATGGCACGCACTCCGATGGCGTCTGCGGCTTCGAGCGCACGCATGGTCGCGTGCTGCAGGAGGGAGACGCCGAGGCCGCGTCCTGCGTACTCGCGGTCGACGGCGAGGCGACCGAGCAGCACGATGGGAACGGAGACGGGCATTCCGACCGCGAGGGGCGGAGGTCCGTCGCCACGGTCCAGCGCACTCGACGAGAGGCAGTAGTACCCCGCGACCCTCCCCTCCCGCGTCACCGAGACCATCGTGCGGGAAGCACCGCTCTTCTCGTTCGAGCGGGCCCGTCCTCGCAACCAGCTGTCGAGACTCTCCTCCCCACAGCGGAAATCGGACAGCTTGTCGCCGGCCGCGAGAGGCCGGGGTGTGCGGAACTCAGTCAACGAAGACGGATTCCCGTCTCAGCAGCTCTCGCAGACCCTCGACGGTGCGAGGCGGGCGTTCCATGACCTCGATGAAGGCATCGAACCGGACAGCATCGACGCGCAATCGACGTTCGCGTTCGATGACCTCCTGCGCCCGCTCCACCAGCACCGATGCCGAGAAGTCCGTCACGGTGCGGCCCTCGATAGCGGCTGCCTCTTCGATCGTCTCCTTCTGGTCGGCCGTGACTCGGAATTCCAGGCGGGCGCTCTTCAGCGGCGTGGTGGAAGTACTCATGAGGAGAGTGTACGGCAGATACCCGTACAGGGGTCCTCGGAATGGAGAGTGCGTCCCCCAGCGTTACCCCGGGTGACGAGGCCGACCCCGCCGCCTTCTCCATGCAAGAGAATTGAAAGTGATGCCTGAACGCGAAGAACACACCCACTGGCAGGCCGAGCGCCGCGCCGCCGTCACCTCGGCGACCGGCAACCTCGCCCTGATCGAGACCCGTTGGACCGGCGAACGCCCCGACCTCGAGGCCGAACTGCGCGCCGCGGCCGACACGGTCACGGTGACACCGATCGAGCGCACGAACATCGAGACCGGTGAGGCCGAGCATGGGCTGCGCGTCTGGGACGCCGATGCCCCCGCCATCCGCGCCTTCGACCGCATCGACACCTACGAGTACGACCCGGCCTGGGTGCTCGAAGGGCACTTCACCCCGGTCTCCGGCGACCGCCGCGTGTCGTTCGAGCACATCCGCGACAATGGTGGCACCCGCGACCTGGTCGTGCCGGGCGACATCCGCCTCGAGCTCGCGGGCCAGGAGTACACCCTGGCCGCGTTCGACGACGGCGGCACGCTGCTGCTCGTCTTCGGCGACGAGACGAACGGCGCGGAGACCTACGGATCCGGACGCTTCCTGTTCGTGCAGCTGCGGGATGACGAGGGCTCGGTGGTCCTCGACTTCAACCGCGCGTTCGTGCCGCCGTGCGGTTTCAGCGCCCAGTACAACTGCCCGCTGCCGCCGGCATCCAACCGCTTCCCCCTGCCCATCCGAGCAGGCGAGAAGAACGTCGTGTTCCGCGACGGCTTCGACATCTACGCGGCGTGACGCCGCACACTCTCACCCTGGAGCACTCATGAGAAGAACCCGCATCCTCGGCGCGCTCGGCGCCGTCGCCACGCTCGCGCTCGTGGCCGGCTGCGCGTCGGGCACGAGCGACGCCACCGCGAGCGAAGACGCCACGATCTTCATCGGGTCGCTGTACGAGCCGACCAACCTGAGCAACACGCAGGGCGGCGGGCAAGGCGTGACCGAGGCGCTGACCGGCAACGTGTACGAGGGGCTGTACCGGCTGACGGATGACGGTGAGGTCGAACCTCTTCTCGCCGAGGACGCCCAGGTGTCCGACGACGGCCTGACCTACACGATCACGCTCCGCGACGACGTGACCTTCCACTCGGGCGACCCGCTCACCTCCGCCGACGTGAAGTCGAGCATCGAGGCCGTCACCGCCGAAGATTCCGTGTCGGCCCGCAAGTCGAGCTTCACGACGATCGCCGACATCGCCACCCCCGACGACAGCACCGTCGTGTTCACGCTGTCGCAGCGGTCGATCTCGTTCCTCTACAACCTCAGCTACGTCTGGATCGTGAACGACGAGGCCGGCGACATCACGAGCACGGAGGACGGCACCGGCCCCTACACGCTCGACGAGTGGAAGAAGGGTTCGACCCTCACCCTCCAGCGCTGGGACGACTACTGGGGCGAGCCCGCCAAGAACGGCGAGGTCGTCTACACGTACTTCACCGACGCGACGGCCGAGAACAACGCGCTCCTCACGGGTGAGATCGACGTCATCACCAGCGTGCAGAACCCGGACTCGCTGACGCAGTTCGACTCCGACGACTATGTCGTGAGCGAGGGCACCTCCACCACGAAGGAGCTGCTCGCCTTCAACGACCGCGTCGCGCCCTTCGACGACACACGCGTGCGCAAGGCGGTCTACTCCGCGATCGACACGAAGAAGCTGCTCGAATCGATCTGGGGTGACTACGGCACGCTGATCGGTTCGATGGTGCCACCCACCGATCCCTGGTACGAGGACCTCACGCAGGTCAACCCCTACGACGTCGACCTCTCGAAGAAGCTGCTCGCGGAGGCGGGCTACGCCGACGGTTTCACGTTCACGCTCGACACCCCGAGCTACGACCCTCACCCCGCGGTGGCGGAGTTCCTGCAGTCGCAGCTCGCCGAGGTCGGCATCACGGTCGAGATCAACACGATCAGCGCCGACGAGTGGTACACGAAGGTCTTCAAGGAGCAGGACTTCGAGGCCACGCTGCAGGAGCACGTGAACGACCGCGACGTGGTCTGGTACGGCAACCCCGACTTCTACTGGGGCTACGACGACGCCGACGTGCAGCAGTGGGTCGCCGACGCCGAGCAGGCCGCGACGACCGACGAACAGACCGCTCTTCTCAAGAAGGTCAACGAGAAGATCGCCGCCGATGCCGCGAGCGTATGGTTGTACCTGTACCCGCAGATCGTGGTCGCCTCGAGCGACCTCAGCGGGTACCCGGTCAACGGCCTGAACTCGCAGTTCTTCGCCTACGACATCGTCAAGTCCTGACGTGCGTGGGGGATGCCGCGCGTCGGCATCCCCCACGTCATCCTGAGAAGCCATGCTCGCCTACCTCCTGCGCCGCCTCGCGTTCCTCGCGGTGTCGCTCGTCGTCGCGATGGTCGCGATCTTCGTGCTGCTGCGCCTTCTCCCCGGCGACCCGGCCAACGCGCTGCTCTCGGTGAACGCCACCCCCGAGCAGATCGCCGCCGCGCGCGCCCAGGTCGGCTCGGACCAGCCCCTGCTGCAGCAGTTCACCACCTGGGCGGGTCAGCTGCTCCGCTTCGATCTCGGTGAATCGTTCCTGAGCTCCCGTCCGGTCGGACCTGACATCGCCGATCGCCTCGCCGTGACGCTCCCGCTCACGCTCATCGCCTTCACCATCGCGCTCCTCGTCTCACTCGTGATCGGTATCACCGCGGCCGTCAAGTCCGACCGCTGGTACGGGATCGCGCTGTCGGGGTTCGCGCAGCTCGGCGTCGCCGTCCCCGTGTTCTGGGTCGGCGTCGTGCTCGTCTGGGTGTTCGCGCTCGGTCTCGGCGTGCTGCCTTCCGGCGGGTTCCCCCGGAAGGACTGGGAGGATCCGGCGGATGCGCTCCGTTCGCTCGCGCTGCCTATTCTCACCATCGTGATCGTCATGAGCGCCTCTCTCAGCCGCTACGTCCGCTCGGCGACACTCGACGTGCTCGGAAGCGACTACCTGCGCACGGCGCGCGCCGGCGGTTCCCGCATGGGGGAAGCGCTGCTCCGGCACGGCGTGCGCAACGGGGCGGTGCCCGTGGTCGCGGTCCTCGGCATCGAGCTGTCGACGACGCTCCTCGGGGCGGTGGTCGTCGAGAGCGTCTTCACACTTCCCGGGCTCGGCAGCCTGCTGCTCTCGGCCATCGAGCAGCACGACTTCCAGGTGATCCAGGGCGTCCTCGTCGTCAGCACGCTCTTCGTGCTGCTGGTCGGGTTCGCCGCCGACATCGTGCAGCGTCTGATCGATCCGCGCCTGCGCACGAGCGTTTCGGGGAACCGATGAGCCGCGTCGCCGAACAGCTGATCACCGCCTCCGTACCCGTGCGCCGGCGACCGAAGGCGACCCTGGTGATCGGGATCGTCCTCACCGGCGTCATCGTGCTGATCGCGCTGGTCTCCCTGTTCTGGCTGCCCTATCCGCTCGCCGACACCAGTGGAGGCCGGCTCGAGGGCCCGAGCGCACAGCACCTCCTCGGCACCGATCGACTCGGCCGCGACCTGTTCTCGCAGTTGATGTGGGGCGCACGGATCGCGCTCATCGTCGGCACGGGCGCGGTCGCGATCGCCGCGGTCCTCGGGACGATCATCGGCCTTCTCGCCGCGTTCGCCCGCCCCTGGGTCGACGACACCCTCTCCGCAGGTCTCGACGTGGTGATCGCGTTCCCCGTGCTGCTGCTGGCGATGCTGGTCGTCGCGGTGCAGGGAGCATCGCTGTGGTCTGCGGTGCTCGCGATCGGTCTGGCGATGTCGGCGATCGTGGCGCGACTCACGCGTATCCTCGCGCGCCGCGTGCTGCAGGAGCAGTACATCACCGCCGCGCGCACGAGCGGCACCGGCGTGCTCGGGATCGTGTTCCAACACGTGCTGCCGAACATCGCACCCACCCTCGCCGTGAGCCTGGCGCTGCAGTTCGGTGCCGCCGTGCTGGCCGAGGCGAGCCTGTCGTACCTCGGGCTCGGCGCACCGCCGCCCAACGCTTCGTGGGGACGGATGCTGCAGGAGGCGCAGGGCACCGTGCTCACCGCACCCGTCGGTGCCATCGCTCCCGGAGTCGCGATCATCGCACTCGTGCTCGGTGTGAACTTCCTCGCCGATGGTCTGCGCGACCTCGCCGACCCGGCCCGAAGGAGGAGCCGATGAGCCTCCTCGACGTCTCCGGCCTCACGGTCCGCTCCGGCGCCGGCACGCTCGTGCGC
This sequence comes from Microbacterium sp. PI-1, assembly GCF_004337555.1. NCBI lineage: Bacteria > Bacillati > Actinomycetota > Actinomycetes > Micrococcales > Microbacteriaceae > Microbacterium > Microbacterium sp. PI-1. The sequence continues at coordinate 141,230 of NZ_SJYZ01000004.1, read as the reverse complement.
GATGTCTCTTTCTCCCTCGGGGCGGGGGAGCGCCTGGGGCTGATCGGCGAGTCCGGCTCGGGCAAGTCGCTGACCTCGATGGCCGTGACCGGGCTGCTGCCGGATGCCCTCCGCGCGTCGGGCTCGGTGCTGCTCGACGGCCACCAGGTGATCGACGCTCGCGACGCCGACCTCCGCCCGCTGCGCGGACCCGTCGCGCAGATCGTGTTCCAGGAACCGCTCACCGCGCTCGACCCCCTGATGCGGGTGGGACGACAGATCGCCGAACCGCTGCGGCGCCACCTCGGTCTGCGCGGGGCGGAGCTGAACAGCGCCGTCGCCACGGCCCTCGACGAGGTCTCCCTCTCCGACGCCCGCATCGCGCGCGCCTACCCGCATGAGCTCTCGGGTGGTCAGCGTCAGCGCGTCGCCATCGCCATCGCCCTCGCGGCCCGCCCGCAACTGCTCATCGCCGACGAGCCGACCACCGCACTCGACGTGACCGTGCAGGACGGCGTGCTCACGTTGCTCGAACGCCTGGTCGACGAGCGGGGCATGGCGCTGCTGTTCATCAGCCATGACCTGGCCGTGGTCTCGCGCATGGTGGACCGGATCGTGGTGCTGCGCGACGGACTCGTCGTGGAAGCGGGCGCGGTGGCGCAGGTGCTGCAGGAGCCGGCCGAGCCGTACACGCGGATGCTGGTCGACAGCGCCCGCGCGCTCGATGCCTTCCTCGATGCCGGGGAGGTCGGACGATGACGCTGCTCGAAGTGCGCGGAGCCGGCTTCGCCTATGGATCGCGCCGCGTTCTCCACGACGTGTCGCTGCGCATCGACGAGGGCGACTCGTTGGGCCTCGTCGGCGAGTCGGGGGCGGGCAAGTCCACGATCCTGCGGCTGATGCTCGGGCTCGATGCTCCGCGCGACGGACGGGTGCTGTTCGAGGGCGCCCCGCTCGCCCTGCGCGACCGCGCACAGATGCGACGGTTCCGCGCGAGTGTGCAGCCGGTGTTCCAAGACCCGTACTCGTCGCTCGACCCTCGCCAGCGCATCGACCGGATCGTCGGCGAACCACTCCGCTCGCTCGGCCTGGCATCCGGCGCCGGCGCCGACGCGCAACGCCGCATCGCCGAGGCCCTGGACTCCGTCGGACTTCCCGCTGACACCGCCCGCCGCTATCCGCACGAGTTCTCCGGCGGGCAGCGTCAGCGCATCGCGATCGCCCGCGCCGTGGTCTCCCGCCCGCGCGTGCTTCTCGCCGATGAGCCCGTCAGCGCGCTCGACGTGACGACGCGCGTGCAGGTGCTCGAGCTGCTCGATCGCTTGCGCCGCGAGAACGGCCTGTCGCTCGTGATGGTGTCGCACGACCTCACCGCGATCGCCTCGGCGTGCGACCGCACGCTCGTGCTGCAGAACGGTCGCGTCGTCGAGCAGGGTGCCACTTCGGCCGTCCTGCACGACCCGCAGGACCCGTACACGCGAGCGCTCGTCGACGCGGTTCCGCGGCTGCCGCGCTGAGGCGGGCGACTCAGCCTGCCGGCGTCGCCAGTCCGAAGTACGCAAGCTCCGTGTCGTCCAGCATCCGGGAGCGGATGAGGAATCGCATACCCGTCGGTCCTTCGACGCTGAACCCGGCGCCGCGACCGGGGACGACGTCGATGGTCAGGTGCGTGTACTTCCAGTACTCGAACTGCGACTGCGACATGTAGACCTCGACGGGGTCTACGAGTCCGACATCGAGATTGCCGAGCAGCACGTCGCCCTCGCCGATGAGGAACATGCCGACGGGGAAGCACATGGGCGCGGAGCCGTCGCAGCATCCGCCCGACTGATGGAACATGAGCGGACCGTGCTGCACGGTGAGCTCGCGCACGAGAGAGGCCGCAGCCTCCGTCACATCGACCCGCTGCTGTGTGCCGCTGATGGCCACGGTTCCCCCTTCCAGAGATGGTCCGGGCGGGCGCTGAGGGAGCAGCGCCCGCCCGGGGTCGAGCTCAGAAGAAGCCCATGGGCCCTTCCGCGTACGAGACGAGGAGGTTCTTCGTCTGCTGGTAGTGGTCGAGCATCATCTTGTGGTTCTCGCGCCCCACACCCGACTGCTTGTATCCGCCGAACGCGGCGTGGGCCGGGTACTGGTGGTAGGTGTTCGTCCATACACGTCCGGCCTCGATCGCCCGGCCCGCGCGATAGGCCGTGTCGCCACTGCGGCTCCACACACCCGCACCCAGTCCGTAGAGCGTGTCGTTCGCGATGGAGATCGCGTCGTCGAAGTCATCGAACGACGTGACCGAGAGCACCGGACCGAAGATCTCCTCCTGGAAGATGCGCATGTCGTTCGTGCCCTCGAACACGGTCGGGGCGACGTAGAACCCCTCGCTGAGATCACCGCCGAGGTCGACCCGCTCCCCTCCGGCCAGCAGTCGCGCACCGCCCTGCGTGCCGATGTCGATGTAGCTGAGGATCTTCTCCAGTTGGTCGTTCGACGCCTGCGCACCGATCATCGTGGCGGGATCGAGCGGGTTGCCCTGTACGACCTTGCCGACGCGCTGGAGTCCGTCGGCGAGGAATCCGTCGTAGATCGACCGCTGGATGAGTGCACGCGAGGGACAGGTGCAGACCTCGCCCTGGTTCAGCGCGAACATCGTGAAGCCCTCGAGTGCCTTGTCGTAGAACGGGTCACTGGTCGAGCGGGCGACGTCGTCGAAGAACACGTTCGGGCTCTTGCCTCCGAGCTCCAGCGTGACCGGGATCAGGTTCTGCGAGGCGTACTGCATGATCAGACGACCGGTCGTGGTCTCTCCCGTGAAGGCGACCTTGCGGATGCGCTTGTGTTGCGCGAGCGGAGCGCCCGCCTCGATGCCGAACCCGTTGACGATGTTCACGACACCCGCCGGGAGCAGGTCACCGATGATGTCGAACAGGAACAGCAGGGATGCCGGCGTCTGCTCGGCCGGCTTGATCACGACGCAGTTGCCTGCGGCGAGCGCGGGCGCGAGCTTCCACACGGCCATCAGGATCGGAAAGTTCCAGGGGATGATCTGCCCGACCACGCCGAGCGGCTCATGGAAGTGGTACGCGACGGTGTTCTCGTCGAGTTGACTGATCCCGCCCTCCTGTGCCCGCAGCACACCGGCGAAGTAGCGGAAGTGATCGACGGCGAGAGGGATGTCGGCGGCGAGGGTCTCGCGCACGGGCTTGCCGTTCTCCCACGTCTCCGCGACAGCGATCTCCTCGAGGTGCTGCTCGATGCGATCCGCGATGCGATTCAGGATGACCGAGCGCTCGGCCGGACTCGTCTTCCCCCATCCGGTGAACGCCTTCCAGGCCACGTCCACGGCGCGGTCGATGTCTTCGCTCGTGCCGCGGCCGACCTCGGTGAACGGCTTGCCGTTGACGGGGCTGATGTTCTCGAAGTACTGACCCTTCACGGGTTCGACGAACTCTCCCCCGATGTAGTGGCCGTATCGGGGACGATAGTTCGCGAGGGCGCCCGGCCGGCCCGGGGCCGCGTAGGCGAGGGACACGTCTTCTTCGACGATGCTCATGGAGTCTCCTTCGACGGGCCGCGCTCCGTGCGCGGCTGTGTTCCGAAGGTAGGTCGCGGGAGGTTGCACCCCGATGCGCAACGTTGCAGCGGGTTGCAGTCGCGGGATCGACCCCCGTGCGGGATCAGAAACGCACCGGAGAGGGGCCCGGGAGGGGCGTTTTCGATCCCGCAAACGGGGGGGGATCAGCTGCCGAGGCGCTCGATCCGGGTGACCAGTGCCGCGCGCTTCGGCGACCGTGCGGGGAGCATCTCCAGGGCCAGGCGCAGCACCTCGGCGTCGCCCTGCCCCTCGGGGATCTCGGCGTAGGAGAGCAGAACGTCGAGGCTGGCCTCCGAGAGCATCACCTCACGCAACGCCCCGCGCACCGTCTCGCGGAACTCCTCCACCCCGGGCGAGGTCGACTCGGGCAGCACGGGCCCGCGGTACGCCGTCAGTGCGACACGGTGAGCACCGCGGTCGAGCAGCGAGAGCACGTCATGCGCGTCGGTGTCGAGGGCGACGGGCAGCCGATAGGGACGGGACTCCGGCACGAGGTCGGGGGCCGTGCGCTCGAGCACCTTGCGCAGACGCACCATCTCCGGGCGCAGCGTGTCGGGCGAGACCCCTTCGCCGTAGACCAGCTCGCACAGACGCTCGGCCGAGAGCCCCTGACGGTGGACCGCGAGCATCAGGAGGATGGCGGCATGTCGCGCGCTCAGGTCGATCATGGCCTCGCCGTGCGCCGACTCGGTCTCCAAGCGCGCACGGTCGCGTCCGAGAACGTGCAGCGTCGCCCGGGCGGTCGCCGGGATACGCGCCTTCGAGGGGGTCGACCGCGAACGCGGCGTCTCGCTCCTCGCCCGGAGGCGCGCGACCATCAGCTCGGACTCCACGGCCCGAGCCGTCGCATCGACCAGCAACCGTGCCTGCGGGGACACGACCTCGGGTCCGCCGGTGATGTCGATCACCCCGAGCACACGCTTCGTCTCCGGGTCGCGCACAGGTGCGGCCGTGCACGACCACGGATGCACGAGCCTGTTGTAGTGCTCGGCACCGCGGATCTGCACCGACTGTTCCAAGGCGAGGGCCGTGCCGGGCGCACTCGTCCCGACCGCATCCTCCGACCAGTTCGCACCGGCGACGAAGCCCATGTCGTCCGTGAGCGAGCGCAGCTGTTCGTCGCCTTCGATCCACAGCAACCGACCCGCCTGGTCACCGACGGCGATGATCACCCCGGTGTCCTCGCTCGAGCCCGGCAACAGCAGGGCGCGGATCATGTCCATCGCGGAGGCGAGCGGGTGGGCGAGCCGATACTCCTCCAGTTCGTCGCTGATCAACTCCAGCCGCGGTGTGTCTTCGGGGGCGACACGGCGGCGCCACGAGCGTTCCCACGACTCGCGGACGAGCGGACGCACCCCCTGCAGCCGCCGGTCGTCGAGATTGCCGGCGAGCAGTTCCTCGTGCGCGCGCTCGACGAGAAGGCGCGATGTCGCCGGAAGGGACTCGCGGGATACCTGCCACGGCGCAGACACAGCGATCTCCGATCATCGAAGAGGCTTCGTGGATTCAGTGTACGAGCGTGGGGCCACGCGCGGAATAGGCGGGCCGGAGTCAGCCGCGCGAGGCCCACCACTCGCGGAGGCGCTGCTCCGCGACGTCGGGACCGAGCACACCCTCGTCCAGGCGCAGGTCGAGCAGGAACCGGTACGCCTCGCCCACCTCACGCCCCGGTGAGATGCCGAGCACCTCCTGGATGCGGTTTCCGTCGAGTTCCGGACGGATCGAGTCGAGCTCCTCCTGCTCACGGAGGGCGACGATGCGCGATTCGATGTCGTCGTACGCAGCCGCCAGGCGACCGGCCTTGCGTTTGTTGCGCGTGGTCACATCGGCCCGGGTCAGGATGTGCAACCGCTCCAGCAGGTCGCCCGCGTCGCGCACGTAGCGTCGCACCGCGGCATCCGTCCAGGTCCCCTCGGCATAGCCGAAGAAGCGCAGGTGCAACTCGATGAGGGTGGCGACGGCGTCGGTCGTGGCGGTGTCGAAGCGCAGAGCCTGCAGCCGCTTGCGAGCCATGCGCGCCCCGACCACGTCGTGGTGATGGAAGGTCACCACTCCCCCGGCCTCGAGCTTGCGGGTGCGAGGCTTGCCGATGTCGTGCAGCAGGGCGGCGATGCGCAGCGGCACATCGGGGGCGGCACCGGGGTGCCGGGAGTGCTCGAGCTCGATCGCCTGACGGAGCACGGTGAGCGAGTGCTCGTAGACGTCCTTGTGATGATGGTGCTCATCGACCTCGAGGCGCAGCGCGGTGACCTCGGGGAGGAACTCGTCGATCAGGCCGGTGTCGACCAGCACGCGGATGCCGCGCACCGGATCGTCCGTCTGCATGAGGCGCACGAGCTCGGACTGGATGCGCTCGGGGCTCACGATCGTCAGGGTCTCGCGCAGCGCGGCGATCGCCGCGGTGGTGGCCTCGTCGACGCGGAAGCCGAGCTGGGCGCTGAAACGAGCCGCCCGCAGCATCCGCAACGGGTCGTCGCCGAACGAGATCTTCGGGTCGGCGGGGGTGCGCAGAACACCGGCGATGAGGTCTTCCACTCCGCCGGTCGGGTCGACGAGCTTCACAGCCGGCACCTGGAGCGCCATCGAGTTGACCGTGAAGTCGCGGCGCACGAGGTCGCCGTCGATCGTGTCGCCGAACTCGACCGTGGGCTTGCGGGTCACGCCGTCGTAGCTGTCGGCGCGATACGTCGTGATCTCGACCTGCTCGCCCTGCACGCGCGCGCCGATCGTGCCGAACTCGCGGCCGATGTCCCAGCGGGCGGTCGAGATCGGAGTGACGATCGCCAGGATGTCGTCGGGCGACGCGTTCGTGGTGAAGTCGAGATCGTGCGTCTCCCGACCGAGCAGCGCATCGCGCACCGGACCACCGACCACGGCCAATTCGTAGCCCGCGCTCTCGAACGCCCTCGCGAGGGTGCCGACGACCGGATTCTCGGCGAGCGCACCGAGACGAGCGAGGCCGTCAGCCATGTTGAGCATGGGTTCCAGCGTACCGGGGTGAGCCGACTCCGCCTGGGCTCTGCGCCCCCTCATCTGCCGAAAAGCAGACCATCCGCTCGCCCCACGGCGCGCCGCCCCTCGACACGCGGGCCCGCGACCGATCGGTCTCCGCTATGGCCCCGGTGACGTGGCCCGCATCACATCGTTCACCTCCCGGTCCCCGCGGGGTCAGGCTCCGGCCATCCGTCTTCGGTGGAGTGGATGAGCCCCGTGCGGCTGAGCACGGACCCCCCCTCCACGAAGGACTGACATGACCTCCCCCACCCCTGCGGTGCGGTGGCGACGTCACGGACTCACATCCGTCGCGCTCCTCGCCCTGCTCGGCGGCGCCGTCGTCGCCCCCGCGGCCCTCGCCGCACCCGACCCCGAGGTTCCGACCGGCTCGCTGATCACCGGCGACACCGCCTGGCACTATCTCGACGACGGCTCCGATCCCTCGCCCGCTCCCGCGGCGCTCCGCGACTGGACGCTGCCCGCCTATGACGACAGCGCGTGGAAGACGGCCCCCGGCTCCTTCGGCGCAAAACGCGGAGAGCTCGCCCCGGTCGGCCCGCAGACGCCCCGAACACTCCTGAACCACTACCTCGACGGCACCCAGGCTCCGACCGTGCCGACGTACTTCTTCCGCACGACCTTCGAGCTCGAGGCGGGTGTGGCGGAGAAGGTCGCCGTCCTGCAGAGCACGATCACCTACGACGATGCGATCATCGTCTGGATCAACGGCGAGGAGGTCGCCCGCTACGTCGACGGCCGCATCACCGACACGACCAACGTCGAGTACGCCGGCGACAGCAACGGCGACCCGCTGACGAGCACGTTCAGCGCCGAAGGCGACCTGCTCCACGACGGCACCAACACCATCGCCGTCTCCCTCTTCCAGGATCGCGAGACCAGCTCGGACATCTTCTTCGACATGTCTTCGTTGACCCTGGTGGAGGCGTCCGACCCCGGCACGCCCGTGCTCGCCCCGCCGACCCGCGTCATCCTGACACCGACCGAGCAGCCCGAGGTCTCCCAGGCCTTCTCGTGGCTGGCCGGCAACGCCTCGCACACGGTCGGACAGGTCGAGATCGCCCCGGCCGCCGGCGGCGAGACCCGCACGATCGACGCGTACGACGCCGGCGTCGTGAACGGCAACCCGAACAAGCACTTCTCGGCGACCGTGACCGGCCTCACCGCCGCCACCGAGTACCGCTACCGCGTCGGTCTTCCCGGCAGCTGGAGCGAGTGGTTCACCTTCCGCACCGCGGATCCTTCCGCGACCGACTTCCAGTTCATCTACTACGGCGACGCCCAGATCGGCCTCGACACCACGTGGCCGAGTGTCGTGAAGCAGGCCGAGGCCAACGCTCCCCGGTCGATCGGCTCGGTGCACGCAGGCGACCTGATCAACACCTCGAGCAACGAGAACGAGTGGGTCAACTGGTTCAAGGGCATGAAGGACTCGGCGGTCCGCACCAACGTGATGGCAGCCCCCGGCAACCACGAGTACTCCGGCGACAAGCTCCTCACCGCCTGGAAGGCAGCCTTCGAATACCCGCACAACAACCCGTCGACCAGCTCGATCGGTGAGCTGGCAGACCTCGCGAAGGGCGACTCGGAGGTCGCGCAGCAGTACCGCGCGTTCTTCGACCACTGGAGCTCATTCGCTGCCGAGACCGCGTACTACACCGACTACCAGGGCGTGCGCTTCATCACGCTGAACGCGACACGCGACACCACTTTCCTCACGCCGGCCGGACTCCCCTCCTGCAGCGGCGCGGAGTGCCCATCCACGCAGATCGGCGTGCTCTGGACCCGCTTCCAGGGCGCATGGCTCGACCTGCTGCTGCAGAACAGCCCGTCGAAGTGGAACGTCGTCACCTTCCACCAGCCGGTGTTCTCCGCATCGGCGGGCCGTGACGAGCCGGTGCTGCGCGCGGAGTGGCTGCCGGTCTTCCAGCGCAACGACATCGACCTGGTACTCATGGGCCACGACCACACCTACGCCCGCGGCTTTGTGAACACGGACGCGACCGAGACCCCCGGCCTCACCACGGGTCCCGTCTACGTCGTGTCGAACTCGGGCGCGAAGCACTACGACCTGGAATCCGCCGAGAAGAACGTCTGGACCAACAACGGCGCCACCCAGGTGCTGCGTGGTCAGGACGTGACGACGTACCAGGTGATCGACGTCTCGAAGAACCAGCTCGTCTACCGCTCCTACCTCGCGGAGAAGCAGCCGGGAGCCACGACCGACCTCCCCGTCGGCGCCGTCTACGACACGTTCACCGTGACGAAGTCGGACGCCGGCGAGAAGTGGGTCACCGAGGAGGGCGTCACACCCCCGGTCACGCCGGAGCCCGAGGTTCCGGCCAAGATCGAGCTCGGCGCGGCCGCGGTGAAGGCCGGGGGCACCGTCACGGTCGCGGGCAGCGGCTTCGCGGAGGGCGCCGAGCTTCGCCTCGAGCTCCGCTCTGACCCGGTGCAGCTGGGCACCGCGACCGCCGGTGCGAACGGCTCGTTCCAGCGGACGGTCACGATCCCCGCGAACACTCCGGCCGGCGCACACACCCTCGCCGTCATCCTGCCCGATGGCACGGAGGTCACCGCGGCACTCACCGTCGCTGCGGTCTCCGGCGGAGGGGCAGTGACCCCGGGCGCGGGGAGCTCGACCGCGGACGACCTGGCCGCGACCGGCGCCGACAGCACGCCGTACATCGTCGCAGCCGTCGTGCTCCTGGCAGCAGGCGTCGGCCTGTTCGCAATGCGCCGTCGTCGGCAGCACACCCCGGCGGATACGACCGAAGCGGACTGATCCGCGATCGTCATCACAGGACGCCGTTCGGGCTTCGGCCTGGACGGCGTCCTCGTTCGTGGTACAGGCCTCCGCACATAACGATTCGTTTCGGTCACGGGTCTGACCGAAGAACGTCCATGCGACCGCCCTAGGCTCGGGTCATGCCAAGCCGTCGTCACCTCGTCCTCGCCTCCGTCACCGCCGCGCTCCTGGGCCTCTCGCTCACCGCCTGCGCTCCCGGGCAGTCACCGGACGGCTCCGCGACCTCGACATCGTCATCCACACCGAGCACCTCGGCCTCCGCCACGCCCGCAGACCGTATCGTCGAGATCTCCGTCGACGGCCTCTCGATCGACGAGGGGCCCGTGATCGGATACGACGACCCGAATGGCGTCGTCGCCGCCCTCACCGACGCCTTCGGATCCGCGCCGACGGAGGGACCGGTCGAAGGCCCGTACGACTCGGTGTACGACGGGTTCGAGTGGAACGGGACGAAGGCGACGGCCTACGAGACCCGCATAACCCTGGTCGTGTCGGCGGATGCCCCCGGCGTGATCTTCCGCACCACGGAGGGGCTCGGCCTCGGTTCCACCCGCGCCGAGGCGATCGCCGCCGGCGCAGAGGATGAGTGGGATGAAGACGGCGACGGCGTCTCCGACTACCTCAAGATCGGCATGCGAGAGGTTCCCGGCACCTCGTCTCTCGTGAATCCCGGAGAGGTCGGTGTCGAGTACATCACCCTGAAGGTCACCGACGACGTCGTGACGCGCATCAGCAGCGGCGGCAACGACTTCTCCGACATCTGACGCCATCGCCGCGGATGCCGAAACCGGGACCGTCTCGCACTCCGGCGGCAGGTCGGCTCGAGACAGGCCGCGATGACCGCGTCCGGTCTCCGTTTTGGTCCCGGCGGCTCGGCGCACTGGGATAACCTTCACCCGAGTCCGTCCCCGGTGAAGGAGAGCCCGTGCCCACGAACGATGTGATGGCCGACGAAACCGATCGGATCGTCGCCGCGGCCCTGCAGGTGAACGGCCGTGCGTCGTGGGGGGAGATCGGCCGCGTGGTCGATCTGCCGGAACGCACCGTCGCCCGCCGTGGGCAGCGACTGCTCGACCGCGGACTGGTGCGGGTCTCCACCTATGTCGACCCCGCCAGAGTGCTCCACGCCCGCGCGGTGCTGTTCCGCATCACGACCGAGCCGCACGCGCTCTGGCATGTGGCACGCACGCTGGCACGACGGCCGGACGCCTCCTCCGTCTCGGTGCTCGAAGGCAGCAGCGACATCGCCGGAATGCTGCTCCCCCACGACGACGCCTCGATCCGCGAGCTGCTCTTCACCGACTTCCCCGAGCTCGAGGGCATCGACTCGATCAACGTGACGACGGTGCTGAAGTTCTTCCGCTCGGGGCACGATTGGCGCGCGGGAGTGCTCACCGACGAACAGGCCCGCATGCTCGACGAGTCGTCCGGCTCCGAGGTCGACCCCGCCGATTCCCTCAGCGCGGACGAGGAGGCACTGATCCGCCTGCTGCTGAAAGACGGTCGGATGCCGGTCGCGCAGCTCGCCCGGTCACTGGGACTGAACGTCACCACCACCCGGAGACGGATGGAGTCCCTGAGCCGTCGCGGCCTCATGCATCCCCGCACCGAGGTGGTGCCGAGCCTGTTCGGCCTCGGTTTGGAGGCTCTGGTGTGGCTCCGCGTCCCGATGGCGCGCCTCGAGAAGGTGGGAGCGGCTCTCGCCGCCGCACCGGAGGTGAAGTTCATCGCCGCCACCACGGGGACCTCGCAGCTGCTCGCCAATGTGCTCGTCAAGGATGCGGATGCGTTCTACGAGTTCCTCACCGGTCCCGCCGTGGCGGGGCACGACGGACTCGAGGTCGTCGAGTCGCTGGTGGTGATCACTCCGGTGCTGCGCGGGTCTCTGATCGTCGACGAGGCTCCCGCCGCGCTGGCCAACGACATGCCCACGGGCGCGATTCGCCTATAGGCCGATTCTGTTACTGGCATGTAACGAAATGGCGAGATCGGTCTCTATAGCTTGACCTCGTGGCGAAATAGGGCGAGTATCCTCTCCAGGGCCATCACCCCTGGAGAGGACGACCGTGTTCACGGCTACTGGAGACGACTGGGCGGATCGCGCGGCGACGCTGCCCCTGCACACGCGCATGTTCATCGACGGCGCGTGGGAGGAGGGCTCGGCCGAGCCCCTGTCTCCCGTGAGCCCCCGCGACGGTCGCGCACTTCCGCAGATCAGCGCCGCCTCGCCGGCCGATGTGGACCGGGCCGTCCGCTCCGCGCGCACCGCCTTCGATTCCGGGGCCTGGTCGCGGATCGCCCCTCGTGAGCGCGGACAGCGGCTGATCGCCTTCGCGCAGAAGATCCACGACAACGCCGAAGAGCTCGCCCTCACGATCTCGCTCGAGATGGGAAAGCCCGTCCGTGAGGCTCTGCAGACCGAGCTTCGCGCCGTCGTCACCTGCTTCCGCTGGTACGGGGAGGCCGCCGACAAGATCCTCGACGAGGCTCCCGTCACCGCGCCGAACAGTCTCGCGCTCGTCACCCGCGAGCCCGCAGGCGTCGTCGCGGCCGTGGTGCCGTGGAACTTCCCGCTGACCATGACCGCCTGGAAGCTCGCCCCGGCCCTCGCGGTCGGCAACAGCGTGGTGCTCAAGCCCGCCGAGCACACGACCTACTCGGCGCTGCGACTGGCCGAGCTCGCGCACGAGGCCGGCATCCCCTCCGGCGTGCTCAACGTCCTCCCCGGCGCCGGACACGTCGCCGGTCGCGCTCTCGGCGAGCACCCCGACGTCGACATCGTCACCTTCACGGGGTCCCCGGAGGTCGGACGGCGCTTCCTCGGCTACTCGGCGGCGTCCAACGGCAAGCGGGTCTGGCCCGAGCTCGGCGGGAAGACCGCGAGCCTGGTGCTGCCCGACGCCGACCTGGAGCGCGCGGTGCGTGCCACGGCCGACGGATGCTTCTACAACCAGGGACAGATGTGCACGGCGTCGTCCCGCCTGCTCGTACCCCGAGCGCAGCATGATCGTGCGCTGGAGATCGCCGCCGAGGTCGCGCGGACGAGTCTGCCCGCCGACCCGTTCGACGTCACCACCTCGATGGGAGCGATCGTCAGCGAGAAGCAGCTCGCCGGCATCGCCGGTTTCGTGGAGCGCGCCCAGGCGGAAGGCGGAGAGCTCGCGGCCGGAACCCCGGAGCGTTTCGAGGCCGTCGACGGCGGCAGTTACTTCGCCCCCGTGGTGCTCGGAGTCACACCGCAGCACGAAGTCGCCCAGCGCGAGGTCTTCGGCCCCGTCCTCTCGGTCATCGCCTATGACGACGTGGAGGACGCCCTCGAGATCGCCAACGGCACCGAGTACGGACTCGCGGCCGCGCTGTGGAGCACCGACCTCAACGCGGTGCACACCCTGTCGCGACGTCTGCGTGCCGGCGTCGTCTGGGTGAACTGCTTCGAGGAGGGCGACATGACGATCCCCTTCGGCGGGGTCAAGGGGTCCGGCTTCGGCCGCGACAAGAGCCTGCATGCGATCGACAAGTTCACCGATCTCAAGACCACCTGGATCGAGCTGTCATGACCCGTCCGCTCATCGGCATCACGACCTGGCGTCGCTTCATCGACACCGATCTCGGGGCAGGCCGCCCCGCACACACCCTGGGTGCCGAGTACGCCGCACCCGTCGAAGCCGCCGGTGGCGCCGTCGTCCTGCTGCCCCCGACGGCGGGCGTCGACGACGTTCTCGACCGCCTCGACGGACTGCTCCTCTCGGGGGGAGAAGACGTGCACCCGTCCCGCTACGGCGCGGAACCGCAGGAGGGCAAGTCCTACGATCCGTCGCGCGACGGGTTCGAGATCGCCCTCGCCCGGGGCGCCCGCCGACGCGGCATCCCGGTCCTCGCCGTCTGTCGCGGGCTGCAGGTGTCCAACGTCGCCTTCGGTGGCACCCTCCTCGTCGACATCCCGCACACCGAGGATCACCAGCCCGTGCGCGGAGCAGACCAGCAGCTCGCCGCCCGGCATCCGATCAGACTCGCCGACGGCAGCCGTCTCGCCGACCTCTACGGCACGCGGCACCGGATCGTGAACACCATCCACCACCAGTCCATCGCCGTCCCCGCCCCCGACCTGCACCCGGTCGCGTGGGCCCCGGACGGGATCGTCGAAGCCGTCGAAGCAGGCGGCGACTGGCCCTTCTGGGCGGTGCAGTGGCACCCCGAGAAGATGATCGACCCCGATGAGGCCGCGGAGGAGATGCCGCTGTTCGCGGCGTTCGTCTCGGCCGCCCGCGAACGAGCAGCGGAACAACCCGCTGCGGAGAAAGGAACACGATGACCAAGCAGGTCTTCCTCGAGTACGAGAACGGCGTCCGCGCCGTCGCCACCCTGTTCGAGGACCTCGCCCCTCGCACCTGCGAGGCCATGTGGGGTGCACTGGAGAAGCCGGTCACCATGCAGGCGATGCACGCGATGTACGCCGGCCCCGAGGTCATGGTCGGCCTCCCCGAAGAGGCGCAGAACTTCGACCCGGAGAAGGTGCCGTTCGAGAACCAGCAGGTCGTACCCGCACCGGGTGATCTGCAGTGGTACTGGCAGCGTCCCATGCAGATGGGCGGTCTGCCGTTCGAGTGGTACGAGATCGGCGTCTTCTACGATCGTGGTGCCCGTACTCTCGGCCCGCTCGGATGGACACCCGTCAACATCTGGGGCGGCATCACCGAAGGACTCGCGGAGTTCGCCAAGGAAAGCGCGGCGATCCGCATCGACGGAGCGAAGCAGCTCACCATCGGACGCCTGGTCTAAGGCGTCTACTCAGTGCTGGACCCATCCCGAAGGAGCAGTGCATGAATACCCGAAGAATCCTCACCACCGGAGCGCTCGTCGCCACCGGCGCCCTCGTCCTCGCCGGCTGTGCGGCCGGCGATGACACCGCATCGTCCGGCGACAAGGAGTTCGCCGGCGAGACCCTCGTCGTCACGTCGTTCGGCGGCGATTGGGAGAAGGCCTTCATCGAGGCCGTCGTCGATCCTTTCGAGGAGGAGACCGGCGCCAAGGTCGAGTTGATCACGCTGTACAGCGCCGACGCCCTCGCCCAGGTCACCGCCCAGAAGGCCAGCCCGCAGATCGATGTCGTGCACTTCTCCGGCGGGCAGGAGTTCACCGCCGCCGCGGACGGTCTCATCGCGCCGATCACCGCCGACGAGCTGTCCGAATCCGGTGACCTGATCGACCTCGCCACGGCGGGCCTCGAGCGCGGGGAGGGCCCCGTGATCCAGCTCGCACCGATCGGACTCGTCTACAACACCGAGGCCGATGCTCCGGCACCGACCTCGTGGCTCGACCTGTTCGACGAGGCCTACGCCGGCCACATCGCCCTCACGGACTTCTCGAACACGTACGGCGTGCTCTCGATGCTCCGTGTCTCCGATGCGCTCGGCGGCGGCATCGAGGACCCCTCGCAGGCGATCACCGACCTCGGGGAGCTGGCTTCGTCGGGCGACGCGATCGTCGTACCCACCTCGCCCGACCTGCAGACCGCCTTCGCACAGCGCGACACCTGGCTCGCCCCGTACGCGATGGACTACGCCGGCACGCTGCAGGACGCGGGCCTTCCGGTAGAGTTCATCGTCCCGAAGGAGGGCGTCACCGCCTCCCTCATCACGGCGAACGTGGTCGAGGGCCGGGACAACCCCGACCTCGCGAAGCTCTTCATCGATTTCGAACTGCGCCCCGAAGCGCAGGCCGTCTTCGCGGAGAACATGCGGTACTCGCCGGTCAACACCCAGACCGAACTCTCCGGCGACGCCGCGGAAGCCGTGCTCACCGGCGACGAGCTGGAGACGGTCGTCGTCTACGCTCCGGGCGATGTCGCAGCTTCGCGGCAGTCCTGGACCGATGAGTGGAATGCGCTGATCACCAAATGAGTGTCCGAACCCGTAGGGAGCCCTGGCTCCTGCTCCTGCCGGCGATCGTGCTGCTCGCGCTCGCCTTCATCACCCCGGTGGCTGGCATGCTCCTCATGAGCGTGCAATCGTCGGCAGGCGGGTTCACCCTCGACAACTTCACCCGGTTGTTCACGAGTGAGTATCACCTCCAGGCGGCGCTGCGTTCGCTCCGCCTGGGGGTGATCCAGACGATCATCACGCTCGTCATCGCGATCCCGCTGTCGTACGTGATGGCTCGCGCCGGCTCCCTGGTGCGCTCCTTCCTGCTCATCGTGGTGATCCTCCCCCTCATGACGAGCGTCGTGGTCCGCACCTTCGGCTGGGTCGTCCTGATGGGACCTGCCGGGCTGATGATGCAGATTCCCGGCGTGGAGTTCCTCGTCGGCGGCACGCAGGGCTTCCTCGGCACCGAGACCGGGGTCGTGATCGCGATGGTGCAGGTGCTCCTGCCGTTCGCGGTGCTCAGCATCCTGGGTGTGATCTCCGGCATCAAGCCTCAGCTCGAAGAGGCGTCGCGCACGCTCGGCGCCGGATTCTGGCGCACGCTGTGGCACGTCGTCCTCCCGCTCGCGATCCCCGGCATCGTCGCCGGTGCCTCGCTCGTCTTCGTCCTCTCGGTGAGCTCGTTCATCACGCCGCGCTTCATCGGCGGGGCGCAGATCCCTGTGTTCGCGCAGACCATCTACGTCGATGCGACCACCAACCTCGACTGGTCGTTCGCGGCCGCGCAGGCGGTGCTGCTCTTCGCCGGGGTCATGCTCGTGCTCGCAGCGACGTCCCGACTCGGGAAGCAGAAGGTGTGACCATGGTCCGTTCCGTTCCGATCCTCGGCAGGGTCCTCGCCATCGTCCTCGGCGTCATCGTGACGCTCTACATGCTCGTCCCGCTCCTGGTCGTCGCCGGTGCGTCCGTCGGCGAGAACCGCTTCCTCACGTTCCCCGGTCAGGGGTTCACCCTCGACTGGTACGTCGAGGCGCTCACCTCGGACACCTACCTCGAACCGTTCCGTCTGAGCCTCGTGGTCGGCGTCACCGTGGCCGTCGTGGCCGCGTCGATCGGCACCGCTGCCGCCCTCGCGCTGACCCGCTTCACCATCCCCGGCGGCGCCGCCATCCAAGCCCTGCTGATGTCGCCGCTGACGATCCCGACGATCATCCTGGCGATCGGTGCCCTGTCGATCTCGTCGCTCACGATCGGCGCCCCGAACGTCGGTGTCCTGATCGCCGTGCACGTCGTGATCGCGATCCCGTACGTGATGCGCACCGTCACCGGAGTGATGGCGCGGGCAGACCACTTCACGGAAGAAGCCGCGCGCACCCTCGGCGCGAGCGCCTGGAACCGCTACCGCCTCGTCGTGCTGCCCATCGCCCGCCCCGGCATCGCGGCGGGTGCGTTCTTCGCCTTCAACATCTCCTTCGACGATGCGGTGATCGCCCTCTTCCTGCGCACACCGCAGCTCGAGACGCTCCCCATCGCCATCTACGGCCAGCTGGAGTTCAGCACCTCGCCCACCGTGGCGGCGGTATCGACTCTCATGGTCCTGCTCACCGTCGTCCTCATGATCGTGCTCGAACGCATCATCGGCCTGGGAAGGTTGTTCGTCTGATGACAACACTCACCATCACTGCTCTCACCAAGGACTTCAAGGGGACATCGGTGCTCAAGGGCATCGATCTCTCGATGCGGTCCGGGGAGTTCGTCTCCCTGCTCGGCCCGTCGGGGTGCGGCAAGACGACGCTCCTGCGCTGCATCGCGGGGCTCGAGTCGCCGAGCAGCGGCACCATCGAGATCGCCGGCCAGGATGTGACGAAGCTCCCGCCCGAGAAGCGTCACCTCGGCATGATGTTCCAGAGCTATGCCCTCTTCCCGCACATGAGCGTGGTCGAGAACGTGCGCTTCGGGCTGCGGATGTCGGGCGAGAAGTCCAAGACCGAGCAGAAGGAACTCGCCGTGCGGGCTCTGGAACGCGTGCAGATGGGTCACCTCGCCGACCGGATGCCGGCGCAGCTGTCGGGCGGACAACAGCAGCGTGTCGCCCTGGCCCGCGCGATCGCGTTCGAGCCGCGTGTGCTCCTGCTGGACGAGCCGCTGTCGAACCTCGATGCCCGGCTGCGGGACGACATGCAGGTGGAGCTCAAGGAGCTGCACCGCACTCTCGGACTCACCACCGTGTTCGTCACGCACGACCAGGAGGAGGCGATGAGCCTCTCCGACCGCATCGTCCTGATGAATGCGGGAGTGATCGAACAGGAAGGTGCGCCGGCCGAACTCTACGGTGCACCGCGCACCCCGTTCGCGGCAGACTTCATCGGCGCGGCCAACCTGCTCCCGGCCACACGTTCCGGAGCGGTCGCGACGCTCGACGGCACCGCGATCCAGGTGCCGCTGACGGGGGCGGGCCCCGATGGCACCGGTGAGGTCGTGCTCCGCCAGGAGGACCTGCGGCTCTCGCCGACGGTCGGCGCGGACACTCCGGTGAACGTCGACGTCGTCGCCCACGTCTACCGCGGGGCCGACATCGTGTACATCGTCGAGCTCGCGGGGAAGCGGATGCGCGTCGTGCGCCCGCGGCACGAAGCGCCCATCCCGGAAGGCGCAGCCGGCCTCGGCTGGCGCGACGGCGCGGTGCTCTGGATCGCCGCTGCCTGACCTCCCCCTCCCTCGCCCCTCCCTCGCCCCGGGGCTGAAACCCAGACGACCCCTCGCACGCCCGGCGTGTCCCACCCCGACACGCCGGGTCGCGCGCATTCCGTCTCTGTTTTCGCCCCTGCGCTCGACACGGGCACGGTCATAGGATCGGGGCGTGACAGACGACTCCTCCGCCCGTGCCACCTCGCGCCGCGGTTTCTTCAAGATCGGGGGCGCCGCGCTCGCGGGCGCGGCGGTCGGGGGTGCGGGCGGCGCGGCGATCGGCGCGTCGATGGCCGGCAACCCTCGCGACGGCTTCGCAGACGACCCGGATCCGTTCGCGGCCCTCACTCCGCGCAGTGAGCCGGGGTTCGATCACCTCGTCGTCGTGATGGGTGAGAACCGCTCCTTCGACAACCTGCTCGGATACCTGTACTCCCGGGAGAATCTGCCGGCAGGCGAGACGTTCGAGGGCCTGGACTTCGGCTCGTACAGCAACACCTCCTCCGACGGCACGGTCGTCGATGCGCACGTGTACGAGGGCGACACCGACCGGATCATGAGCCTTCCCGACCCGGACCCCGGCGAGGAGTACCCGCACGTCAACACGCAGATCTTCGGCACCGTGGATCCCGCGAGCAACGCCAAACTCTTCGTCGACGAGATGACCGCGCCCTTCAACGCCCCGACGCACGGCGAGAAGCCCACGATGTCAGGGTTCCTGGAGGACTACATCATCAACTTCCGGCGATTGCGCAAGGGAGCCGACCCGAAGCCCGACGAGGCGAGACACATCATGGGTTCCTTCTCTCCGGAGATGCTCCCGGTGCTGTCGACGCTCGCCTCGGAGTTCGCCGTGTTCGACCACTGGTACGCCGGGGTCCCGTCGCAGACCTTCTGCAACCGTTCCTTCTTCCACGCCTCGACGTCATACGGCTTCGTGACCAACCAGGCCGGCGGCGGATACAAGAAGTGGCTCGATGCTCCGGCAGCCCCGACGGTGTTCAATCGGCTCGAAGACGAGAAGGTGAGCTGGAAGATCTACATCGACAAGCTCCAGCTCGTGTCGTTCACCGGGATGCTGCATGCCCAGGTGCTCGAGAAGTACTGGCGCACCGAGCACTTCGGCACCATGGAGGACTTCTACGCCGAGGCGAAGGACGGGAAGCTCCCCGCCTACGCGTTCATCGAGCCCCGCATGGTCTACGACCACAATGACTTCCATCCGCCGTTCGGCCGCCCCCGCGAGGGCGAGGTCGAGGGTGAAGCCGTCTTCGACAGCGCGATTTCGGACGTGCGCGCCGGAGACCGACTCATCCATGACATCTACGAGGCCGTGCGCACGAGTGCGTCCGCGACGGGTTCGAACGCGGTCAACACCCTGCTGCTCATCACCTTCGACGAGCACGGCGGCTGCTACGACCACGTGCCCCCGCCCGCCGCCACCACGCCGACGCCCGACACCGAGGCCGGCGAGATGGGCTTCACGTTCGACCGGCTCGGATGCCGCGTCCCGGCGATCGCGGTCTCGGCGTACACGAAGCGCGGCTCGATCATCCATGACGAGATGCACCACGGCTCGGTCATCGCCACACTCTCCCGTCTGCACGGGTTGAAGCCGCTCAACGATCGCGACCAGTCCGCCAACACCCTGCTGAACGTCGTCAACCTCGACAAACCCCGCCACCCCGCCGACTGGCCGGTGACGACCCCCGCGTACACGCCGCCGAACCCCGAGGAGTCGGCGCCGCGACCCGGTGAGAAGGATCAGCTGAGGCCGTTGACCCCGCCTGCTCGCGGGCTTCTCGGCCTGCTGATCGCGCGCTACGGCAAGCCGGGAGAGCCCGAGCCGGAGACGTTCGCGGATGCGTACAGGCTGCTCCACGAGCACGGCGAGGAGTTGTTCGGTCCACCCCGACGTGGCTGACGGAGGCTGCGCCCGGTTCGAGGCGGTACGGATGAATGAAGAGTCAGCTGAGAGTCGGTTCGCGGGACGCGCGACGCGCGCACCGGGCTCTGGCGAAGTCGCCGAGAGGTCCCAGAGCGAAGATCGGCCCCACGCCGGAAGCTCCACCGTGGGGCCGATCTTCGAGCGCGACAGGTACTAGGCGCGGGTCTTGCTCAGGTCGACCCGCTTGCCGGTGACCTGCATCCCGATCTGGATGAGCGCCTTCGTTCCGTTGCGCTCAGGCATGCAGAACTTGGTAGTCGAGTTCCACGGGATCCAGCACAGCTTGGCGTAGTAGTCGCCTGTATAGAAGTCGCGCACAGTGTCCCATGTCCCGTTGGTAACGCCCAAGGTGAATTGGTAGTGCACGTTCCCGGGCGGGTTGTCGTGCCAGCACGGCTTGCCGGATGCGCACCCGGTAGACCAGGAACGTGCGGAGGGTCCAGAAGGGCTCAGTGCCTCGAGCGTCGCTTCGAGCTCTGCCTCGGTTATGACCTCGACGTCTGTGACGTCGCCCGAGTACGGGTCGACGGTGACGATCTTGGGGGAGCCGGAGCGCAGCGCTTCGATCTCATCCTGCGTCAGTTGGTCCAGATCCCCGACCACCGTTGACGTGAGGGAGTCGGGTGCGGGGGATATCTCCGCGGCCACGCCGGGTGCCCCTGTCAACATGAGGCACGTCACGAAGCAGAAGCGCGCTGATCACTCCGAGCATGCCGGTCCGCGCGCTCACAGGGCACCCACCGCGAAGCTGGCACCGAACACAACAGCGGTGGCTACGAGCGCCCCCGTGATCACCAGGACGGCCTTCCCAGCCTTGGGACGTGTCCTCACGCCCCAGATGATCAGCGCAGCGAGCACGAGCACCCCTGCGATCGCGGTGAGGGCCGTGGACGTGTTGTAGGTGGCCGTCTCCTGCACCGTGGCAGGCCAGGGGATATCACCGTCCACGGTGCCGCCGAGGTAGCCGGCGGCAATGCCGACGATCGCTGCCAGCGCGGCGATTGCCCAAACAGTGCGGTTTCGCTTCGACGTCGGGAGGTTGCGTGGTTCATTCATCGTGAGCTCCATCACGGATTGCACTTCGTGATCGGGTTTCCCTGTACGGACCAGAGGACGTCCTTTCGCCAGGATTCCATGTTGTAGGTGGCGCCGCCTCCGAGCCAGCCGTACGCAACGTGGCAATAGAACTGGTTGATGATCGTGGATGTGACCTTCGACTTGTTGGTTCCCAGATCTGCCTTGAGATCAGCGAGATGCGACTCAAGCGTCGCGATGCCACGGTAGAACTCGCCCCAAGAGGTGGGCACCGCGTTGATCACGTACTTCGAACCGCCCTGGCTGGTCACCCACGCTGCCGCCACAAGGTCATGGCCAGCCCACGGGTCCGCGACGACGGGGTAAGCGTCCACCGGGACACTGGTCAGGTCGACATGCTGGATGAGCGTGTCACCATCGAGCTCGAACGAGGTGGGAACATCCGATCCGTTCACATCGCGCACCCACGGTCGCGCGATGCCCGCGATGAACTCGCCCTCGGGGTTCATAATCAGGACCGATCCGTCGTCCTCCAGCGTCGCGGCCGCGGCGTCCGGCAGCTCAAGGGGCATCCGGAACGCCGTGTCAGCGACCGGCTCGTTGATGACGATCGCGACAAGCGCGCTGCCGTCTTCCATGAGAATCGGTTCAGAAAGCACAGAGTCCGTCGACGCGGTCACGCCGAGGGACACGGTGCCTTCAGGGGTCGAAACGTGAGCACTCTCGCTGTCAACGCGTGCTGTCGCGTTGTCGCTTACGGTGACCTCGGAATCCATAACTACGGCCGATGCGATCTCATTCGGCGCCTGCGCCTGGAACACCGCTACAACCTCACTCACGTCATCATCAGCGTCGGCCGCCGTTCTCGACCAGGCATGTTCACCGTAGAGGTCCCGCGAGCCACCTGTCTGTCCCCCAAATGGCCGTCGCTCGCGTGAGCCCGTGTGCGTGGTAGGTGAAATTGGGCGGATGATCTCCGCGATCCGGCGCTCGGCGAGGAGATCTGTGTCAACGGGTCTTCCTCGGGGGCTACCCCGTGAAGAACCGGCTCTGCGTGTTCCTCGTCGGTCCGGACGCCGACCTTGCGACGATCCCGTGGCGGGTGGCGGTGGTGTCACGCCGCGGAGGAGGGACGCCCCAGCAGGCCGCGCAGGAGCATCCCCGGAAACGCGGCCTGATCCCGAGCGCGTCGCGACGCCTCCGCAGCGGTCGCGTCGAGAGCCCACTCGTCCAAGCCGCGGAGCATGCCGAACGTCGCCGCGGCGAGCGCCTCCACGGGCACGTCATCGCGCACGGCTCCGGTGCGCACACCCACCTGCAGCACCTCGGCGACCCACGCGTGCACGGCATCGAGCAGAGTGGTCCTCGCGTCGACGCCTCCCGCTACGGGCAGGTAGAAGATGCGCCCGAGCAGACCGAGAGCGGAATCGACCGCGGCCAGTCGGCCGAGATCCGTGAGCACTCCGTCGAGGCGCGGCCAGAAGTCATCACCGGCGAACTGTGCGGGTTCCGGGGCGACCCAGTGCGCGCGCACGTCGGCGATCAGGGTCTCGACCACCGCGTCCAGCAGCTCCGCCTTGGAACCGACCGCGTGATAGAAGGAGCTCTTGCTGATGCCGGCCGCCTGGATGATGCGGTTCAGCGACGCGCGCTCATATCCGACCGAGGCGAACTCCGCCACCGTCGCCTCGATGAGTCGGTCGCGGTGATTCCCCGTGAGCGCTGCCATGCGTCCACCCTACTGGACCAGTCGGTCCAATAGGGTTAGTGTGGGGATTGGACCAGGTGGTCCAGAGGAGGAACATGCTCACCGACACACCACTCGACTCCCAGATCGCCGCACAACACGACGATCGTCTGAGAGTGCTCATCGTCGGTGCCGGCATCGCCGGCATCACTCTCACGCAACTGCTGCGTCGCGACGGACTGCATCCGGTTCTCGTCGATCGGATGCCCGCGATGGACCACCCGGGCTACATGCTCGCGCTCATGCCGACCGTCGACCAGGCTCTGGTCGATCTCGGCGTGCACGAGGACTACCTCGCCGCGGGCACACCCATGCAGCGCTATGCGTTCCGATCCCACCGCGGCAAGATGCTGCGCTCCGAGTCGATGAGCGATCTGCTGCGCGTCTACGGCGACTACAACGGCATCTCGCGTGGCGCTCTGATCGAGGTGCTCACCGAGAGCGGGTGCCCGGTGACGTTCGGCACCACCGTGCAACAGGTGACCGATCGCACCGCGCTGTTCGTCGACCGTGACGGGTCGCCCGCCGGCGAAGGTCGGTTCGATCTGATCGTCGGCGCCGACGGCATGAACTCACGCATGCGCTCCGTGCTGGGTTCGGCCGCACCGCAGGTCGTCGAGACGGGGTGGTCGGGCTGGGTGGGGTGGGCGGATGATCTCAGCGATCCGACGCTCGGCGAGGAGATCTGGGGCAACGGGTTCTTCCTCGGGGCCTACCCCGTGAAGAACCGGCTGGGTGTGTTCCTCGGCGGTCCGGACGCCGACCTTGCGGACGGTCCCGTCGCGTTCGCCGCATCCGTCCGCGACCGGGTCGATTCCCTCGGGCCTCGCCTGGAGGCATCGTTGCGCGCGATCGAGACGGCACCGGATCCGTACCTGTGGCGACTCGACGACGCCCGTGCTCCGCGATGGGTGCTACCCGGCGGCGTACTGCTCGGGGACGCCGCCGCGGGGTTCCTGCCGACCGCAGGGATCGGGGCGGGAATGGCGATCGAATCGGCCTGGATGCTGGGACGCATGCTCGCGCACGCCGACCGGCAAACACTGCCGGTACTGCTTGAGGCATGGGAGCGGGTCGAGCGCCCTCGCGTCGAGGCAGCGCAGTCGAACTCACGGATGCTCGCGCGGCTCATGTTCCGCCGCGGGCGTGTGCTCGCGTGGCTGCGTGAGACCACGCTCCGGCGCCTGAGCGTGCGAGCCGTGCTGGGCCCGATCGTCAAGCTCGTCGCCGGACGCCCCGACCCCGATGCCGTCGCCCGCCAGGCACTCGCATGAAGTGTGACTCGCCGCTGGCCAGCTCCGCGAAACCGTATGTAGTCGACCACGGGTGGGGGAACGATCACGGCACTAGGACGGGCGGTCCAGGCGATGACACTGCTAAGGACGGCTGCTACGCGGTAGACGGTGGCCAGTTCGTCGTAGCGGATAGCGATGCCGCGCCATTGCTTGAGGGCGGCAAAGCGGCGTTCGACGACGTTTCTGGCCCGGTAGTCGTCACGGTTGCAATCGACAGGTCGTCCGCCTTTGGGCCCCGTCGGAGGCGACGGCCGATCTGGTCGGATGGTTGCGGAATGACGGCTTGGATGCCGCGGTCGCGCAGGTGCTGACGGATGGCTCGTGACGAGTACGCCTTGTCGCCGCGGACTCGATCGGGCCGGGTTCGAGGAATCCGCGGATCGAGCCGACTGATCACGCTTCGGCCGCTCCCGCGGCGGCCTCTCGACCGAGCTGCACCAGCTCGTCGATAGTCACGGTCTGTGTTGATGAGCGCGAGCGATGGTGGAGTCGACCAACACGGCCCAGTCGATGATCCCAGGTTCCGTCGGCCGCCATCCGCCGATGCCACTTCCAAACCGTCTGCCGCGGGCCGAACACCTCCGGCAGATCGCGCCATGCGATCCCTGTCCGATAGCGATAGGCGATTACCTCGACCATTGTCCGCGCGTCCGAGAACGGGCGACCCCTGGACCTGATAAGAACCCGCCAATCAGATCCCACCGGGCATCCGACAGCGATAGAAATCGCGACACAACTCCAGCATCGCCGGATCGGCCCGTCCCTTCGGCGACGCGCCCTAGTCAGGCTCGCCCGCTGGATTCGAGTCCTGACGGAAGACAACTCGCGCGAGGAGCGCGGCTCCGCCAAGTACGCAGAGCCACGCGACTCCCCAGGCAACGAAGCCAACCAAGGGGTTCGGATCGATCCAGGCTTGGACCGCGCTGGTCCCCTTCAGAAGCATCCAGGCCAGGAAGATTCCGATTAGAACGATGCCGCTGACCGTGAGTCCGAGCTTCTTCCCCATGCCTCGAGGTTAGCGCTGCAGTCACCGCCGACTTTGGGAGACACGACACTAGCCCGCGGGGAGCCGTAGCGCCTTCTCGGTGAAGTACCTCACCTCGCCCTCGGCGGTCTCGACCCCGAACACCCACTTACCGGAGGGAGTTGCCCGGACGTCGATGACGGTGCCGCGTTCGCGGCCGACGATCACATCGGTTCCCGCTGAGAAAATGGATTCGCTCATGGATGAGAGCTTGCCCCCGCAAGCTCTCATCCGCATCCCTCGCACGACGGACATCCGCCGCGAAGCCGACTGTCAGACCGGGTCGCCCTGCACCGGCCCGTCGGTGTTCGGCCTCCAGCCGAGCGCCGGTGCAACGTGTGTCGCGAAAGCTTCCAGCACGTGCAGGTTGTACTCCGGGCCGAGCTGGTTGGGGATCGTGAGCAGCAGGGTGTCGGCGGCCATCACGGCCTCGTCCTGCTTCAGCTGGGCGATCAGCACGTCCGGCTCGGCGGCATACGTCTTCCCGAAGGTCGAGCGGAATCCGTCGATCACACCGATCTGGTCGGCGTTCTCCTCGCTGCGCAGCCCGAAGTAGGCCCGATCCATGTCGGACACGAGCGGGAACACGCTGCGGCTCACGGAGACCCGCGGTCGCCCGGTGTGACCGGCTTCCTTGTAGGCCGAACGGAACAGCTCGATCTGTTCGCGCTGCAGTTCGTGGAAGGGTTGGCCCGTCGCTTCGGTCACGAGGGTCGAACTCATCATGTTGAGCCCCTTGCGACCCGTCTCCACGGCGGTCGAACGAGAGCCCGATCCCCACCAGATGTGGTCACGGAGCGTCGGCGACTGCGGTTCGATCTGCAGATACCGACCCGCTCCCACCATCCTCGGGTCACCGGGGGCGAGACCCTCGCCGTCGATCGCCCGCAGGAAGAGGTCGAACTTCTCCCGCGCCAGCACGCTGCCGCGCTCCGTGTCCTCCTCGTCGACGTAGCCGAACGTCTCGTAGCCGCGAAGCGCGGTCTCGGGTGAACCTCGGCTCACTCCGAGCGCGATCCGTCCATCGGCGATCAGGTCGAGCGCTGCCGCTTCCTCGGCGAACTGGAACGGGTTCTCGTAGCGCATGTCGATCACACCGGTGCCGACCTCGATGCGCTTCGTGCGCGCCGCCATCGCGGAGAGCAGCGGCATGGGGGACGCGGCCTGGCGCGCCCAGTGGTGCACGCGCACCGAGGCACCGTTCACTCCGATCTCGTCGGCGCCTTCGGCGATCTCGATCGTCTGCTTGAGCATGTCGCCCGCTGTGCGGGTCGCCGATCCGGGGACATCGGCGTAGTGACCGAAAGAGAGGAATCCGAAAGCCTTCATGATCTATTCCAACGCATGTATTCGGGGTCTATTCCCCCGGCAGCAGGATGCCGTCGAGGATCAGGGCACGGATGCGGGGTTCGAGGTCCGCCCACAGCTCGGCCAAAGGCACGTCGAACAGGTCCGCCAGCGCCGCCACGATCTGTCCCACGGTGAGTTCACCGTCACAGGCCCCGACGAATCCGGCGAGCGCGGGGTCGACCGCGATGGTGCGACTGAATCCCCCGCCCTGACGCAGCTCGATCACGCTCGGGTCGTCGTTGCCGGGCAGCAGGTGCCGCGCCTCGGTGACGTCGGCGGCGACCATCAGAGTCGCCGGCATCCCCTGGGTGAGCACGTCGTGGGCGGCGAGCCCCGTCGCCAGTGCCGCACCGACGTTCGAGACATGCTGGCCGATCTTCTCGGTCCGTCGCAGCGGGTCGCCCGATGACCCCCGGCGCATCAGGACGTAGCCGAAGCCGATGGAGGTCACACCGCGGGCGGCGAAGTCATCGAGCCACGCGGTGAGCAGCGGGGTGAACCCGGGATCGCGCGGGGTCGTGCCACCGTCACGGATCCACAGCTCGGCGTACCCGAGGGGCGAGAGCTCTTCGCGTTCGATCACCCACAGGTCGAGCTCGGCCGGTACCCATGCCTCCAGGCGGGCGAGGCCCCCGACTCCCGCCTTGGACTCCCAGTTCCCCAGCAGCTGGACGATGCCGTTCTCCGTGAGGAATGTCGGGGCCGTGCGCACGAACTGCTCGACCAGCGCGTCTCCGACCAGTCCGCCGTCGCGGTATTCGTACGCGGGAACACCGTCGACGCGCGGGGTGATCACGAACGGCGGATTCGAGACGATCAGGTCGAACGCCTCCCCCGCGACCGGCTCGAACATGCTCCCCTGGCGGAACTCGATGTTGGCGACTCCGTTGAGGTGCGCGTTGAGCTCGGCGAAGGCGAGGGCGCGCGCGGAGATGTCGGTCGCGATGACCCTGCCCGCCCGACGCGCGACCAGGAGCGCCTGGATACCGCACCCGGTCCCGAGATCGAGCGCGCGGTCCACCTCGATCGGGACGATGGTCTCGGCGAGGGTGCGCGACGCGCCGCCGACACCGAGGACGTGATCGTCGGGCAGCGCTCCGTCGAGTGCCACCTCGTCGAGGTCGCTCGCGATCCACCACTCCCCGACACCGTCCGCATCGACGAACGACTGCGGTCGCAGCAGTGCCGTGGGCGTCACGGTGTCGGCATCGACGGTCGCGAGGCGGAGGGCGACGAGCCCATCCACCCCGAGGTGCGGGAGCGCGGCGGCCACGGGCTCCCGCGGCTGAGCCATCCCGAGCACGAAGAGGCGTCCGAGAGTGGCGAGCGCACCGGTGTCGCCGGCGATCGCGCGCAGGATCGGCTCCCTCATCCCTCGCGCCAGGGCATCGTCCGCCTCTTCTCCCCAGAGTCGCCGAAGCGGCTCGGAACGGAGGTCCGCAGCATCGAGATCCGCTGCGAGAGCGGCGCTGTGGAGCGGGTCGGGAACGGGTGCGAGGGTGTCGGACACGGCCGTCACTCTACGCGTCTTCAGGCTTCTCCTTCATATGGCCTCCTAGAATCAGGAGGTCAGTACTCACGGGCAGCTCTCTCCGGCGCTCGAGGAAGACCTCCATGACCGCGATCACCCCCGAAACCGGCCTCCGTGCGCGCCTGCATCGGCTCGCAGGCAGGGCCGCGGTTTTCGCGATCGCAGCGGGCACCTGTGCCCTGGGTGCGCCGGGCGCCGCTTTCGCCGCGGACCAGGCCCCGAAGGACGACGATCAGACCGTCGAGCTGCACGTCTCCGCCGGCATGCGCGGACTCATCGCTCCGGGGTCGTCGACCTCGGCGACGCTCACTCTCGACAACGGCACGGACACGAGGCTCAGCGGTGGACAGGTCGAGGTCGAGCTCAACCGCACGCCCCTGCCCGACGATGCGGCGGTGACGAGCTGGCTCGACGACGGTGAGGCTCCCGGCGAGTTCGCTGCGATCGGGGCCGACGACACCGAGCCGATCGATGCGGGCGCCTCCGCGACGACCACGATCTTCGTGCCCGAAGACACCCTCGGCGACCTCGCCCCCGGCGTGTACCCGCTGCGCGCGGAGCTCACCGGAGCGAAGACCGGCGACGACGCGGCGGCCGAAGCGGACACGACCGCGACGACCGTCCTGATCGTGGCGGACTCGCAGACTACGCAGATCGGCGTCATCGTTCCCCTCACGGCGACGCCGGAAGGCGGTGCGCTGCTGACCGCCGAAGAGCTCGCAGAGCTCACCGCCGCCGACGGCGCACTGACCGCCCAGCTCGACGGGATCGCGGGGACGACGGCCGTGATCGCGATCGACCCATCGATCCTCACGGCGATCCGGGTGCTCGGCACGGCCGCTCCTGACAGCGCACGGGAGTGGCTCACGCGGCTCGACGGGCTTCCGAACGCACGGTTCGCCGTGCAGTTCGGGGATGCGGATGCCACGGCGCAGGCACAGGCGGGGTTGCCCGAGCTGCTCCAGCCGACGACGTTCGCCCCCTTCTTGAACGCCGCGGACTTCCCGCAGACGCCGGAGACGGTCGCCCCCACGGACAGCACGGGCGCAACACCCGGCCCGACTCCCCGTCCCACGGACTCCACCGCGCTCCCGACGGATGAGGAGCTCACCGCGGTCGAGGGTGCGCTGCCGCGAATCCTCTGGCCGCACGATGCGCTGACCGAGACCGACCTGGCCGCGTTCACCGGGTACCTCGGAGAGGGGACGACCACGATCGTTCCCTCGTCGGCGGTCGGTGGACAGAGCGCTGCCCACGCGACCGCGTCGGGCCATGATCTCCTCGTCACCGATGCCACCACCTCCGAGGTGCTGTCAGAAGTGGCCGCCGAGGGTGACAGTGTCGACCGCCAGCGTCTGCTCGCCGAAGCGACGGCGCGGCTCCAGTTCGCTCAAGCCCGTTCCGCCGGCGCTCCCCTGCTCATCGGCTTGGACCGCGATGAGAATCGCCGCGCGGACGCTCTCCGCGACGCGATCTCCGCGGCGGACTCGATCGGATTCGAGTTCTCCGCGCTCCGGGCGACGACACCCGTCGCGGCGACTCTGACCGCAGAACCCGACACCGCGCGCTCGGCCGCCGTGACGACGCTCCTGGCCGACGAGGGCAAGCTCACCGCCTTCTCGTCCATCCTCGAGGACCCGCAGGTGCTGCTGAGTCCCGAGCGCATCAGGATCCTCCGCACACTCGCCGTCGGGACCTCGGCGAACGCGTTCACGGAGGACCTCGCCGATCATCAGGCACAGACACGGGCGACGCTGAACGCCGTGAACATCCCGCCGTCCAGCACCATCCAGCTGCTCGCGGCCAACGCCGACCTCCCGATCGCGGTCCGTAACGACCTGCCGTGGCCGGTGACCGTGCAGCTCTTCGTCTCGCCCACTGACCCCCGTCTCGACGTCAAACCCATGACCGAGACGGTCGTGCAGCCCAACTCGTCGACGCGGGTGAAGGTTCCGGTGTCGGCACGGGTGGGCAGCGGCGAGGTCGATCTGCGCCTCAGTCTCTACAGCCCCACGGGTGTGCAGATCCAAGGGGATCAGACCGTCCGGGTCGCGGTCCGTGCCGAGTGGGAGACGATCGGCCTCGTGATCTTCGGAGGTCTCGCGGTCCTCCTGATCGCCCTCGGCGTGATCCGCACCATCCGCCGCAAGCGCCGTGAGACAGCGGAGGAAGACGAGGAAGCCGTGGCCACGGAGCCCGAGGAGAAGCGTGACTAGTCTCGGACGCGCGAGCGCCATCATCGGAGCCGGCACCATGGTCTCCCGCGTCACGGGGCTGCTGCGCAGCATCGTGCTGGTCGGCGTGATCGGCTCGGTCAACTCCGAAGCGGCTGACGCCTTCGCGGTCGCCAATCAGCTTCCCAACAGTGTCTTCTCACTGATCTCCGTGGGGATCCTCACCGCCGTGATCGTGCCGCAGATCGTCAAGGCTTCGGCTGACGCCGACGGCGGAAACGCGTACATCTCGAAGCTGTTCACCCTCGGGACGGTCGTCCTCGTGGTGATCGCGGGTGCGGCGACCGTCGCCTCACCCTGGCTCGTCTGGCTCTCTGCGGACGGAGATCCCGCACAGCTGGCCCTGGCGACCGCGTTCGCCTACTGGTGCATGCCCCAGATCCTCTTCTACGGTCTCTACGCTTTGCTCGGTGAGGCGCTGAACGCCCGCCGCATCTTCGGGCCGTTCACGTGGGCACCCGTGGTCAACAACGTGATCTCCATCATCGGATTCCTCCTGATCGCCGCTTTCTTCGGGGGGCCGCTGACGGACGTTCCTGACTGGACGCCGGAGATGATCGCCGCCCTGGGCGGGACGGCGACACTGGGGATCGTGGTTCAGGCCGGAGTCCTTCTCCTGTTCTGGCGGCGGACGGGACTCTCCTTGAAGCCCGACTTCCGCTGGCGCGGTGTAGGTCTCGGCGCCACCGGCCGCCTCGCGGGTTGGACTCTCCTCATGGCAATCGCGAGCCTCACCGCGGGAACCATCCAGGGACGCATCGCCTTCGCCGCTGCCGGCGACGGGGCGTCGGTGGCCACGATGCAGTATGCCTGGCTCATCTTCATGCTGCCGTACTCCATCATCGTGCTCTCGATCGGTACGCCGTATTTCACACAGATCAGCGAGCACGCCGCAGCGGGTCGAGATGATGAAGTCCGCGCGGACATCACGCGCAGCATCCGGACGCTCTTCCTCTTCATCGCTGTCGCCATGGCCGCGCTCATCGCGGCCATCATTCCCGCTTCTCGCGTCTTCACCGAGAACGCCGCCGATGCCGAAGCCGCCGCGCTCGTCCTCCTCTGCTATCTGGTGAGTCTGCTTCCGCTCACCGTCCTCTTCATCGTGCAACGGACCTTCTACGCATACGGCGACACACGCACGCCGTTCTGGTTCACCCTGTTTCAGAGCGTTCTCATCGTCATCACGGCTCTCGTCGCCCAAGGGCTCTACGTCGCCGACATCATCCCGGTCACGGCGTTGGCGGCCGCCATCGCGCTCGGTCAGTCTCTCGCGAGCACGATCCAGACAATCGTCGCCAGCTGGCTCCTGCACCGGAAGATCGGTGGACTGCGAATCGGAACCTGGGTGACAGCCATCCTGCGGTTCGCGGTCGCGGCCATCCCCGCCGGGTTCGCGGGCTGGGGGGTGTTCCTCCTTCTCGGCGGCCCGAGCGGCTGGACCACGGACAACAAGATCTTCGGAGCCGTCGGCACCGCGATCATCGGCCTCGCCGTGGTCGTGGTCTACGTCGCCATCCTCGCCGCGATGCGGGCCCCGGAGCTCAAGGCGGCCGGTGGTCTGGTGCGCAGGTTCCTCCCCGGACGCTGAACCTCCCGCACTGGCGGGGGAATGCCTCGCGGTTACCATGGGTTGAAGCACTCGAAGGTCATTCGACTGCAGTTTCTAAGACGGAGAGCACATGCGTCAGGTCATCATCATCGGCTCCGGCCCCGCCGGATTCACGGCTGCCATCTACGCGGCCCGAGCGAACCTCAAGCCGCTGCTCATCGCGAGCTCGGTCGAAGTCGGCGGCGAGCTGATGAACACCACCGAAGTCGAGAACTATCCCGGGTTCCCCGAGGGCATCCAGGGCCCGGAGCTGATGGCGAAGTTCCAGGAGCAGGCGGAGAAGTTCGGCACCGAGGTCGTCTACGACGACGTCACCGAGCTGCAGCTCGACGGACCCGTCAAGAAGGTCATCCTCGGCAGCGGTGTCGAGCACGAGGCTCAGTCCGTGATCTATGCGACGGGCTCGGCGTACCGCAAGCTCGGCATCGAGGGCGAAGAGCGCCTGTCCGGTTACGGCGTCTCCTGGTGCGCCACGTGCGACGGGTTCTTCTTCCGTGAGAAGACGATCGCGGTCGTCGGCGGCGGCGACTCGGCGATGGAGGAGGCGACCTTCCTCACGCGTTTCGCGGAGAAGGTCTACGTCATCCACCGCAAGGACACGCTGCGTGCGTCGAAGATCATGCAGGAGCGCGCGTTCGCGAACGAGAAGATCGAGTTCGTGTGGAACAGCGAGGTCGCCGAAATCCTCGGGGGCGACTCCGTCAGCGGCGTGCAGCTGCGCTCGACGGTCGACGGCACCCTGCGCGACCTGCCGATCGATGGTCTGTTCATCGCGATCGGCAACGACCCGCGCACCCACCTCGTGCACGACAAGCTCGAGTTGACGCCCGAGGGCACGATCTGGGTCGACGGCCGCTCGTCGAAGACCTCCGTGCCCGGTGTGTTCGCCGCGGGTGACGTCATCGACCCCACGTACCGTCAGGCCATCACCGCTGCCGGCACGGGCACGGTCGCCGCCCTCGACGCGGAGCACTTCCTCGCGGACCTCGAGGACGCGTCCGTCGAGGTCCCGGCTGCGGAGGCCGCCGAGATCCTCACCGCCTCGGCATAGTCCGGGAACACTTTCCCCTCGTCGGCTGTTGTAGCAGACGAACCTCGAATCAAGGAGATCTCTGATGAGTGCAAAGGCTACGAGCCAGGCGACCTGGGAGCAGGACGTTCTGCAGGCCGACGGTCCCGTGCTGGTGGACTTCTGGGCCGAGTGGTGTGGACCGTGTCGTATGGTCGCGCCGGTCCTGGACGCGATCCAGGCGGACAACCCCGACAAGATCACCATCCTCAAGCTCAACGTCGACGAGAACCCCCAGCTGGCCATGAAGTACCAGATCACGTCGATCCCGGCGATGAAGGTCTTCCAGGGCGGAGAGGTCAAGACGACCATCATCGGCGCCAAGCCGAAGCCCGCGCTCGAGAAGGACCTCGCCGCGTTCATCGGCTGACGTTCTGAGCCGAAAGGGCCGCACCTCCCGGGGAGGTGCGGCCCTTTCTCGTTTTCTGCGCGCTCAGGCCGTGTCAGTCGATGCGGTGCTCGGTCACGGCATCGAAGGTGAGCCGCAGGTTGTCAGCGATGCGGTCGTACTCGGCCTGCACGATCCGCGTGAACAAGAAGTCGAGCACCGTGAGCTGGGCGATGCGACTCGCCATCGCGCCGGAGCGGAACGTCGATTCCGAGACCGCTGTCAGCAACACCAGCGAGGAGGCCTGGGCGAGGGGCGAGCGGGGGTTGTTCGTGATGGCGATCGTGAGCGCACCGGCACGCGCCGCCGTCTCCACAGACTGCACGATCTCGAGCGTGCGCCCCGAGTGGGAGATGGCGATCGCGACGTCGCGATCGTCCAGGAGAGCCGCGCCCGTGAGCGCCAGGTGGAGATCGGTGCGCGCTTGCGCCCAGAATCCCCCTCGATGCAGCTTCTGTTCGAGATCCATCGCGGCGAGCCCGCTGGAGGCCGCGCCGTAGATGTCGATCCGCCGTGCCTCGCGGATCGCGGAGACGCAGCGCTCCAGTTCCTCGACGTCGATCTGTCGGGCCGTCTGCTCGATCGCCGCAGCCTCGGAGAACGCGACTTTGCGCACCGTCGTCGTCGCATCATCGTCGCGGTCGACATCCGCTCCCGAGACGCGAAAGCGCTCGCGATCCGAAGCGCTGCGGGTCAGTTCCCCGGCGAGCGCGAGCCGCAACTCCGGGTAGCCGACGAATCCGATGCGCTGCGCGAATCGCGCGATGCTCGCCGGAGACGTGCCGCACGCGACGGCGAGCTGGGTGATGGAGGCATCGACGACCGACTGAGGGTGGGCAAGGACGTGATCGCTGATGCGGGCCTCCGTCGCTGTCAGGCCCGATCGTCGCTGGTGGATGGCTGTCACGACGCTGTTCGGCATCCCCTCATGATGTCAGGACTGTTTCGTGTTGAAAACATTTTTTCGACGATGCTTGCGCTTGTGAAAATTATTGTCCAGAGTGGCTAGTGCGCGTCGGGCTTGTGCACGATCCGCCGAACGACAGAGGTGTCCACCGCGCCCCCGCCACACGGGCACATCCGGGTCTCCTCTGTTCCCAGCAGGGGGAGTCGCCATCGCGAGCGGCTCTCACACCATTCGAGAGGAACCTCATGCGACACAAATCGACGCGCTATGCGCTCACCGCCGCCGTTCTCGCCTCGGGCCTCGCCGTGGCCGGCTGTGCTCCGGCATCCTCCGGCGCGGACGGCGGGGGCGAAGATGTCACGCTCAAGATCTGGTCCTGGCAGGCATCGTCCTCTCCCAAGTGGGAGGCCGTGTTCGACGTCTACGAGAAGTCGCACCCTGGAGTGACGGTGGAGTTCGAAGGCTTCCAGCCCACCGAGTACAACCAGATCCTGGCCACCGGTCTCGAAGGCCGCGACGGTCCCGACATCGCCATGCTCCGCGCCTACGGCGGTGTGCAGCCCGCGATCCAGTCCGAGCAGATCGTGCCCATCGACGACATCGTCGACGGGCTGGATCAGTTCGATCCGACGGTCCTGCGCGCCGCCCAGGGCAAGGACGACGGAAAGACCTACGGCGTCCCCTTCGCGTACCAGACGATGCAGATGTTCTACAACAAGACACTGTTCGACGAGAAGGGTCTCGAGGAGCCGACCGACTGGGACGAGTTCATCGACCTTCAGGAGACGCTCCTCGACGAGGGCATCACCCCTATGGCTCTCGGAGCCCGGGAGGACTGGGTGCTGCCGATGTTCCACGACATCGTCGGCTCTGCCCGCTACGGCGGAGCGGACTTCGAGGAGAAGGTGCTCAGCGGAGAGGCCGACTTCACCGACCCCGCCTACGTGTCTTCGCTGCAGATCGTCAAGGACATGCAGAAGTACCTCGACAAGAATGTCAACGCGATCGCGGTCGCCGATGCGGTGCTGCAGTTCACCTCGGGTCAGGCGGCGCAGTGGCCCGGTGGTTCCTTCGACCTGCCGACCTTCCAGAACTCGGCGCCCGACACCGAGTGGGGCGTCTACGAAGTCCCGCCGGCACCGGACAGCGCGCTCGATCACGCCGTGACGCCCGGCTACGCGGACGGAAGCTTCGGGATCAACGCCTCCAGCGACAACCAGGAGGCGGCGACGGAGTTGCTCAACTGGATGACCACCGAGGAGTTCGGTCAGCTCGTCGCCGACGAGGTCGACCAGTTCTCGGCGCTTCCGGGGGTCACCTACTCCGACCCGCTCATGCAGGAGATGAACGAGCAGTACACGGCCAACCCGGCCCCGTACCTGCTCCTCGTCGACTTCCGCTACGGCGACCCCACCGGAACGGCGGTGCTCGGACCGGACATCCAGGCGATGTTCCTCGGAGAGAAGACGCCCGAGCAGCTCGGTAGTGACCTGCAGTCCGGCGTCTCCACCTGGTTCACGCCCGCTTCCTGATCCCCACGTGGTGGGGGTGCCACTCCGGCACCCCCACCACAGAGCGAAGGACACTCCCATGGCTCTGACCCTCTCCCTCCGGCGCCGGAAGACTACGCGCCGCCCCCGCACGGGCATCGCACTGACCACTCCCACCGCGGCGCTGTTCGTACTCCCTGCCGCCGTGTTGTTCGCGGTGCTGATCCTGTATCCGATGCTCGCCGCCCTCAGCTACTCCTTCTTCGACTGGCAGGGAACCCGGCAGGGCGGCTTCGCGGGAGTCGGCAACTACATCACGCTCCTCACGACGGAGCCCTACGCTTCTGAGCTGTGGAACGCGTTCGGCCACAATCTGCTGCTGTTCGGCGGTGCCCTCGTGTTCCAGAACTCCCTTGGCCTCGGCATCGCGACGCTGCTGCACCGGCGCAAACGCACCAAGCGGTTCTTCCAGACGATCTTCGCTCTGCCCTACCTGGTCAGCCCCATGGTCATCGGCTACCTGTGGTCGCTCATGCTGTCGCCACTGTTCGGGCCGGTGAACGCCATCCTCCGGGGCGTGGGACTCGAAAGCCTCGCCCTGCCGTGGCTCGGTGATCCCCAACTGGCGATCTGGGTCATCGTGCTCGTGAGCGCCTGGCAGTGGATCGGTTTCCCGATCCTGCTCTACGGTGCAGCGCTGGGCGGCATTCCGGAGGAGATCGAAGAGGCGGCGTCTCTCGACGGCGCCACCGCCGGCAAGCGCTTCCGCTACATCACCTTGCCGATGCTGACTCCGACGATCGGCATCATCACCGTGCTCACCTTCATCGGGAGCATGGAAGCGATGGCGATCCCGTTCGCCCTGGCCGGATCGAATGGCGCGCCGGCGGGATCCACCGATGTGATGATGCTGCTCTTCTACCGCACGGCCTTCGAGTCGGGGAATCCGAACTCGATCGGCGTCTCCTCCGCGCTCGCCACCGTCCTGTTCATCTTCATCATGGTCATCTCGGTCGTGATCACCTCGACCATGCGTCGCGCCGAACGAAAGCTGTTCTGATGAGCACTGTCCTCGATACCCGCCCCGAGCCCACCACCGAGGCGATCGTCTCCGGCCGTCCCACAGCTCCACGCCGTCGGTCGCAACGCACCTCCGACACCCCTTTCATCGGGAGACTGTTCGCGAACGTCTTCCTGTGGGGCTATGCGCTGATCGCCATTGGTCCGCTGCTGCTGATGGTCAACAACTCGCTGCGCACACAGCAGCAGATCGCGACCGAGCCGCTCGGACTCCCGGTTCCTCCGACGTTCACGAGTTTCCAGAGCGCGTGGATCACGGCGTCCTTCGACACCTACTTCGTCAACTCGATCACCGTCACCGTGGGCTCTGTCATCGTGACCACCGTCGTCTCCGTGCTCGCGGCCTACGCGTTCGCGCGAGCCCGCGCGAAGTTCTTCCGAGGCATCGAGGCGGTGTTCCTGTCGGGTCTGATGCTTCCGGTACACCTCGCGATCCTGCCGCTGTTCTACCTCCTCGATTCACTCAGGATGACCAGCAACGTCTTCAGCCTGATCCTGGTCTACGGAGCTCTCGGCATCCCGTTCACGACGTTCGTCCTCACGGTGTTCTTCCGCGCGCTGCCGATCGAGCTCGAGGAAGCGGCTCGTATCGACGGTGCGGGTCCATTCCGGACCTTTGTGCAGATTCTGCTTCCGCTCGTCCGGCCCGCTCTCGCCACGGTCATCGTGTTCCGCTTCGTGCCGGTGTGGAACGACTTCTTCTACCCGCTGATCCTTCTGCGCGACCGCGACTCGTACACCCTGCCCGTGGGGCTCACACGATTCTTCGGCGAGTACTCGACGGACTGGCCGCAGCTCTTCGCCGGCCTGACGATCGCGACGATCCCGCTGGTGGTGCTGTTCTTGCTGGCCACGAAGCAGATCATCAGCGGTCTCACTTCGGGCATGAGCAAGTGATCCCTCGATGGTGAACGGTGCCCCGGGTTCCGCCTGGGCCGCACTGCGGAGCATGGCGGGCGTCGATACGCTCGAGCTGCTCGGCACGCTGTCCGCCGACGATCCGACGCCCGTCAGCGAGGAGAGCCTGTTCGACCTCGCCTCGGTCACCAAGGTGTTCACCTCTGTCGCCGCATTGCGTCTGGTCGATGCCGGGCTCATCGCGCTCGACGAGCCGTGCGCCGCTGTGCTGTCGATCGGTTCCGGTCCGGGCTCCGGAGCGATCACGCTCCGACAGCTGCTCCTGCACACCTCCGGACTACCTGCGGAAGGCGGGATGTGGCGCTCGGGACTGCGTGGCGCAGCGCTCCAGCGTGCGGTCGTGGCAGCAGATCTCGTGAGCGGACCTGGTACCGAACACCGATACTCGGACGTGGGATTCATCGCCGTCGGCACGCTTCTCGAACGTGTATCGGGCCGCCCGCTCGCACAGCTCATCGCCGAAGTCGCGGCGCTGCTCGGCGCCGACACTCTCACGTGGAGTCCGGATCCTCGCCATAGTGTCGCCACCGAGATCCAGCCGCACCGTGGTCTCGTCCGCGCCGAGGTGCACGATGAGGTCGCTTCAGCGCTTGGTCGGCCCGCGGGGCACGCCGGGCTGTTCGGCACCGTGCACGATGTCGCCGCGCTGGCGCGCATGATCCGTGACGACGGCGGCGGCCCGCGCCGACGTGTGCTCTCCGCCGCGTCCGCCCGGATGCTCACGGTTCCCGCGGTCCGGGCCGACGGGTTCGAGCAGGCGCTGGGATTGCGTGTGCGCCAGCGGTCGTGGATGGGTGACGGCGAAGCGGTCGGTCATACCGGATTCACTGGGACGGCATTCGCCGTGAATCCGCACACGGGGGACTTCGGCGTGCTGCTCCTCAACCGTGTGCATCCCACGCGGGAGGACGCGGACGTCACCGGCGTACGGAGGGAGTTCTTCGCCTTCCTGTCCCCCGACAAGGCTTCGGATCCTCTGGATGGCGACCCTCAGCGCGGATAGAGCAGCACGTCGTCACCGTAGAACTCGTCGACGCGTTGGGGCGCGCTGTGGAGACGGTCGAACGCGCGCTCCCCGTTGATCGCCTCGCGAAGCGAGGACGAGCCCCAGAGTCGGTCTAGCGCATAGCCGACGTCTCCGGGGTCCAGTCGTTCGCCGGCATTCAGGCTGCGCACGTGTTCTGGAGCGGCGGCCCGGGCGCACTGGAGAATCGCGAGTGCAGTCCCCACAGGGTCATAGGTGCGGTAGTCGGAGATGTGCAGCTGAATGCCGCGCGCGGTTTCACCTGCGTGCTTGTGGAACACGGGCTGGAACGCGATCTCCCGGATCTGCACGCCGGGGAGGTCCCGTTCTCGAAGCGCTGCTGCGAACTCGGCGGGGAGGAAGGGCGCCCCGATCGTCTCGAAGGGGCGCGTCGTTCCGCGTCCTTCGCTCAGGGTCGTCCCCTCCACCAGTCCCGTGCCGGCGAAGGCATAGACGGAATCGAGCGTGGGGATGTTCGGCGACGGCGGTACCCAGGCCAAACCCGTCTCCGTCCAGTCGGCGGCGGGGTTCCAGTTCTCCAGAGTGATCACGCGCAGGTCGATGCTCAACCCCTCCTCCGCGAGGTCTCGGACCGCGAACAGACGTGCGAGCTCGCCTGCTGTCAGGCCGTGTCGCTGGTGGATGTCGCTGCGTCCGACGAAACTCGTGAACCGGGATTCGCTCACACCGGGGCCGCTGAGCACCGCACCGCCGAGGGGATTGGGGCGGTCGAGGACGGTGAAGGGGAGCCCGAGGCGCGCCGCACTGCGCATGGCGTCGTACATGGTCCAGATGTAGGTGTAGAAGCGCACCCCGATGTCCTGCATGTCGAAGACGAGCGCATCGACGCCGGACTCGAGG
Source organism: Microbacterium sp. PI-1 (assembly GCF_004337555.1). Lineage (NCBI taxonomy): Bacteria > Bacillati > Actinomycetota > Actinomycetes > Micrococcales > Microbacteriaceae > Microbacterium > Microbacterium sp. PI-1. Next base: position 101,782 of record NZ_SJYZ01000004.1, on the reverse strand, counting down.
ATCATCTCGTCGAGACGGTCTCCCTCGGCCAGATAGGTGTCGCTGAAGGGAAGCCCTGAGCGTGCGTCTCGCTCGATGGATGTGCTCTCCCCCGCTTGGACGGAGCCGTCCAGACCGTGTTCAGGACCGAACAGATGCTGGAGGGGGACACCAGCACTCTGGAGGGCGTCTATGTTGCGGGAGAGGTCAGGCATCGTTCCCGTGAAGTTCGTGAGGAGGCCGATGCGCGACCCGGCGAGGAGTTGCGGCTCGCTGCTCGCACGCTCGGCTCCGATACGCGTGCGTTGTGCCATGAGGAACTCCCCCGTGTCGACGAGCGGTTATCTTTTTACCAGTCTGGCACAGGCGATGAATATTATGTGCAGAATCCGAAAAGGCAAGGCCCGCCCGTGACCACGCGCGCGCTCAGGAAGCGTCGGCGACGGTGGGGTCCCAGCGACGGTGGCGCTGGGTCTCGTCCAGCAGGCCCCACACGGCAGAGGTCAGCTCGGGGTACTCCAGGGCGATCTGTCGCAGCACTCGATAGTGCCGGGCGGCATTGGGTCGCACGCCGTCGTTCGCGTTGATGTTGTCGGCCCGGAGGAGGTACACGACGAGCTCGTCGATGCTCGGCAGGTCTTCCATGAACTCCCAGGGGTCTTCGCCACCGAGAAGACGTTCCTGGATGAGCACCGCGAGTTCGTCAGCCGCTTCGGCGCGCAGCACTTCCAGGCTGGCGCGGCGCTGTACGGACTCGGACATGCGTCAAGCCTACGTCTCCCGTACGACCTTCCGGCGCCGTACGGCCAGTTCATCGCTCATCTCCTCGAGCTCCTTGCCCTTCGTCTCCGGCACCTTGAAGAACACGAAGAAGAACGAGAGGAGAGCGAAGAACGCATAGAACCCGTAGGCGAACGTGAGGCCGATCTCCGCAAACGCGGGGAACGTCGTCGAGATGAAGAAGTTGGCCACCCACTGGGCCGCGGCGGCGACGGCGAGAGCTCCCGCGCGGATCGAATTGGGGAAGATCTCGCCGAGGAGGACCCACACCAACGGCCCCCAGCTCGCGCCGAAGAAGACCACGAAGCCGTTCGCGCAGATCAAGGCGATGGTCGCCCAGGGGTCAGGAAGGGTCGCCGTCCCCTGCGCATCGAGTGTGCCGAACGAGAACGCGAGCGCCATGAGTCCCAGCGTCACCGTCATACCGACCGAGCCGACGAGCAGCATGATGCGCCGGCCGACCCTGTCGACGAGCAGGATGGCGACGATGGTCACCACGATGTTCGTCACCGACGTGATCACCGACGTGAGCAATGCGCTGGATTCGTCGAACCCGACCGACTGCCACAGGGTGGTCGAGTAGTAGAAGATCACGTTGATGCCTACGAACTGCTGGAACACCGAGAGCAGGATCCCCACCCAGACGATCGGCTTGAGGCCGAGTCGGCTTCCGCGCAGGTCGCGCAGCGACTCCGAGCGTTCGGTGTCGATCGTGCCGGTGATCTCCGTGATCTTCGCATCGACGTCGATCGTCCCCGTGACGGTCTCCAGCACCTCTGCGGCACGCTTCAACTCGCCCTTGCGCACCAGGTAGCGCGGCGATTCCGGCAGACGCAGCGACATGATGCCGTAGACCAGCGCGGGGATGGCCTCGACGATGAACATCCAGCGCCACGCGGTGAGTCCCCACAGCGGCTGATCGGCGGCACCGGCGAGGCCCGCGAGCAGAGCATCGGAGAGCAGCGCGGCGAAGATACCGGTCACGATCGCGAGTTGCTGCAGTGAACCCAGACGACCACGTATCGCGGCCGGCGATACCTCGGCGATGTAGGCCGGGGCGATGACGGACGCCGCACCCACCCCGAGTCCGCCGATCACACGCCAGACGATCAGGTCGACGACACTGAACGCGAGCCCGGAACCGATCGCGGAGACGAAGAACAGCGTCGCAGCGCCCACCATCACCGGGATGCGTCCGTACTTGTTGGACACCGGTCCGGCGAACCATGCACCGACCGCACAGCCGATCAACGCCGACGACACCGCGAAGCCCTTGAGAGCCGTTCCGAGATCGAATCCCGAGACGTCACCCGCGAGCGCGTCGACGGCGCCGTTGATCACCGCGGTATCGAAACCGAACAGGAATCCGCCCAACGCCGCGGCGATACTGACCGCGATCACGCGGCGTTGGACGGTTGCGGGACCCTCTGCTACGGACATGACATTCCCCCCTCGTCGTCGAGATGACGCGAGTCTAAGGGACCGAAACGGCCCCGGGGATGTCATCGCGCCGAGCCGTAGCCGCTTTCGCCGAGCTCCTCGAGGATCCGATTGAGGTCCTGGATGGAAGCGAAATCAATCGTGACCTGGCCTTTACGAGCGCCGAGGGCGATCTTGACCCGTGTGTTCAGTCGGTCGCCGAGTTTGCCGGCCACCTCGTCGAGATACGCGCGGCGCGCCCCCGGGGTCGCCTTCGCCGACTTGCCGGCGGCCGGCTGCGCCTTCGCCGCCTCCTCCGTCGCGCGCACCGAAAGATCTTCGTTCACGACCTTATCGGCGAGGCGCTGCATCGACTCCGGAGTCTCGAGGCTGAGGATCGCGCGGGCGTGTCCAGCCGTGAGCACTCCGGCTGCGACCCGCTGCTGCACGGGGACCGGCAGCTTGAGCAGACGGATGGTGTTGCTGATCTGCGGACGCGAGCGACCGATCCGTGTGGCGAGCTCTTCCTGGGTGATGCCGAAGTCATCGAGCAGTTGCTGGTATGCCGACGCTTCTTCCAGCGGATTCAGCTCGGAGCGGTGCAGGTTCTCCAGGAGGGCGTCGCGCAAAAGGTCTTCATCGGCGGTGTCGCGGACGATCGCGGGGATGACGTCGAGACCGGCCTCACGTGCGGCACGGGTACGCCGCTCCCCCATGATGAGCTCGTAGTCGCCTGTCGCGTTCTTGCGGACGACCACGGGCTGCAGCACACCGAACTCGCGGACGCTGTGCACGAGTTCCGCCAGGTCATCGGCATCGAAATGCGTACGCGGCTGTCGGGGGTTCGCGACGATCGAGTTCGGATCCACCTGGATCAGGTGGATTCCGGGCACCTCTTCGAGCTCAGGAGTCTCGGAATCCGGACCGATCGTCGCCTCCGTCTCCGCCGGTCGCAGACTGGATCCGGGGAAGAAGACGTCGACGGGACGCTCCGCCTGATCTGCGGTGGGGATCAGCGCCCCGATTCCCCGACCCAGCCCTGTGCGCTTCGCCATCATTTCTCCTTGCTCTGCGTCGCGATGCGCGACGCGATCTCGACGGCAGCCTCGCGGTAGGCGATCGCGCCGGCGGACTGCCCATCGTAGGCGATCACCGTCTGGCCGAAACTCGGGGCCTCCGATACTCGGACGGACCGAGGGATCACCGTCTCCAGCACCTGATCCGGGAAGTGTGTGCGCACTTCTTCCGCGACCTGCTGCGCGAGGCGCGTCCGTCCGTCGAACATGGTCAGCAGGATCGTCGAGAGGTGAAGAGCCGGGTTCAGGTGCTTCTGGATCATCTGGATGCTCCCGAGGAGCTGGCTCAGACCCTCCAGCGCGTAGTACTCGCATTGGATCGGGATGAAGACCTCGGATGCGGCCGTGAACGCATTGATGGTGAGCAGTCCGAGCGAAGGAGGGCAGTCGATGATGACGAAATCCATCGCGTTCTCGACGAGGTAGTCCTCCAGTGCTCGACGAAGGCGGTGCTCCCTCGCCACCTGGGCGACCAACTCGATCTCCGCGCCCGCCAAGTGGATGGTGCTGGGTGCGCAGAAGAGGTTGGGGTCTTCCGGGCTCGGCTGCACGATCTCCGCGAGAGGGAACTCGTCGATCAGGACGTCATAGACACTAGGGGTGTCCGCGCTATGGGGAACTCCCAGGGCCGTGGAGGCGTTTCCCTGCGGGTCGAGGTCGATGACGAGCACCTTCGCCCCCAGGCCAGCAAGCGCCGAGGCGATGTTCACTGCCGACGTGGTCTTGCCGACGCCGCCCTTCTGGTTGGAGACGGTCAGAACTCGGGTATCCCCCGTGAACTCCACCTTCGCTGCCTCAAGCGCGCGCCTCCGGGCAGAGAGGTCGGCGAGTTCCCGCGCGAGCGGTGTGTCCATCCCGAACGATTCGTTCGCCGATGTCTTCTCGGACTGTTTCACGTGAAACATCCACTCCTTTCGGGGCCGCGTTCCACTCTAATCGCACGGGGCGACGTTGGATGACGACGAGGCTCTCCCGCACTCGTCACGGCTCTTCGGAGAACGTGACGACGGTCGTTTCACGTGAAACATCGCGCGTCGACATATCCATACGAGTGCCCTCCCCAAGGGCAATCTCCGCGATGATCCTCAGCTTCACCCGCTTTTCGCGCACTGACCGTCACCCGACCAGTTCCCGTCTATGTCCGATCGAACTCCGTCTTCTCGCCCCCTCTCGCCCGAGCGCGCCGGCAGCGTCAGGATTCGGACAGTCGCACCAGTGGATGTTTCACGTGAAACGTTGTTCGGAGCAAGGCAGAAGAAGACGCCCGCCGGCGGGAAGCCGGAGGCCTGCCCGCGACGAGGATTCTCGGTGCACGCGTCACCGCGTGCGCACCGATGCGACCCGGGGATCGCACACGACGAACGCGGATACCCGAAACGCCTTCCCGAGCTGCACGGAAACGCAGCCCCAACATGCAGCGGGCGGGATACCCCTACTTCCGACCAGCCGCAAGGAAACGCACTCAGCTCCGTAAGGCACCGTTTCACGTGAAACATGGTTCCGCCAGCCGGGGACACCGCACACGGGGACAACGGAAACCTACAAGAAGACTTGGGTCGTCATGCGGCAGAAGCCAATGAGTGCATGACGGGGTGAGTCCCCCGACCGACCGCTCAATTCGGATCAGACACCCCCCACCACAGCGAGGCGAGTAACGAAGCGATGTGCGCCGGCACGATCTCCTACCGTGCGGCGATACCGAGAATATGGAGCCGATCTACCAGGAGCCGTTTCACGTGAAACATCAACGGCCAGCACCGCTCTATGGAGCTGAGCACCGACGACTCCTCGCAAGAATCGCCGCAGTCTTCGACTACCTAGTTCAGACCACGCCCGTACGGAGACGTCACGTTCCGTTCCCATTCCCTCCCCCATACGGGCGCCGACACCACAGCACCCCGGTCCGAGGGACGGGCGTCTCCGTTTCACGTGAAACATCGTTGGAAAGCAAGCACTCCGACGGTGACGCCCCAGCGGCTCGAACGCATCGAGATCGGAGCGTGGCGACGATGCACTGCGTGAAACGCCTCGCGGGGTCCACACCGACAGCTGAACGCGATACCCACATCGTCCTCCGCGACGCCACGTCGACGCCGATTCCTCAAGCGCCGATCGGTGCTCTATCCGAGAGAGCCTCCACCGACACCAGCAGCCCCAAGGCTTCGTGCCGGCGAACTCCACCGCAGACAAAGGCGGGGTGTTTCACGTGAAACACCCCGCCTTGATGTCAGGAGGAACTACCGAACGCGGGCGCGAACCACGCGGGTCGTCTCGGTGAGAACACCCTCCCCCAGCACTTCCACTCGCACGTCCGACAGACGGAACTTCTTGATCGGCTTCTGGGCAGCGTCGATCTCGTTCGCGGCGTTCATTCCCTTGAGCAACGCAAGCTCCCCACCGTCGCGCACGAGTGGGGCAGTGAGAGGGATGAGCGTACGCAAGGCACTGACGGCCCTCGCCGTGACGACATCGAAACCCTCGGCAGGATGAACATCCTCGGCACGCGCACGCTGCACCACGACATTGGTCAGTCCCAGCGCCTCCACCTGCTCGGTGAGCCACGTGACTCGACGCTCCATCGGTTCGATGAGAGTCCACTTCACATCAGGACGCGCGATCGCGAGCACAATGCCCGGGAGGCCGGCCCCGGATCCGATGTCAGCGACCGAACCGTGGAAGAGCGGAGCAGCGATCACACTGTTGAGGATGTGCCGCGTCCACAGACGCGGAAGCTCGAGCGGTCCGATCAGACCCCGCTCCTCACCCTCACGTGCGAGCGAAGCCGTGAACGCTCGAGCGAGATCGATGCGGTCCCCGAAGAGTTCCGCGGCGACCGCAGGCTCGCCTTCGATCTCAGTCATCTGCAGTTCCCGGACGATGTTTCACGTGAAACATCAACGACGACGAAGGACCGTGTGGCGGTCAGCGCCCTCACCGTACGACTCCGACACCAGGCCACGCTCGGCCGCGATATCGTGCACCAGCTTGCGCTCATAGCTCGACATCGACGGCAGCGAAGCCTGCGAGGAGCCTTCATCGAGCTTCGCGGCCGCTGCATCGACCAGTGTCTCGAGCTGCCGACGGCGCGTGTCACGCGAGCCGGCGATGTCGAGGATCAAGCGGGAGAATGACCCCGTCTTGCTCTGCACCGCGAGGCGGGTGAGCTCCTGAAGCGCCTGCACCGTGTCCGGGGCAGAGAGAAGAGCGAGGCCATCGCCCTCCGCCTCCACCGATACATACGCGCGCCCCTGACGCACGTCGAGGTTCAGGTCACCGTCGATATCCGCGATGTCGAGGAGTTCCTCGAGGTAGTCCGCGGCGACGTCGCCTTCGTTCTCGAGCTGAGCCACGGTGGGCTCGGAGCTCTCGGTCATGGTTTCACTCATGAACCGTTCCCCTTCTTCTTCGCACGCTTCTTGCCCACGGGCTGCTGACGCTTGGGCGCCTGAGCCTTCGCCTTCTCCGCCTCCTCGAGCAGACGCTGCTGCTCGGCCTCGTACGCAGCCATCGGGACGACCTTGCCGGAGGAATCGATCGCCTTGCCCTTGCGAGCGAGTCGCTCCTCACGGGCCTTGGCGGCTTCCGAGCCGGGAGTCGGCATCTCTCGGATGACGAGGAACTGCTGTCCCATGGTCCAGAGGTTGGAGATGAACCAGTACACGACCACGCCGAGCGGGAAGAACACACCGGAGAAGATGAATCCCAGCGGCAGCACGTAGAGCATGATCTTCTGCATCTGGTACGCCTGGCCGGTCTTGGCCTCCGGCGACAGGTTCTTCGAGATGATCTGCAACTGCGTGAAAAACTGCGAGGCGATCATGAGCACGACGAGCGTGACCAGGATGATGATCGCCGTGGTGTTGTTGGCGTCGACCGCGTCGCCGAGGGTCTCGTGCAGGGACGCGACCCCGAAGAGCTTGGCGTCGTAGAACTCCTTGGTGAGCTCGGGGTTGAGCAATCCCACACCGCCGAGGCTTTGCTCCGCATGCTTCTTGACATCGCTCAGCACGCTGTACAGCGAGAAGAAGATCGGCATCTGCACGAGAAGGGGCAGACAGCTCGACATCGGCGTCGTGCCGTGCTTCTTGTAGAGCGCCATCGTCTCGCGGCTCATGGCCTCACGAGAGAGCTGGTCCTTCTTGCCCTTGTACTTCTCCTGAACTTTCCGCAGTTCAGGAGCGATTTCCATCATCTTTCGCTGGCTCTTGATCTGCTTCACGAAGAGCGGGATCAGCGCAGCACGGACGACGACGACGAGGCCGACGATGGACAGTACCCAGGTCAGACCCGATGCGGACGGAAGACCGACGGTGGTCAGAAGCCAATGCCAGGCGACGAGGATCAGCTCGACGACCCACTTCAGCGGCCAGAGGATGGTGCCGAGCAGGTCGAATCCCCCCGCCGCAGGTTCGGGGCTGGGAGTCGCGCTGGCGAGCAGAAGGTCAAGACCCACCGATCAGTCCTTTCGGGAAGGGACGACGAAACCGTGTGTGGTCAAGTCGTAACGGAAGTGGTCGTGCGGCCGGACGTCATCGACGCCGCCGCTGGTCCAGGGATTGCAGCGGAGGATGCGCCACGCCGAGAGCGCCGCTCCCTTCACTGCACCATGCTGCTGCACCGCACCTACAGCGTAAGCCGAACAGCTGGGGTAGTACGCACAGACATCTCCATACATCGGGGAGATCACCTTGCGGTACGCCGTGAGGAACCCCAGCACGAGGTTCCGGGGGATCACCGGGATGGTTCGCACCAGGTCACGCGCATGCCATCGCGCCGTTCCCACAGAAGACGCCGGTAGCGCGGTCATGCCGACACCGTGGCGGGCGCGAGTCTGCTCAGGCAGCGATCGACGTCGGCGCGAAGATCCGCGAAAGTCGCGCTGGAGGACGCAGGAAGGGCACGGATGACGACATCCGTGCCCTCAGGGACGCGCGGGAGCGCCTCCGCGCACACGGCTTTGAGTCGCCGACGCACGGTGTTGCGCACCACAGCGGTGCCCACCTGCTTGCTGATGATGAATCCGAACCTCGCGGCCCTGTTCTCGCCCGTCGCCAGCACCGAGGTGATGACGCGCGCCCCACCACAACGGGATCCACGTCGAACGACCAGACGGTAGTCGCTCCCGCGGGTCAGTCGATACGGGCGGGCGAGCACAGCGGACTACGCAGAGAGCTCGGTGCGGCCCTTCGCGCGGCGTGCAGCGAGGATGCCGCGGCCGGCACGCGTGCGCATGCGGGCACGGAAGCCGTGCTTCTTGGCGCGACGACGGTTGTTGGGCTGGAAAGTGCGCTTGCTCATGGAATCACTCCGGGAATGCTGCCACCGGATTCACTTCGACCGGAGACATGGGGAACTGCCAAAAATGGCATAAGTCAACCGACTTAGGGTACGTCTTACCGGCGCGCAGAGCAAATCTGCGCGCTTCCGCGAGGGCGGCCCGGCGGGCACCGCACAGCCATTATCCACAACCGAGGCGCGCCCGGCAGGCACAACACGCGCGCGTGTTTTCAAGGGCAGGTTGCCGTTCACAGCCGGGATGACTACCGTGGCATCCTAAGTTATCCACAGGGGGCACGGCACGTCGACCCCGCCTCGATTCCTCGTCCGGAGCGTCATGACATCACCTGCCCAGCCCGACGTCCCGATCTGGACCACGGTGCAGGAGCTGCTGGCCGACGACGATCGCGTCACCCCCCAGCTGCAGGGCTTCCTCAGCCTCGCCGTCCCGGCCGGCGTCATGTCCGCGACGCTGTACCTCGAAGTCCCCAACGATCTGACCGCAGCGCAGATCAACAAGCGTCTCCGACTCCCGATCATGGAGGCCCTTTCGCACATCGGCGAAGAGGTCACGTCCTACCGCGTCGTCGTGAACCACGAACTGGCGGAGCAGCAGACGGCCCCCATCGCCGTCGGAGACTTCGGACGCACGGAGCAGAGCCGCGTCGAGTCTCCGATGGAGCAGCCCACACAGCTGCGTCACGAATCCCGGCTGAACCCGAAGTACACCTTCGACAACTTCGTCATCGGCCAGTCCAACCGATTCGCACACGCTGCGGCGGTCGCCGTGGCCGAGGCGCCGGCCAAGGCGTACAACCCGTTGTTCATCTACGGCGACTCCGGACTCGGCAAGACGCACCTCCTCCACGCGATCGGTGACTACGCGCAGTCGCTCTACGCCGGAGTCAAGGTCCGCTATGTCTCGAGCGAGGAGTTCACGAACGACTTCATCAACTCGATCGCGAACAACCGCGGTGCCGCGTTCCAGGCCAGGTACCGCGACGTCGACATCCTCCTCATCGACGACATCCAGTTCCTGCAGGGTCGCGCCGAGACCCAGGAAGCGTTCTTCCACACGTTCAACACGCTGCACGATCACAACAAGCAGGTCGTCATCACCAGTGATGTCGCGCCGAAGCACTTGACGGGCTTCGAGGATCGGATGCGGAGCCGCTTCGAGTGGGGCCTCATCACCGATGTGCAGGCACCGGACCTCGAAACCCGCATCGCGATCCTCCGCAAGAAGGCGCAGAGCGAGGCCCTCCACATCCCCGACGAGGTGCTCGAGTACATCGCGACCGTCGTCTCCTCGAACATCCGCGAGCTCGAGGGTGCACTCATCCGCGTCTCCGCGTTCGCGAGCCTGAACCGCTCTGCCCTCGACATCTCCCTCGCGCAGACCGTGCTCCGCGACATCATCGACACGGCGGAGGACAACATCATCTCGCCGACCGACATCATCACGGCCACGGCGCAGTACTTCAAGCTCACCGTGGACGATCTCTACGGTTCGAGCCGATCGCAGCAGATCGCCACGTCACGACAGATCGCCATGTATCTGTGCAGGGAGCGAACGAGCCTGTCCCTGCCGAAGATCGGTCAGCTGTTCGGCAACCGCGACCACACCACGGTCATGTACGCCTACAAGAAGATCAGTGAGCTCATGAAGGAGCGTCGCTCCATCTACAACCAGGTCACCGAGATCACGACGCAGCTCGGCCGACGCTGACACGCCGCACCTCCGAAAAAGTGGAGGACCGCACCCGAATGGATGCGGTCCTCCACTTTTTTGTGTGCCCGACAGGGATTCTGATCTCTCGATAGATGCCTCTATGCACATGTGGATAACTTGTGGATGATCGTGGATTCCATCGGGACGAATGTGAGCTGAACACCCAAACCTGTGGATAACTCGGACAACACCTCGGTTGTCCCCAGGACCGGGATCCCGCGGATTCCTCAGGGTTTCCACAACTGACAAGCGTGTAGTTCCCTACTCGCTCCTGATATCCACCGACTTATCCACAGTATCCACAGCTGTTAACACCGTTAAGGAGTTAAGTCATTCAAGGCGCGATCCGATCACCAGACGGTGGGGAGAACCGACGAACGGATGACAGGAAACCTCGGCGTAGGGATACGCAGGACTGTGGGGCTAGCATGGGAAGCCCTGCACCGGCAGGGCCGACGACGACGCGTCACAGTTCGACGACAAGGGAGCACCCGTGAGGTTTCAGGTCAACCGCGATGTCTTCAGCGAGGCTGTCTCGTTCGTCGTCAAGCTTCTGCCGCAGCGCAATCCGCAACCGATCCTCGCCGGAGTCCTGATCGAAGCGGACGGATCCAGCCTCACGCTCTCCGCCTTCGACTACGAGGCCTCCGCTCGGACGACCATCGAAGCCACGGTCGAGACCCCCGGCACGATCCTCGTCCACGGCCGTCTTCTCTCCGACATCGCCAGCCGCCTCCCGAACGCTCCGATCGAGATCGCCGTAGAGGAAGACGGTGGGATCGCCGTCACCTGCGGTTCGGCCCGATTCACACTCGCCGCCATGCCGGTCGAGGAATATCCGTCCATCCCCGAGGTGAACGGATCCTCCGGTGTCGTTCCGGCTGAGGAATTCGGCACGGCGATCGCACAGGTCGGCTTCGCCGCATCACGCGACGACGTCACTCCCGTCCTCACCGGTGTGCAGCTCGAAGTCTCCGGACACACTCTGAGCCTGGTCGCCACGGACCGCTATCGGGTATCGCTCCGCGATGTGCCGTGGGACGGCGAGTCCGTCGAGGCGACAGCGCTGGTGCCGGCACGCACCCTGCTCGAGGTCGGGAAGACCTTCGGTCACGCCGGCAACATCCAGGTGGCCTTCTCCGGCGCGGGCGATCGCGAGATCATCGCCTTCACCGCCGGCAACAAGACCGTGACCTCGCTGCTCATCAAGGGCAACTTCCCCCCGGTCCGACGCCTTTTCCCCGAGCAGACCGACCACTACGCGGTCGTCAACACGGCCGACCTCGTCGAAGCCGTCCGCCGTGTCTCGCTCGTCCTCGATCGTGCGGCGCCGCTGCGATTCACGTTCTCGAGCGACAGCGTGACCATGGATGCCTCCGGTGGAGACCACGCGCGCGCATCCGAGTCGGTCGACGCGATCCTGTCCGGCGGCGACGAGGTCACGCTCGGCCTCAACCCCCAGTACCTGATCGAGGCTCTCGGAGCGGTCAAGAGCGAGTTCGTCCGCGTGACGTTCACGTCGAGCGACAACGCCAACAAGCTCAGCCCCGTGCTGATCACGAGCCAGACCTCGGTCGACCAGGCGGGCCTCGACTCCTTCAAGTACCTGCTGCAGCCGAACCTCCTCCTTCGCTGATCCCGCACCTCGCCCCGCATTCGTTGTCAGACCTCGAAGGTAGGCTGACTCCGTGATTGTGGAGCACCTGAGCCTGGTCGATTTCCGCAACTACGCGACCGCGGAACTCACTCTCCACCGGGGGCCGAACGTGCTCGTCGGACGAAACGGGCAGGGAAAGACGAACCTGGCGGAAGCGGTCGTGTTCCTGGCCACTCTCGGTTCACATCGCGTGTCGTCCGATGCACCCATGGTGCGTGACGGGCAGGAGTTCGCGGTCATCCGGGCGCGGCTCTCGCACGGCGAGCGTCGAGTGCTCGCCGAAGTGCAGGTGAACAGGCAGGGGTCGAACAAGGCACGCATCAACGGCTCTCCGTCCAAGCCGAACGAGCTGCCTCGCTACGCGCACGTCGTCCTCTTCGCGCCGGAGGACCTGCAGATCGTCCGGGGCGACCCGTCCGCCCGCCGCCGGTTCAGCGACCAGCTCCTCATCCAGCGCACTCCACGGATGGCGGGCGTGCTCGCCGACTACGACCGTGTGCTCAAGCAGCGCAATGCCCTGCTGAAGTCGGCGCGTGCCCGCGGCATCCGGGGCGAAGGTCTGAGCACCCTCGATGTGTGGGACGACAAGCTGGTCTCACTGGGGTCCGAGATCATCACGGCTCGACAGCGGTTGGCCGTCGATCTCCAACAACCCGTCGCCGATGCGTATGAAGCGATCGCCGGTGCAGATCATCGTCCGCAGTTGGAATGGGCGCTCTCGGTCGGTGGCGGCGACCCCGAAGAGGATGAGGGCGGACCCGAAGAGGTCTCCCCCGCCGACAGGCTCAGCGATCCGAACCGCATCGCGGACCTCTTCCGGGCCTCTCTCGCGGCGAAGCGTTCCAACGAACTCGACCGCGGCCTCACACTCACCGGACCGCATCGGGACGATCTCGTGCTCCGTGTCCGCGACCTTCCGGTGAAGGGGTACGCCTCGCACGGGGAGTCCTGGTCGGTCGCGCTCGCGCTCCGGCTGGCGTCGGCGGAGCTGTTGCGCAGCGAATCCCCCGCCGGCGATCCGGTCCTGATCCTCGACGACGTGTTCGCCGAGCTCGATGCGGACCGGCGTCGACGACTCGCAGCCCTCACCGCAGGGTACGAACAGGTCGTGGTGACCGCGGCGGTGGAGGAAGATATCCCTGAGGTGCTGCACGCGCATGTGGTGCGCATCAGCGCCGGGACGATCAGCGATGAACGGGAGGCAGCCGATGACTGACGCCGCACCGACTCCCGCTGCCGATGTCCCCGAGACGGTCGGCACCTACCTGCGTCTGCGCGGTCTGCAGCCGAGCTCGAAGAGCTGGAAGCGCAAGCGTCGCATCACGACCGATGACGACAACGCGCCGTTCACACCCGGGCGGGACCCCGGGACCCTCGGCGCGGTCCTGGACAAGCTGAGCCGCGACTCGGGGTGGCAGATCACTCTGGCCAGGGAAGACCTCGTCCGTCAGTGGGCGGATCTCGCGGGCGCCGACACGGCGAAGCACTCCGAACCCGTCTCCCTGGAGCGAGGATTGCTCACCGTGAAGTGCGACTCGACGGCATGGGCGAAGAACCTGCAGTTCATGCGCGCGACGATTCTCACCGAGATCGGTCGCCGCTATCCGGAGGCCGGCGTGGAGAACCTGCGCTTCATCGGACCGGACGTCCCCTCGTGGAAATGGGGTCCCAGAGCCGTTCCAGGGCGGGGCCCGCGCGATACCTACGGGTAGGACACCACGCAAGGGGTCAGAAACGCTCAGAGGGCCACACACGGCCGTAGAGCGGTGTTTCCCCACGAAACTCCGCTAGAATGGCAGTTCGTGATATCGATGTGGAGAATGCCCTCTGATGACGCCTGAATCCCCCGCTGACGAGACGGAATCGAACATCGGGGGAACCCCCGAGGACCAGGGCACCATTGCACCCAAGGCGAAGCAGCCCGGGGAGTACGGCGCCGACTCGATCCAGATCCTCGAAGGCCTCGAAGCCGTCCGCAAGCGTCCCGGTATGTACATCGGTTCCACGGGACCGCGCGGTCTGCACCACCTCGTCTACGAGATCGTCGACAACTCGGTCGATGAGGCCCTCGCCGGATACGCCGACACGATCTTCGTGACGATGCTCGCCGACGGTGGCGTGCGTGTGGTCGACAACGGTCGAGGCATCCCGGTGGACCCGCACTCTTCCGACCCGAACAAGTCGACGGTCGAGGTCGTGCTCACGATCCTGCACGCCGGCGGAAAGTTCGGAGGGGGCGCCTACGCCGTCTCCGGTGGTCTGCACGGTGTCGGATCCTCGGTCGTGAACGCGCTCTCGACGCGCTTCGACGTCGAGGTCAAGCAGAAGGGCTTCGTCTGGCGGCACAGCTTCGCCGACGGCGGCATCCCGCAGCAGAAGCTCGAGAAGGGCGAGGCGACCGAGGAGACCGGAACCAGCATCACGTTCTGGCCGGACGCCTCGATCTTCACCGAGACGATCGAGTTCGACTACGACACGCTGCGCACACGATTCCAGCAGATGGCGTTCCTCAACAAGGGACTGCGCATCGAGCTGCGTGACGAGCGGGAGTCGTCTGCGTACGAGGTCGAGGAAGACGGCGCGACCGTCACCAAGCAGCCCGGTGACGTGTTCTACTACGAGCGCGGACTCGTCGACTACGTCGAGTACCTCAACAAGGTGCGTCACGCCGAAGTCGTGAACGACGAGATCATCGCCTTCGAATCGGAGGACACCGAGCGCAAGATCTCCCTCGAGGTCGCGATGCAGTGGACGACGTCCTACACCGAGAACGTCTTCACCTATGCGAACACGATCAACACCCACGAAGGCGGGACGCACGAGGAGGGCTTCCGGGCAGCTCTGACCACACTGGTCAACAAGTACGCCCGGGCGAACAACCTCCTCAAGGAGAAGGACGACAACCTCTCCGGTGACGACGTGCGTGAGGGACTGACCGCGGTCATCTCGATCAAGCTCGGCGAGCCGCAGTTCGAAGGTCAGACCAAGACCAAGCTCGGCAACACGGAGGCGAAGGCGTTCGTGCAGAAGGTCGTCGGCGATCAGCTCGGCGACTGGCTCGAGCGCAACCCGAACCAGGCCAAGAACGTCGTCCGCAAGGCGATCGATGCCGCGACCGCTCGTCTCGCCGCTCGCAAGGCCCGCGAAACCGCTCGCCGCAAGAGCGTTTTCGAGTCGGCGGCCATGCCGGACAAGCTCAAGGACTGCACCAGCAAGGATCCCTCCATCAGCGAGATCTTCCTCGTCGAGGGTGACTCGGCCGGTGGTTCCGCGGTGCAGGGTCGCGACCCGCACACGCAGGCGATCCTGGCGCTCCGGGGGAAGATCCTCAACGTCGAGCGTGCACGTCTCGACAAGGCGCTGGGCAACAAGGAAGTCCAGGCGATGATCCAGGCCTTCGGCACGGGGATCGGCGAAGAGTTCGACATCGAGAAGGCCCGCTATCACAAGATCGTCCTGATGGCGGATGCCGATGTCGACGGCCAGCACATCACGACTCTGCTGCTCACCCTGCTGTTCCGCTACATGCGCGGGCTCATCGAGGCCGGCTTCGTCTACCTCGCGATGCCGCCGCTCTACCGCCTGAAGTGGTCGAACTCCGCACACGAGTATGTGTTCAGCGACGCCGAGCGCGACGCCCTGCTCGCACACGGCCTCGAGAACGGCAAGCGGATCCCGAAGGATGCCGGCATCCAGCGCTACAAGGGTCTCGGTGAGATGAACCCCAAGGAGCTGTGGGAGACGACGATGGACCACACCACGCGCACCCTGCAGCAGATCACCATCGAGGACGCGGCCGCGGCCGACGAGATCTTCAGTGTGCTGATGGGCGAGGACGTCGAGTCCCGACGCAGCTTCATCCAGCGCAACGCCAAGGACGTCCGCTTCCTCGACATCTGATGCCCGCGGGCTCAGACCAGATGTGTGACAGAGAGATTGATTCATGACTGACGAAGAACGCACCGAACCGGAACACGATCACGGCAAGATCGACCAGGTCGACCTGCAGTCGGAGATGCAGCGCAGCTACCTCGACTACGCCATGGCCGTCATCGTGGGGCGCGCCCTCCCCGATGTGCGCGACGGACTCAAGCCGGTGCACCGCCGTGTGATCTACGGCATGTACGACGGAGGGTTCCGCCCGGACAAGTCGTTCTCCAAGTGCGCGCGTGTGGTCGGCGAGGTCATGGGCCAGTACCACCCGCATGGCGACTCGGCGATCTACGACGCCCTCGTGCGACTGGTTCAGCCGTGGTCCCTCCGCTACCCGCTCGCTCTCGGGCAGGGCAACTTCGGTTCCCCCGGGAACATGGGCGCCGCGGCTCCGCGATACACCGAGACGAAGATGGCTCCGCTCGCGCTCGAGATGGTGCGCGACATCGAAGAGGAGACCGTCGACTTCACCGACAACTACGACGGTCAGACGCAGGAGCCGACGGTTCTCCCCGCCCGGTTCCCGAACCTGCTCGTCAACGGTTCCGTCGGTATCGCGGTCGGCATGGCCACGAACATCCCGCCGCACAACCTGCGCGAGGTGGCGGATGCGGCGCTGTGGGCGCTGGACAACCCCGGCATCCCCCGCGAGGAGCTGCTCGACGGTCTGATCCAGCGCGTTCCCGGCCCCGACTTCCCGACCGGCGCGCAGATCCTCGGGACGAAGGGCATCCACGAGGCGTATCGGACCGGTCGCGGCTCGATCACGATGCGCGCGGTCGTCAACGTCGAGGAGATCCAGGGTCGTACCTGCCTCGTCATCACCGAGCTGCCTTATCAGGTCAACCCCGACAACGTCGCGGTCAAGATCGGCGACCTGGCCCGTGACGGCAAGATCACCGGCATCGCCGACATCCGTGACGAGTCCTCGGACCGCACGGGTCAGCGTCTGGTCGTCGTGCTCAAGCGCGACGCCGTCGCGAAGGTCGTGCTCAACAACCTGTACAAGCACACGCAGCTGCAGGAGAACTTCGGCGCGAACATGCTCGCGATCGTGGACGGTGTGCCGCGCACGCTCGCGATCGACGGGTTCATCACGCACTGGATCTCCCACCAGATCGATGTGATCGTGCGACGCACAGAGTTCCGGCTGCGCGAGGCCGAGAAACGGATGCACATCCTGCGCGGATATCTGAAGGCGCTCGACGCGCTCGACGAGGTCATCGCGCTCATCCGACGGTCGCAGACCACGGCGGATGCGAACGAGGGTCTCCAGAAGCTCCTCGACATCGACGAGATCCAGGCCGATGCGATCCTGCAGATGCAGCTGCGTCGCCTCGCAGCTCTCGAGCGTCAGCGGATCATCGATCAGGCGAACGAGCTCGAGGCCCAGATCGCGGACTACAAGGCGATCCTCGCCGACGAGGGTCGTCAGCGTGTGATCATCCGCGAAGAGCTGACCGGCATCGTCGACCGCTTCGGTGACGAGCGTCGCACGCACATCCTGCACGGCTTCGACGGCGATGTGTCGATGGAAGACCTCATCGCCGAAGAAGAGATGGTGGTGACCGTCACGCGCGAGGGCTACATCAAGCGCACGCGCAGTGACAACTACCGCTCCCAGCACCGTGGCGGCAAGGGCGTCAAGGGCGCTCAGTTGCGGGCGAACGACATCGTCGAGCACTTCTTCGTGACGACCACGCACCACTGGCTGCTGTTCTTCACCGACAAGGGCCGGGTCTACCGCGCGAAGACCTACGAGGTGCCGGAGGCCGGACGCGACGCCAAGGGCATGCACGTCGCGAACCTCCTCGCACTTCAGCCCGATGAGAGCATCGCCCAGGTGCTCGACATCCGTGACTACGGGGTGGCGGACTACCTCGTGCTCGCCACACGGGAGGGCCTCGTCAAGAAGACCCGGCTCGACACGTACGACACCAACCGCCAGGGCGGCGTCATCGCGATCCGTCTGAACGAGGAGGACGAGCTGGTCAGCGCGCTCCTCGTGAACGCGGAGGACGACATCCTCCTCATCAGCCGGCACGGGATGTCGGTGCGCTTCGAGGCGACCGATGAGGCGCTGCGTCCGATGGGTCGCGCGACGGCCGGTGTTCGGGGCATGAAGTTCAAGATCGACGACGACTCCCTGCTCTCGGCCTCCGTCGCCGCCCCGGGGAAGTTCGTCTTCGTCGTCACCGACGGCGGCTACGCGAAGCGCACCGCGATCGAGGAATACCGGGTCCAGGGACGCGGCGGGACAGGCATCAAGGTCGCCAAGTTGAACGACGATCGGGGCACTCTCGCGGGCGGTCTGATCGTCGCAGAGGACGACGAGGTCTTGGTGGTTCTGTCCAGCGGCAAGGTGGTACGCTCTGCCGTGGCCGAGGTCCCCGCCAAGGGTCGCGACACCATGGGAGTGGTGTTCGCCCGGACGACGGAGGCCGATCGCATCCTCGCCATCGCCCGTAACGGTGAGCGTGGCCTCGCCGAAGAAGAGGCCGAAGCGGAGGATGCCGAGATCCAGGCACCTGAGACGACAGAAACCCCCGAGGATACAGACGCATGAGTACAGTGGCCGACAAGCTGGCGAAGAAGTCGACACGCAAGACAGGCGGCAAGCAGGTCCGGCTTCGTCTGGTCTACGTCGACTTCTGGTCGGCGGTGAAGCTGTCGTTCCTCGGAGCCGTGGCCCTCGCGGTCGTCACGATGGTGTCGTTCTTCCTCATCTTCCTGGTGCTCCAGGCGACGAACGTCATGACGACGGCCGAGAGCTTCCTGGTCGGCATCACCGACAACGCTTTCGTGCTGTCCGAGGTCGTCGGACTGCCGCAGGTCATGGCCTTCGCGGCGGTCGTCGCCATCCTGAATCTCATCGTCTTCACGGTGCTCGGCGCCGTGGTCGCCGGCATCTACAACCTCGCCGTGAAGGTGACGGGCGGATTGCTCGTCGGGTTCATGTCGAACTGATCCCTCACACGGACACACGAAGGGCGGATGCTGCGGCATCCGCCCTTCGTCGTTCCCTCGAGCGGTTGCTACACGACGCCGGTGGTGCCGAGCAGTGTGCCGATGAGCCATGTGGCGGCGAGGGCGAGTGCTCCGCCGAGCACCAGCCGGATCGATGCGCGCACCGGCGCGGATCCTCCGATCCTGGCTGAGACGGTTCCGGTCACGGCCAGAGCAAGGAGGACCGCGACGAAGGTCACCGGCACCCGCCATTCCGGGGGCGGGAGGAGGATGGCCAGCAAGGGCAGGAGTGCACCGAGAGTGAAGGCGATCGCCGAGGACATCGCCGCATGCCACGGATTCACGAGGTCGTCCTGGTCGATGCCGAGCTCGACCTCCAGGTGAGCGGCGAGGGCGTCGTGCGCGGTGAGCTCTACCGCCACCTGACGTGCCGTCTCGTCGGAGAGCCCGCGGTCGCGGTAGAGCTGGGTGAGCTCGTCGAGCTCCACCGCAGGCATCGTGCGCAGCTCTTCGCGCTCCTTCGCGATCAGTGCGCGCTCACTGTCGCGCTGGCTGCTCACCGACACGTACTCCCCGAGGGCCATGGAGATCGCTCCGCCGACGAGGCCGGCGATGCCCGCGGTGAGGAGCGCGGCGTTGTCGGTCGTGGCGCCGGCCACTCCGACGACCAGGGAGGCGACGGAGACGATGCCGTCGTTGGCGCCCAGCACCCCCGCGCGCAGCCAGTTCAGTCGCTGGCCGAGACCGGCGCCGTGCGGTTCTGCTTCGTGCATCGTCATGCCTCCAGTGAAGCAGGAAGGAGGCTCGGGACACAGGAGATCCGGAGCGCGCGTTCCGGAAAACCCGAAACAGAGTGTCCGGGTGACTCGGTGCCGCGCGCAACGGCCCCGCCGTACCTTGGAAGCATGACCACTCAGACTGCGACCCCGGCTCCCGCAACCGCGGTGAAGCCGCCGTTGCGCATCTTCCTCACGATCCTGCATCTGGCAGGCGTCGGCGTCCTCGGCGGCGTCATATTCGGCATGCTCGGCGGCCTTCTCGGCACCGGCATCGGCCTCCTCTTCGCCGCCGGCATCGGCGTCGTCCTCTTGGTCGGACTCGTCTACGCCCTTTACGGACTCGGCTGGTTCGAAGTCGCTCGTGTCGGCGCCCTCTACCGCACGCCGATCGCGCCGCTGCGCGTACAGCCGCGTGATCGTCCCGGATTCGGCGGGTGGTTGCGGTCCCTCGGACGGCAGGCCATCGACGGCCGGATGTGGCGGGCAGTGGCGAACTTCGCCATCTCCGCCGTGCTCGGTTTCGTCGTCCTCCGACTGTTCTGGGGACTGGTGTGGTCGATCATCATCTCGTTCGCCCCGCTCACGGCCGCGGACTCCGTGATCGGACCGTTCGGTGGCGGGGGGATCCCCGTGGCCTGGGCTCCGCTGATCGGCGTCCTCGGCCTCGCCGCCTGCGTCGTCGGGATGATCGGGCTGGCACTGCTGCACCGAACCCTCTCCCTCGCGATCGTGATCCGCAGCAAGGAGACCGAGCTCACCGAGCGTGTCCGCACGTCGACCGCCCAGCGTGAGGGTGCGGTGCGCGCCGCCGATGTGGAGCGCACCCGGATCGAGCGCGATCTGCACGACGGGGTACAGCCGCGTCTGGTCTCGGTCGGGATGACGCTTGGACTCGCCCAGCAGAAGATCGACAACGATCCGGAGGCCGCCAAGGAGCTGATCAACGAGGCTCACACCTCGACCAAGGCGGCGATCACCGAACTCCGCCAACTCGCTCGCGGCATTCACGCGTCGGTGCTCGATGACCGTGGTCTCGACGCCGCCCTTTCTGCTCTGGCCGGGAGGTCGCACATTCCCGTGCACCTCGATGTCCGGATGGACGGCCGGTGCAGTCGCGAGGCCGAGGCCGCCGTGTACTTCTCGATCGCGGAGTCCCTGACCAACGCTGCCAAGCACTCGCGGGCCAGTGAAGCCCGGGTGACTGTGCGCGTGCGTGAGGGCAACACCCTCTGGGCCCGCGTGGAGGACAACGGCATCGGAGGCGCTCAGGTACAGCCCGGTGGGGGTCTGGACGGCATCGCCAACCGCATCCTCGCCGCGGGAGGGACCTTCCGCCTCGACAGTCCGCAGGGCGGACCGACCAGCCTGGAGGTGAACGTACCGTGCGCATCCTGATCTGCGAGGATTCGGTCCTGCTGAGAGAAGGCCTCGTTCGCCTGTTGGAGGACGCAGGGCATGAGGTGGTCGCCGCTCTCGCCGACACGGTGGAGCTCGAGCAGACGGTGGCCGATAGTGCACCGGATCTCTGCATCCTCGACGTGCGGTTGCCTCCGACCTTCACCGACGAGGGCATCCGCGCCGCGCTCGGTCTGCGGGCCTCGCGTCCGTCCCTCGCAATCCTCGTCCTCTCGCAGTACGTCGAGGAGCGATACGCCTCGGATCTGATCGCGGCGCAGGGCGGTCCGCTCGGATACCTGCTCAAGGACAGGGTCGCCGATGTCGAGGAGTTCCTCGGTTCGGTGCAGCGCATCTCGGAGGGCGCGACCGTTCTCGACCCCGAGGTCGTCGCTCAGCTCCTCACGCGCCGCAATCGCGACGACAAGATGATGCGACTCACCGAGCGGGAACGCACCGTGCTCGCGCTGATCGCCGAGGGGAAGTCGAACCAGGCGATCGCCGGTCTGCTGTTCCTCTCGGAGGCCAGCGTCGAGAAGCACATCACCTCCATCTTCCAGAAACTGGGCTTCGACCCGGACGAGTCCGGCAATCGCCGCGTGCTCGCCGCGCTTGCCCACATCGAGAACACGGGCGGCCCGACGCCGCCGACCGGCCAGACAGGAGTGGCACGATGACCACCGACAACAACGGCTTCCCGGGCGAGCACACCCCGCTCACCCCGCCGCCCGCTTCCCCGCCCGCCTCTCCGGCGCCGCCATCGGCGGCGCCGGGTGCACCGACACCTCCGCCGCCCAGCCCGACGGGAGGGCGTTCGTCCGGAGCCACGGCCGTCCTGGTCGTGACAGCGGTGGTGGGCGGGATCGCCCTTCTCGGAACCGGCGGCACAGCGGTTGCCGCTGCGGCGGGTTCCGTCATCTCGGCGAGCCGGCCGGATTCCGTGCAGACCGCGAACGCACAAGGCATCGAGGGCATCGACCTGGATGCGGATGCCAGCAGCATGCGCGTCGAGTTCGGCGACGTGGATCAGGCGGAGCTGGCGATCACCAACGGGCGAGGACCCGCGTGGACGTTCGAACGTGACGGCGACGAACTGATCGTCCGGAGTCCGGACAACGTGTTCGGGTGGTGGTTCGGCAGTTGGTTCGGGGACGAGCAGATCGCCGTGCTCACGCTGCCGGAGAGCTTGCGGGACGCGGAGCTCGATGCCGACCTCACACTGGATGCCGGCAGCCTCGACGTGGACGGCGACTTCGGGGTGCTCGACGCCACCGTGAGCGCCGGCGCGCTCGACGTCACCGGGTCCGCCACAGAACTCGACGTGCAGATGAGCGCCGGTCGCGCCGACATCCTCCTCGATGGCGTGACCGTGGCCGATCTGGGTGTGTCCGCGGGTGACCTCACGGTCGAGCTGACCGGTACACCGCCGTCGCAGACCACGATCGATGTCAGTGCCGGATCGCTCGATCTGACCCTGCCCGATGTCGAGTACGCCGTGAGCCAGGACATCAGTGCCGGCACCCTCAACTCGAAGGTGCAGGAGGCGTCGAGTGCGCGGCGGACCATCGAGGTATCGCTCTCCGCGGGCACGGCGACGATCCGCCCGGGTCGCTGAACCGGGTCGAGGGCGAGGACACTCCCGGGTCGTCGCCCTCGATTCGGAAATTCCGTCTTTCTCCGGTAAAGTCTTGGAGGTTGACGGGGCTATAGCTCAGGCGGTTAGAGCGCTTCACTGATAATGAAGAGGTCCCAGGTTCAAGTCCTGGTAGCCCCACTCCTCAACTCAAGAAATCCCTCACGGGGCCTTAGCTCAGTTGGTAGAGCGCCTGCTTTGCAAGCAGGATGTCAGGAGTTCGAATCTCCTAGGCTCCACCGGAAGATGAAGCCCTCGGTGCGTACCGGGGGCTTCTCTCTTTTCGCGGTCACTCGCGATCGGTGTGCATCCCGACGTTGATGACGCGACCATCGGAGTCGCGGTAGAAGAAACGCGTGACACCCCAGGGCTCGTCGGTGAGTGGATGCACGATCTCCAGGCCCGCCGCTTCCGCGCGGGCGAAGGCCGCCGTGACGTCGTCGACGAAGACGGAGACATCGGGATTCACCGGTGCCGAGGCGTCGCGGGTGATCAGGCTGAGCTGGTGCCCCTCCTCGTCGCCGAGCGTCACGATCCAGCCGTGGTCCATCAGCACCCGCAGCCCGAGCACCGCCGAATGCTCGGCGACCGCGGAACGGAGATCGGTCACGGTGAGATCAGGGACCACTCTTTCGACGCGCATGCCCCCATCATCCCCGCGTCAGGCGAGATCGATCTGGTAATGGATCATCCCCGACCGGAAGGCGACACGATCGTAGAGGCCACGTGCGGTGGTGTTCGACTCGGCGGTGAGCCAGTAGACCTTCGCGGATCCGTGCTGCTCAGCCCACGCTCGCACGTGCGCGATCAGTGCCCGCCCGACACCGCCACCGCGGACGCCGGGTGCCACGAACAGGTCTTCGAGGTAGCAGTAGTCCGTGGTCGTCCACGTCGCGGCATGCGTCAACCAGTGCACGATGCCCACGGCCGTACCCGTCTCGTCGCGGGCGATGGCCCCCTGGATACCGCCATCAGGGTCGACCAGTCGCTCGAAGGTGGAAGCGGTGATCGTCTCGTCGAGGTCGGTCTCATAGAAAGCGAGGTACCCCCGCCAGAGGGCGAGCCACTCGGGCTGGTCCGCGGCGGTGAGGGGCGCGATCGTCGTCATGAATCGAGACTAGTGACTAGGGGAGGGCGGTGCCGTCCGGGGAGGGCCGCAAGGCGCGCAGGATGGTGGCATGACGGACGAGGAACGTCCGCTCATCGAGCTTCTTCCGCCGCAGCCACCCGGTCACCTCGTCATTGTGCTTGCTGGCATTGCAGGACGCGCACGCCGGGACCACGTTCTCGAGGGTGTAGCG
This sequence comes from Microbacterium sp. PI-1, assembly GCF_004337555.1. Lineage (NCBI taxonomy): Bacteria > Bacillati > Actinomycetota > Actinomycetes > Micrococcales > Microbacteriaceae > Microbacterium > Microbacterium sp. PI-1. Next base: position 77,854 of record NZ_SJYZ01000004.1, on the reverse strand, counting down.
ACCGCCGCGCGACACGGGCTGGATGCAGTCGCGCTGCAGAGCTGCGCCGTCACCGCCGCAGTAGGCGCATCCGCCCCAGGCCTCCATGAGGTCGTACCACTGCTCGTCGGTGAGGTCGTTGTCGACGCGGGCGAGTCGATTCTGGCGGCGTTTCGCGTACCGTGCTCGGGTCGCCGGAGATGCGGTGGCGGAAGAAACCTTGCGGCGGCGACGCATGCGCCGATCGTATCGCGGGAAGTGCTCGCGCTCGGTCAGCGCGTGAGATCAGCGGAGGCCGACCGCGGTGAGACCGTGCGGCGCGACGTTGAGCCGCTCTCCACCGTCCGCCGTGACGACGACGATGTCCTCGATGCGGGCACCCCACTCGCCGGCGAAGTAGATGCCGGGCTCGATGCTGAATGCCATGCCTTCGCGGAGGACCAGGTCGTTGCCCGGAGCGATGTACGGCTCCTCGTGCACCGAGACGCCGATGCCGTGGCCGGTGCGATGCAGGAACGCCTCCCCCAGACCCGCGTCGGTGAGCACGCTCCGGGCGGCGGCATCCACCTCGGCCGCGGTGGCACCGGGACGCACGGCGTCGACCGCTGCCTGCTGCGCCCGCACGAGCACCGCGATCCGTTCGGCGGCTGCGGGGGCGGGAGTCCCCACCACGTAGGTCCGTGTGCTGTCCGAGTTGTATCCGCTCGGGACCGCACCGCCGATGTCGACCACGACGATGTCGCCCTCCTCGATCACCCGATCCGACACCTCGTGGTGCGGGTCGGCGCCGTTCGGACCCGACCCGACGATCACGAACTCGACCGTGCGATGGCCCTCCGTGACGATGGCCTCGGCGATGTCGGCTGCCACTTCGCGCTCGGTGCGTCCTGCCCGAAGCCACTCGTGCACCCGTTGATGCACAGCGTCGATGGCTTCTCCGGCCCGGCGCAGTTCGGCGATCTCCTCGGCGTCCTTGATCATCCGCCCTTCGCGCAGCACCGGAGTCGCGAGCTCGAGGCGCACCCCGAGACGATCCCCGATCGGGAGGACGTGCAGCGCGGGGAGGGCATCGGAGACACCCACACGGGCGGCGTCGCCCACCGCCGAAGTCACCAGCGCATACGGGTCTTCTCCATCGACCCAGTCGGCGACCGCGAGACCCAGCTCGCCGACGGCCGTGCTGCGCACCTTTGCGAGTTCCATGCGCGGCACCACGACCGTCGGCGTCGCGCCGGGGCCGATCACGAGGGCCGTCAGCCGTTCGATCGTGTCGCCCTCCACTCCCACCAGATATTGCAGATCCGGCCCGGGACCGACCACGATGGCGTCGAGCCCCGCGTCGGCGGCGAGGGAAGCGGCGCGGCTGAGCCGGGCGGAGTAGACGGAGGCGGGGAACGGGAGTGTGCTCACGACATCCACGCTACTGCGCGGTCCCCGCCGGGTCGACGGTCAGCTGATCGCGACGCGGATGCGTTCCGCGAGGAACTCCAGATCGGCGTCGGTGAGTGCGGTCACGGCGTACGCGGTCGGCCAGACCGTGCCGTCGTCGAGGTTCGAGATCGGTTCGAAGCCGAAGGTGCCGTAGCGCACCTTGAACTTGCTCGCGGGCTGGAAGAAGCAGAGCACCTTCCCGTCACGACCCCACGCCGGCATCCCGTAGTACGTGCGCGGCACCAGCTCCGGGGCGACCTCCGACACGAGGGCATGCAGCTTCTTCGCCAGAGCCTGGTCCTCGGCGGTGAGCTTCTCGATGGCCTCCGTGATGTCGGCCTCCCCTGCTGCCCGCAGCTCTTCCGGTGACTTCTTCGCGCGGGAACGCCGGCTGCGGGCCTCCTTCGCGGCGGCCTGCATCGCCTCGCGTTCTTCGGCGCTGAAGTTCTTCTCTTTCTCGGCCATCTTCGGTCCTCTCGGTGTGCTGCCGGTATGGACTTCACACTACGGAGGAGAGACGCGGGCGTGCTTCTCGATTCCTGATCGATCCCCGCCGTGGCGCCGACGCCTGACAGACTGACGCCATGACGACAGTCTTCACCGGCCGCATACGTCCTTTCGCGCCGAGCACCGACATCCAGGTCGAAGCCATGGCCGTCGACGACGCCACCATCGTGGCCATCGGCTCGGCGGAAGAGATTCGCCGCGACCACCCCGACGCCGACGTGGTCGCGCTGGACGGTTGGGTCATGCCCGGGCTGATCGAGCCGCACGGGCATCCCGGATTCGCGGCGATCCTGCTGTCCGACCTGGTCGTCGACCTCCGGCCCGTGGTCGTTCCCCAGGCCGAGGGCGTGCTGGCAGCTCTGCGCACGGCGGTCGCGGAGGCCGGTGGGGAAGCCGTCTTCGCGAACGGCTGGGACTCGCTGCTGCAGCGCGGACTCCCCGATCCCGACATCCACTTCCTCGACGAGCTGGCCGGCGGCGTTCCTCTCGTCGTGATCCACAACTCCGGCCACTCCGTCTACTTCAACACCGCTGCCGCGCTCGCCGCAGGCCTCGACCGGACCACCCCAGACCCCGCCGGTGCCTCGTTCGGACGGGACGCCGACGGGGAGCTCACCGGTGTCGCACTCGAGGCTGCCGCGGTCGAGATGGTCGTCGCTCCGATTCTCGCGAAGGCACAGGAGCATCTCCCCCGCATCCTTCCTGCACACCTGCGCGATTTGGCTTCGCGGGGCATCACCACCGTGGCCGACCTGTCGTGGAACCCCGGACTCGGTGCGCTCATCGACGCCCTGCGTGCGAAGGGTGAGATGCCGGTGCGCCTCCGGTGGTACGAGATGTCCCGTCCGGGCGGGATCCCCTCCGCACGAGGCGGCGACGACCCGTTCTTCCGGCAGACGGGCGTGAAGACGTGGTCGGACGGCTCTCCCTGGGTCGGCAACATCGCCACCTCCTTCCCGTACCTCGACACCCCGGCGACCCGTGCGCTCGGACTCGAGCCGCACCACATCGGCCGGGCGAACTACACCTCGGACGAGCTGTCGGCCATCGCCGAGCCCTATGCCGGTGCGGGGTGGCAGCTGGCGTGTCATGCGCACGGCGACCTGGCGATCGACGCGACCCTCGATGTCTTCGCGCAGATCATCGCGCGGCACGGGCTCACCGATCACCGATTCCGGCTGGAGCACTGCGGCGCGATGACGCCGGTGCAGTTCGAGCGCGCCGCATCGCTGGGGGTCACGGTGAGTCTGTTCGTCGACCACATCACGTACTGGGGCGAAGTGCTCGTTGATGATCTCTTCGGTCCGGAGCACGGGGGTGCCTGGGCGGATGCCGGCGCCGCGTTCGCAGCCGGACATCGCGTGACGTTCCACAACGACGGGTGGGTCACCCCGAACGAGCCTTTCCGCAACATGGCGGTCGCCGAGACCCGCACCACCCGCAACGGGTATCGGATGCCCGGCGGCACACCGGTCACCAGGGATCAGGCGCTCCTCGCGCACACGGCGAACGCCGCCTGGCAGCTCTTCAGCGAGCGGGAGGTGGGCGTCCTCGCCCCCGGACTCCTCGCGGACTTCATCGTCGTGGATCGGGACCCGGTCACGGTTTCCGCTGAAGACCTCGCCGCGACGCAGGTGACGTCCACCTACTTGGCGGGTGTGCGGGTCGTCTGACACGCGGTCATCGACCGCCCTCATCGGCGGATAGTGTGTGACGCATGGACCTGCGTGTCGCGGCGTATGCGGTCGTCACCGATGACGACGGCCGCCTGCTCCTGGCGCGCTGGACCGAAGGACGGCGGGTGGCGTGGACCATGCCCGGTGGCGGGCTCGAGCCCGGGGAGTCGCCGGAAGACGCGGTGCGGCGCGAACTCCGTGAGGAGACGGGCTACAGCATCAAAGTCGGCGAACTCCTGGGGATCCACTCCCGTGTGATCCCGGCCGGCCGGCGTGTGCACAAGGCCGCCGAGCCGCTGCACACCCTGCGCATCGTCTATCGCGGCGCGGTCACCGGCGGCAAGCTCCGCTTCGAGACCGATGGTTCGACCGACATGGCGGAGTGGTTCCCGCTGGCCTCCGTCGCCGAGCTGCAGCGCGTCAAGCTGGTCGACATCGCGATGCGCATGGCCGGCCTCCTCTGAGCCGAGGCCGAGCGTCAGCGTGTGGTGTCAGCGCTCCTCGGGCACGGAGATGTCGGCGACGGTCGCCCCGTATGCGGCGATGAGGTCGTCGGCTTCGACGAACAGGCTGAATCCGTGCGTCCCCGCGCCCATCGCGATGCGCTGTCCGACGATGGACTCGTCGGCGTAGACGGGCCAGTCGGTGGTGCTGCCGATCGGCACGATGGTGCCTCGTTCGTAGCCGGTCGCCGCGAGGGCGAGTTCTGGTTCCGGGAGCCGTAGCTTGTTGACCCCGACCAGCGCACGCAGCTTCGGCCACGAGATCGAACGTCCGCCCGGCACGAGGGCGAACAGGAAGGTGTCGTCCGAGCGCTTCACCACGAGGGTCTTCACGATGCCGGACGCGGGGATGCCGAGCAGCTCCGCCGCCTCGAAGAGGCTGCCGGCGGCCGGACGCTCGCGGATCTCGATGTCGAGACCGCGGGCTTGCGCGGCCTCACGCACCCGCGCATGCGGACCGCCTCCGCCACCGGAGGCGACGGAGGCGGGAGCCGAAGTGTTCACGCGTCGGGGGCTGCGAGCGGGTCGTCCGCGACCCAGAGCTCGTCATCGGCACGAAGCGTCTGCCAGGCGGCGTAGAGGACACCGATGGCGGCAGCGGCACCGAGGACGATCGCGATGACCGATCCGAGGCCGGGGCCCGACTTCTGCTTCTTGCCGAAGGCGCCGCGCGGAGCGGGAGGCGTGACGCCGTAGCGCTTGGCGTTCGCGACGTCCCAGGCGGTCAGCGCGGATCCGACGACTCCACCCACGATCGGGACGACCTTGTCGTCGACGACGTGCCGACCCATCTTGACGCCACGGTCGACGACCGGTGCGACACGACGGTTGTACGTGTCCTGGATGACAGGCACGACCTGCTCGCGATTGATGCTGCCGAGCTGACGGCCGGCTTCGCGTGCGACCTCGGCGGCGTGGCCGACGAGCACCTGCTGGTTCTCCCAGAGCTGGTTCGCGTCTTTCTGAAGACGACGCAGTTCCTTCTTCCGCTTGCGGCTGAGGCTCACGATGCTCTCCTGTCCATTGGAGTACGGGTTCCCCATCTTGCCACGAGAGCCTGGATGCCGGGCGGGAATCACCGGACCCTTGCGCCATCATCGGATCCGCGGTACACCGGGCGAACTCACCGGAAGCTCTGCGAGAATGAGGACATGGCTCACGCTTCCCACGTCGCAACCCTGCACACCAACCACGGTGACATCGTCATCAACCTCTTCGGCGACCACGCCCCCAAGACGGTCAAGAACTTCGTCGGGCTCGCCGACGGCACTCAGGAGTGGACCGATCCCGCCACCGGCAAGCCCGGCGAGGGTCCTCTCTACAAGGACGTCATCTTCCACCGCATCATCCCGAACTTCATGATCCAGGGCGGCGACCCGCTCGGACAGGGCGTCGGAGGCCCCGGCTACAACTTCGACGACGAGATCAACATGGAGCTCAACTTCAACGAGCCCTACATCCTCGCGATGGCCAATGCCGGCCTCCGCCGCAACGCCATCACCGGCAAGCCCGAGGGCACCAACGGCTCGCAGTTCTTCATCACCACCGACCCGACGCCGTGGCTGCAGGGCAAGCACACGATCTTCGGCGAGGTCGCCGATGACGCCTCCAAGGCTGTCGTCGACGCGATCGGCGCCGTGCAGACGGGCCCCGGCGACCGCCCGGTCGAGCCGGTCGTGCTGCAGTCGATCGACATCGTCGCGGCCTGACGACAGCTGCGGCCGATCCGGATGACCACGCCTGAGTTCACGAGCAATCGCGACAACTTCTGCTATCGCCATCCGGATCGGCAGAGCTTCGTGCTCTGCCAGCGGTGCATGCGCACCATCTGTCCCGAGTGCCAGACCCAGGCACCCGTCGGCGTCATCTGCCCGGAGTGCATGAACGCCGAGCGGAAGAACAGGACGCCCGCGCAGAAGAAGGCCGAACGTCGTTGGCGCGGCGGTCGGGGCGGTGCCCTGGCCGTGACCCGCGGCGGGCGACCCGTCGTCACCTACGCGCTGCTCGCCATCACGTCTTTCATCGGGCTGGTGCAGCTGATCCCCGGGTTCAAAGACCCGCTCATCCAGGCTCTGGGGTTCTTCGCCCCCTTCCTGTACCCGAATCTCTTCGCCGTGCCCTTCGAGCCCTGGCGTCTTCTCACCGTGCTGCTCGTGCACGGGAGCTTCATCCACCTGGCACTCAACATGCTCGCGCTGTGGATGCTGGGGCAGAGCCTCGAGCCCATGCTCGGCCGCACCCGCTACCTCGCCCTGTATCTGATCAGCGGCCTCGGGGGATCGGTGATGGTCGCCATCCTCGCGCCCGGTTCGTGGACGGTCGGAGCATCCGGGGCGATCTTCGGGCTCCTGGCGTCGCTGCTGATCATCGGTCGCCACATCGGCGCCAACGTGACGGGAATCCTCGTCATCCTCGGAATCAACTTCGCGTTCGGTCTCTTCGTCGGGGGAATCTCCTGGCAGGCGCACCTCGGCGGTGCCGTCGTCGGAGCGCTGGTCGCTCTGATCTACGTCAAGACGAAGCGTCGAGAGCAGCGGACCCTGCAGATCATCCTGCTGTCCGCGCTGGTCGTGCTGTTGATCGTGGTCGTGGCTTTCGTGCCACCGCTGATCCTTTTGTCCTGATCCGAAGTTGTTAACAGGGTTGTTAACCCCTGTGAATAACACCGGTGTAATTCTCCCCAGGCTGTGGAGGGGGCTGTGGATAACTTTCGCTCTCGGTGACCTTGTGGGGTCGGGGCGGGGTTGTTCCCTTCGCTCGCAGAGCGGGTGCCCTCCCGCTTCGCGGGCCCCTCCCGATGCTCGCTCCGGGAACAACCACGCCCCTTGCGGCACAGCTCGCCCTTCGCTCGCAGAGCGGGTGCCCTCCCGCTTCGCGGGCCCCTCCCGATGCTCGCTCCGGGAACAACCCCGCCCCTCGCGGCAGAGGTCGCCTTTCGCTCCGGATATGACGAAGGCCCCCTCGCGATGCGAGGGGGCCTTCGTCGAAAGTCGGGGGCGTCAGCGCCAGCGCGTGGTCATCAGGAAGCCGATCAGCGCGATGCCGAGACCGATCGCCAGGTTCCAGTTGTCGAGTCCCGGGATCGGGAACTGCATACCCGAGATGTAGAAGACCAGGATCCAGGCGAGACCGAGCAGCATGAAGCCGATCATCACCGGCTTGAACCAGACGGCGTTGGGAGCGGCTTCGCCTTCGGCGCGCTCGACGGCGGGTTCTTCGGTCTTGCGGTCACGTGCCATGCCGTCATTGTACCCGGGACACCCATGAGCTGCCGAGCCCACATCGCTCGATCACCGGCATGCGTTCAGCGATCCCGGATATGATCGCGCCATGACTGCTTCCGTCGTGCCTGGGGGGCGACGCCCGCGTCGCGCGAGACCACGGTCTCGCGCGACGTTCGCGAGTGTGCTCGGCGAGCTGCTGCTGACCGCAGGAGTCATCGTCCTGCTGTTCGTCGCCTGGCAGATGTGGATCGGCGACATCATCATCAGTGCGCAGAAGAACGAAGAGGGCGCGGCGATCTCGAAAGAGCTCGCGCAGGCCGAAGCCCCTGCGCTGCCCCCGGTCGTCGAGGCGGAGGACGGCACCACGAACTACGTTCCGCCGGTGCCCGCCGCGCCCGCCGACGCGGAGTGGTTCGGGCAGATGCACATCCCGCGATTCGGCGCCGACTACAACTTCGGAATCTACGGGGGCACGTCCCGTGCACGCACCCTCGATCAGAAGGGGATCGGCGTCTACACCGACTCCAAGATGCCGGGCGAGGTCGGCAACTTCTCGATGGCCGGGCACCGCACGACATGGGGCAAGCCCTTCAATCAGCTCGACAAGCTGCAGCTGAACGATGCGATCGTCGTCGAGACGCCCGACGGCTGGTACACCTACCGCTTCCGCACCCTGGAGTACGTCAAGCCGACGCAGACCGACGTGCTCGCCGACGTGCCGCAGATGCCCGAGCAGCAGACCGGAGAGCAGTACATCACGCTCACCGCTTGTTCCCCGCTGTACTCGCTCGCCGAGCGCATCGTCGCCTACGGGGTGTTCGAGAGCTTCCAGCCTCGTGCCGAGGGGCCTCCCCAGGCTCTGACCGACCCGCCGCCTCCGCCGGCCGCACCGTCGGTGTGATCATGGACATCCACGAGGGAGAAGACTGATGTACGCCGCACTCTGGCGCCTGCTGCCCGGCCCGTGGTGGCTGCGCGTGCTCATCCTGCTCGTCGTCATCGCCGCCGTCCTGTACGGCCTGTTCTGGTACGTCTTCCCGTGGGTGAGCCCGATCGTCGCCCCCGGCGAGGTCGACGTCGAATGACCCGAGTGCTCGTGGTCGACAACCACGACAGCTTCGTGCACACCCTCGTCGGCTATCTGCACGAACTGGGGGCGGAGACCCTGATGGTCGAGTCCGATTCCCTGGACGCCGAGGCTCTCGAGTCGATGCTCCTCGCGCACGACGCCCTGCTGCTCTCGCCCGGACCCGGAGCGCCGGCCGATGCCGGGGCATCGATCGCCGCGGTCCGCATCGCCGCTCGGCTCGGAGTACCGACGCTCGGCGTGTGTCTGGGGCACCAGACGATCGGCGAAGCCCTCGGCACGGCGGTCAGCGAGGCGCCGGAGCTCATGCACGGGATGGTTTCGGCCGTCAGGCACGACGGATCCGCCTTGTTCGCCGGCATCCCCTCACCGTTCTCCGCCGGCCGCTATCACTCGTTGACGCTCGCGGAGGCCGACCTTCCTCCGGACGTCACGGTCACCGCATGGACCGAGGACGGCACCGTGATGGGGCTCGCTCACCGCGAGCGGCCGCTGTACGGCGTGCAGTTCCACCCCGAGAGCGTGCTGACCGAAGGCGGCTACCGGCTTCTGGCGAACTGGCTGGAGCTGTGCGGTGCGACGAGCGCCGTCGCCCGATCGGAGCGCCTGCACCCGCTCTCACGCTGAGGTCGGCGCGCGGACGCCTCGGAACCCGATCAGCTGCCGCTGCAGTACCGCAGTTCGACGGTCGAGCCGACCGGGACATCGCCCGGAGCCGCCGACATCGAATTCACGGTCGTCGGGTCGGTGGCGGGACACTCCGCGTCTTCCACCGCCACCGGGTTGAGACCGAGGTCGGTGAGGTTCGTCGTGGCGGCGTCGACGGTCCAGCCGACGACATCGGTCAGCGTGACCTTCCCGCTCGCCACGACCAGGTTCACCACTGTTCCCGGAGAGACTTCGGTCTCGGCCTTCTCACTGGCGGAGATGACGGTGCCCTCGGCCAAGGCCTTGTCGTTGCGCTGGACCACGGTACCGAGCTCGAGGCCCGCCGCCGTCAACGCCTTCGTGGCGTCGTCCAATCCCATGCCCTCGATCTTCGGGACGGTGACCGTCTCGACGCCGGAGGACACGTGGAGGGTCACGGTGGTGCCCTCCTCCACCGAGACGCCGGCTTCGGGGTCGGTGCGGATGACGTTGCCTTCGCTGATCTCGGGACTCGACTCGATCACGATCTTCGAGGTCAGATCGAGTTTCGCCAGCTCATCCTGTGCGCGCTCCGCGGAGACGTTCTCGAGGTTCGGGATGATGCGCGAAGTGCTGGGCACCTCGGGCGGTCGCATGCTGATCGTGACGACCCAGAACAGCACGGACGCCAGCAGCACCGCGAGGAGGGCGACCCCCGCCCAGATCCACGCCACCGGAGGGCCGGACTGGGTACGGGTCATCGTGGTGTCGGAGCTGAGCTGGCGCAGGGATCGAGCCGTCTCCTGTGCCTGTCGCGGGCTCGGGCCGTACAGCTCGCTGGTAAGCGCGCCGAGCTGCTTGCGTGTCGGTGCGTCTCCGGCGACGGCGGCGTCCAGGGCGGCGCGGAAGTGCGCGGCATCCGGGTAGCGCTGGTACGGATCCTTCGCGAGGGCACGGAGGACGATCGGGTCGAGGGCGCCGGGGGCGTCTTCGTTCACCTCGGTCGGCGGGACCGGTGTCTCGCTGACGTGCTGGTAGGCGACCGCCACCGGCGACTCTCCGCGGAACGGCTGGCGCCCCGTGAGCAACTCGTACAGGACGACGCCGGTCGAGTAGAGGTCGGCACGCGCGTCGACGGGCTCGCCCTTGGCCTGCTCCGGCGAGAAGTAGGCGGCGGTCCCGATGATCTGGGTGGTCTCGGCCACGGTGGACGACGAGTCGGAGACGGCTCGGGCGATACCGAAGTCCATCACCTTGACCTGACCCTTGTCGGTCACCATCACGTTGCCCGGCTTGATGTCGCGGTGGACGACTCCTGCTCGGTGCGAATAGTCCAGAGCTTCGAGGATGCCGTCGACGTAGCGGACCGCGTCCTCCACCGGCACGGGGCCTGCGGAGATGATGTCCTTGAGGAGGGTGCCCTTGACGAGTTCCATCACGATGTACGGCGGCTCGTCGGAAGAGGAGTCGGTCGCGGACGGATCCCCGGCGTCGTACACGCGCACGATGGAGGGGTGGGACATCCGCGATGCCGCCTGCGCTTCCAGGCGGAACCGTGTGCGGAACGTGGTGTCGCGGGCGAGCTCGGCGTCGAGGATCTTGATCGCGACCTCGCGCCCGAGGGTGAGGTCGTAGCCGCGGTAGACCTTGGCCATACCGCCATGCCCGATGAGCTCGTCGACGCGGTAACGTCCCGCGATGACTCGTGGCTCTGTGGACACGTACTACCCCCCTGGAAACGACTGCTACTGCGCTGAACTACAGATTACTCGGCGGAATCGCCGCCCTCATCACCGTCGCCCGGATCGGGTGCCGCGACGATCGGGACCGAGAGCGGGGGCGATGCGGCCGACGTGCGCTGGTCGCCGCCGGAGCACAACCCCTGGTACGTGACGATGAGCTGCTGGCCCACGGCGTCCGCGACCTTCACCTGGGTGTTGCGCTGCGTGGGCTGGAAGTTCGGCCCACCAGACACGAAGGTGCCGTTCTGCAGGGAGACCACGTAGCCCGAGAGCGTCGTGCCGCTGGGGCAGGTGAAGCCGGTGCCCCAGGCGATCGTCACGGTGCTACCGGCGATCGGGTCACCGGTGATGGTGGGAGCGTCGGTCGGGGTCGGCAGGGCGGCGCGACCGGCGTAGATCGTGAGCGTGATCGGCTGCGTGGTTTCGACGTTCCCCCGGGGGGAGACGTCGTAGACCTTGCCGACCTCGGCGTCGGTGGGAGCCGCGTCGCCTTCCGGGCAGGTGATCTCGCTGTCGAAACCGGCGTCGGTGAGCGTGGACGTCGCGGTCGCGCAGTCCATGCCGACGAGGTTCAGTGCGGTCACGTTGACGCGCGTCACCTCGGGCGTCGGAGACTCCGACGGCGTGTTCGGCGGGGTGGAGCTCTGCGACGGCGATCCCGTGGGATCCGCCTCGCCCTGCTGATTCGCCAGCATCGCCCACACCGTGCCGCCGAGGACGATCACCAGCAGCGCGATCAGCGCGATCAGCGGCCAGGTCCAGGGGCTGCGCTTCTTCTTCTTCTCCTCCTCCGCGGCTTCCTCGGTGGGGAGCTGAGCGGTCGTGGGAAGGATGCGGGTGGTGCCGTCGTCGCCGGAAGCCGTCAGCATCCGGGTGGCGTCGTCGTCTCCGGCGATGCCACCGGTCGCGATGGCCGGGACGGCGATCGCGGCGGAGTTCAGGTCACCGCGACGCAGCGCCTGGGCGGCACGCGCCACCGTCGCGGAAGAGGACGGGCGGTCGCTGGGCTTCTTGGCGATCATCGCCATGACCAGGTTCTGCACCGGGATCGGAACGGTCGGCGGCAGCGGCGGAGGCTGCTCGTTGATCTGCGCCATGGCGATCGCCACCTGCGACTCACCCGTGAACGGACGCTTGCCCGCCAGGCACTCGTAGGCGACGATGCCCAGTGAATAGGTGTCGGTCGCCGGAGAGGCCGGGTGACCCGACGCCTGCTCGGGCGACAGGTACTGCACGGTGCCCATGACCTGGCCCGTCGCGGTGAGCGGGACCTGGTCGGCGATGCGCGCGATGCCGAAGTCGGTGATCTTGACGCGGCCGTCGGGCGTGATGAGCAGGTTTCCCGGCTTGATGTCACGGTGCACGAGGCCGGCCGCGTGGGCCGCCTGCAGAGCGGATGCCGTCTGGGCGACGATGTCGAGCGTCTTGTCGGCGCTCAGCGCGCCGTCGCGTTCGAGCACGGTCGAGAGCGCCTCGCCGGGCACGAGCTCCATGACGAGGTAGGCGCTGCCGTTCTCCTCGCCGTAGTCGAAGACGCTCGCGATGCCCTCGTGGTTGACGAGGGCGGCATGCCGGGCCTCAGCGCGGAAGCGCTCGAGGAACCCGGGGTCCCCCATGTACTCGTCCTTGAGGATCTTGATGGCGACGGTACGTCCGATGACGTGATCCGTCGCTTCCCACACCTCGCCCATGCCACCGATCGCGATACGCGACTGCAGCTCGTAACGACCACCGAACGACACACCCTGCGTCGGCCTCATCTGCCCAGCACCGCCTCTATGACCTTCTTCGCAATCGGAGCGGCGATGGTGTCGCCACTTCCTGATTGTCCCTGTCCGCCGCCGTCTTCGACGACGACCGCTACTGCGACCGCGGGGTCGTTCGCCGGTGCGAAACCGGTGAACCACAACGTGTGCGGCCTGTTTCCGTTCTCTGCGGTGCCCGTCTTACCGGCCACGTCGATCCCGTCTATTCTTGCACCCTGGGCCGCGCCCGTAGCGACGCTCGCGACCATCGCCGCGGTGACGTCGTTCGCCACGTCGGCATCCATCGCGCGGCCGAACTCGCTGTTCTCGAAAGCCCTGATGACCGACAGGTCGTTGCCGATGACGGCATCCACCATCCGCGGGTTCATCACGACACCATCGTTGGCGAGGCCGGCCGAGACCATCGCCATCTGGAGCGGTGTCGCGGTGACCTTGCCCTGGCCGAATCCGGTCAGGGCGGTCTGCGCGTCGTCGAGTGCCCGCGGGTAGCTCGACGGCGTCGACTCCAGCGGTGTCTCGAAGGACTTGTTGAACCCGAGCTTCTCCGCCATCTCGCGGATCGTGTCGTCGCCGAGCTCGACCGCGAGTTCCGCCATCGGGATGTTGCAGCTGAGTCGGATCGCCTCTGCGATCGTGACCGTCGCCCCCGGGCCGCACTTTCCGCCCCACGCGTTGGACACCCGGTTCGAGGATCCGGGGAGCGTGTAGGACACGGGGTTGGGGAGGGTCGAGGTCGGGGTCCAGTCCCCGCTGGCGTAGGCCGCCGCGGCGACGACGACCTTGAACGTCGAGCCAGGAGGGTTGAGGTCGCCCGCGATGGCCCGGTTCGACAACGGCTTCGACGGGTCCGCCTTGAGCTGCTCGTACGTGGCGTTCGCCGCGTCTGCATCATGGGTCGCCATCAGGTTGGTGTCGAACCCCGGGCTCGAGACCATCGCGAGGATCCGGCCGGTCTTCGGCTCGATCGCGACGACGGCACCCTGGAGATCGCCCAGTGCGTCGAAAGCGGCCTTCTGCGCCGCCGTGTTCAGCGACAGTTCCACGCTGTAGCCGCGCTGCGGCTGGCCCGAGAGGATGCGCTCGACCTCACCGAGGAATGCGTTTGCCCCGGTGCCGGAGAGGTCGGCGTTCATCGCCTGCTCGATGCCCGTGCGTGAATCGAGTGCCGCATTGAAGTAGCCGGTCACCGGCTCCCACATCGGCGCATCCGTGTAGACCCGCTGGAACTGGTACTGGTCGTCGCTGGGCACCGAGTTGGCGATGGTGGCGCCGTCGACGATGATCGCGCCCCGCTGGATCTCGTAGCTGTCGAGCCGGGTGCGCTTGTTGTGGCTGTTCTGGGCGAGGCTGTCGGCCTCGACGACCTGGATCCAACTCGTCGCGGCGAACAGCGCGACGAACATGAACAGCATCAGGATGCTGAGTCGGCGCAGTTCCTTGGTCATCCGATCACCACCCTCGGCTGGCGGCGGACACCGTCGGAGATGCGCAGCAACAGCGCGACGATGAGCCAGTTGGCCACGAGCGAGGATCCGCCCGCGGCGAGGAACGGCGTGGTGAGGCCGGTCAGCGGGATGAGCCGGGTGACGCCGCCGACCATGATGAACACCTGCAGCGCGATCGTGAACGACAACCCGGTGGCGAGCAGCTTGCCGAAGTCGTCCTGGCCGGCGAGGCCGATGCGCATGCCCCGACTGACGAACACCATGTACAGGCAGAGGATCGCGAACAGCCCGATCAGGCCGAGCTCTTCACCCAGGCTGGTGATGATGTAGTCGCTGTGGGCGAGCGGAGTGACCTCGGGGCGTCCCTGCCCCCATCCGGTGCCGATGAGTCCACCGCGCGCGAGCCCGAACAGGCCCTGCATCGGCTGGTAGCCGGCACCGTCCGGGTCGACGCGGCCGGCGTCGAAGAGGAACAGCCAGTTGGTGAAGCGGCCCTGGACGTAGCTGAGGATCTGCGTCGCGAGTGCGACGCCTGCGACCACCAGGCCGAGGCCGATGAGCACCCAGCTCGTCTTGCCGGTCGCGACGTAGAGCATCGCGACGAACATCCCGAAGATCAGGGTTCCGGTTCCGAGGTCACGCTGGAAGACGATGATGCCGAGCGAGATGAGCCAGACCACCAGGACCGGGCCGAGCTCGCGCATGCGGGGCCAGGTGATCCCGAGGACTCGCTTGCCGACCGAGGTCAGACTCTCGCGAGTGCGCACCAGGTACCCGGCGAAGAAGATCGCCAGGCAGATCTTGGCGAGCTCTCCGGGCTGGAAGGCGAAGATGCCGCCGAGCGAGACCCACACGGCCGCGTTGGCATCGGCGATCCGCAGCCCCGGGACGAACGGCAGCAGCAGGAGGAGGATTCCGGCCAGACCGAAGATGTACGTGTACCGGAACAGGATCCGGTAGTTGCGCAGCAGGATCACGACCGCGATCGCGCCGGCGAGTGAGATCGCCGTCCACGCGAGCTGCTTGGTGGAGTAGGCGTCCCAGCCGGTGTTCTTGAACGCGATGTCGATCCGGTAGATCATCGCGATGCCGAGGCCGGTGAGGAGCGTGGCGATCGGGACCACGAACGGGTCGGCGTCCGAGGCCACGAAGCGCAGCACGATGTGGAGCGCGAAGGCGAGGGCGGCGAGGCCGCCGCCGATCGCGAGGATCATCGGGTCGATCACGCCCAGGGCGCCCAGTTGCACGAGCGTCAGGGCGCCGCCGCTGATCGCGCAGGCGAAGAGCAGCAGCCAGAACTCGCGATTGCGTTGCGTCTGGGGCATGCGGAGGCGCTTGAGGGCCTTGATGACGGTGGTGTCCGCCTGGACGTCGGTGCTCATCCCTCACCTCCGGCGGGCGTCTCGCTCGGTGTGGGCATCGGTGTGGGCAGAGGGGTCTGCTGGATGACGTTCGCTTCGGCGCCCGTGCGGAGGCGGTCGACGATCGCCATGGCGTCGGACAGGGAGCGGGCGGTGATGGTGCGCTCGACCGAGGCGCGCTGGTAGGGCGGGAGGTCGGCGAGGAGGATGTCCGTGTCTTCGATCGGTGTCGACAGGGTGATCGGGCCGATGTTCTGCTGCACGCCCTGGAAGATCACGACGCTGTCTTCGTCGGCGCCGATGAAGTAGCGCGTCTGCGTCCAGCTGTAGGCCGCGAACGCAGCGAAGGCGAGCATCGCGACGACCAGCAGCGCGGCCGCGATCCATCCGACACGTCGACGTTTCGCGCGCCGACGGTCTTCTTCGATGAGTTCCTCGAGGTATTCCGGGGCAGGTTCGAAGTGGCTGGGCTCGTTCGCGGCCTGGCGCACCGGGTGCAGCCAGTTGCTGCGCGGAGGGCGTACCGGGGGCACATAGACGCCGTCGGGGTTCGACGCCGAGCCGACGATCGTGGGCGTGCCCGAGTGGATCGGATGCTGTCCGCCCACGTCGACCAGCACGATCGTGACGTTGTCGGGCGCGCCTCCGTCGAGGGCCTGCTTGAGGAGGTTGTCTGCGGTGCGACCGGGCGCGAGGCCGAGCTGCATCGCCTTGAGGATGTGGGGTTCGTCGACCACGCCGGAGAGTCCGTCGGAGCAGAGCAGCCAGCGGTCACCGGGCTGCGTGTGCATGACGAACATGTCGAGCTCGGGATCGGAGTCCATGTCGCTGAGCACCCGCATGAGGACCGAGCGACGCGGGTGGTAGCGCGCCTCCTCCGGGGTGATGCGGCCCGAGTCGACGAGGCGCTGCACGAACGTGTGGTCTGCGGTGATCTGCGTGAGTGCGTCGTCGCGGTACAGATAGATGCGGGAGTCGCCGATGTGGCCGATGACCGCGTACTCGTCGACCATGATGATCGCGCTGAGGGTGGTGCCGAGGCCGGCCAGTTCCGGGCGATCCTTCGCGGCGCGGATCAGGTCGCCCGCCGCGGTGGTCGCAGCGGCCTGCAGCGAGGCCTGGGCGTCCTCGGTCGACTCGTACGGCTGGTCGAGGGGCTCCAGGCGTTGGATCGCGATGCTCGAGGCGACGTCTCCGCCCGCGTGGCCGCCCATGCCGTCGGCGACGACGAACAGGTTCGCCCCGGAGTATCCGGAGTCCTGGTTGTTGGAGCGGACCTTCCCGGTGTGGGAGATCGCGACGCTCGAGCCTTCGAAGACCATGCCGGCGTCAGGCTCGCAGCTCGAAGGTCGTGGCGCCCACCTTGATGGGTGTGCCGAGCGAGAGGGCGACGGGCGATCCGCTCACGCGCTGGCCCGCGACGTAGGTGCCGTTGGTGGAGTCGAGGTCCTGGATCGCCCAGGCGTCGCCGCGGAGCATGAGCCGGGCGTGGTGGCTGGACGTGTAATCGTCGCGGATCACCAGGGCCGATTCGCTGGAACGACCGATCGTGAGGGAGTCGGCGCTCAGCGGAAGCTCGAGCCCCGCCTTCGGGCCAGAGGTGATCACGAGGCGCTTGGCCGTCGCGACCGTGGCGGGACCGGTCGAGGGCCGCGACGATGCCGGCTTCGACGTGGGCGCTGGTGTCGGTGCGGGGGCGGGGGCTCCCGCAGTCGCCTCGGCCGGGAGCTTGCGCACGCGCACCCCGAACAGGTCGGCCCGGAGCGAGTACACGACCCCGAACACGAAGAACCACATCAGGACCAGGAACCCGATGCGGAGGAGAAGGAGGATCAGTTCACTCAACCGAGGGCTCCGAACGCTCGGGTGGCGTCGTCACCGCGAGGCGCAGGGCGCGACGGGGCGGCCACGGGGACGATGCGGAACACCAGGTCGGTGCGTCCGATCGTGATGGTGGTGTCGGTGGGGAGGGCGGCCTCGCGCAGCTTCTGGCCGTTGACCTTCGTGCCGTTGGTGGACCCGAGATCGCGCATCATGGCGCGCTCGCCGTCCCACAGGATCTCGACGTGCTTACGGCTCGACCCGGCATCCGCGATGGTGATGTCGGCATCCGAGCCGCGACCGATGACCGTCCGGGCGCGGGTGATCGCGTGCCGACGACCATCGACGTCGATCACGGCCTGCCAGCTGACGCGTCCCTCGACCGAACCCGAGTTCACGCGCACGGTACCGGTGGCGATCTTCTCGTCGGCTTCGAGGTTGATCGCGAGCGGCCCGGCGAAGCTGTAGCCCTGCGAGGTGGCGTGCTTGGTCAGCAGCGCGAGCAGTTCATCGGTCAGGGCGCCGCCGAGCCCGCGCATCCGCTCCGCATCGTCCGCGCTCAGGCGCACGACGTAGCTGTTGGGCGCGATGATGCGATCGCGGCTCACGACAGCCGCCTTCGTATCGGCTTCGCGCCGCAGCGCAGAAGCGATCTCCACGGGCTGAATGCCGCTGCGGAAGGTCTTCGCGAACGCGCTGTTCACTGCGCGCTCGAGACCCTTCTCAAAGCTGTCAAGTAGTCCCACTGGGCTCCTCTGGCATGCCGACCGGTAGGGACATCGTAGCCAGGTGTCCTGGGGGAACGCCGCCGATCCGCCTTCCGGGGTGTGCAACAGGGGGTGAAATCGCGTGATATCCTCGGGAAGTTGAGTTCTTCGGAACGAGACACTCGCGCGAGTGGCGGAATGGTAGACGCGCTGGCTTCAGGTGCCAGTGTCCGTAAGGACGTGGGGGTTCAAGTCCCCCCTCGCGCACACAGTGGGTGATGTCTCAGGACATCGTGAACGGCTGAACCCCCGGTTTCGGGGGTTCAGCCGTTTTTGCGTTGGTAGTTCTTGGTGGGGTTGAGGGTGAATTCTGCGAGGAGTTCGCCGGTGTCGAGGGTGATGATGGTGGCGTCGTCGTTGTGGACGAGGCAGATGATCTCGGTGCGGGTGTGGTGGTGCGGGAGACGTGGATCCCATCGGCAGCGAGGTGTGCGGTGATGGTGTCGGCGCCGGCATCCAGCCCGTCGCGGACGAGGGCGTCGCGAAGGGTGATGATCCGGTCACGCACGCGGTCAGGGACTCGGGTCGGGGACAAACGGGGGCGACGAGAGCGTTCTTCGAACGCGGCATCGCCCTCGCGGAGCCAGCCATGGTGCAGTTTGTGGACCAGCGATTTCGAGACCCCGTATCTCGCCGCGACTGCTCCGTAGGACAGCCCTTGAACGACGACGGCCTTGATCAGAATCTCGTTCTTCGCCACCCGTTCACGATGTCCTGAGACATCACCACACCGACAGCGTCGCGTTCACGATGTCCCGAGACACCCGTCCACGATGTCCTGAAACCAGACACCCCCTCGCGCACAGTGGGCTGTATTCGTTTTTAGAGCCCAATCTGTTCGTAAATTGAAAGAGCCGGTCAGAGCCTGTTTCTGACCGGCTCTTTCGTTTCCGCCCTCAGCTGTTCGCCCGCTTCGTCGATGAGCACCGAACGGGCGAGGCGACCGCGCGCGCTGTCTGCTTGACGCAGCTAAGCGGCGTGCGTCACAGTGACGACATGCCTTCCATTGCTGAGCGTGATGATGTCTGACTTCGCCGACGACCTCAATGAATGGGTGGCGCGGCAGGCTCAGTCGTCTGTTGATGACCAGGTTCTCGCGGCCTACTCAGCGGAGAACCCCGCTCCCGAGGGGCAGGAGTGGTTCATCGCCGGCCAGCAGCGGGACGGGGATGAGGTCGCCTACCGGTTTGACCTTCGAGCCGCGGAGAGTTGACTACGGCGTGACGGTGAATCAGTGGTCCCGTCTGAAGCTGACGCGGAGCTGGTGGCTGTTCAGTGAGTTGCTGGGGCGTGTAGAGGTGTGGAACACATCTGGCGACTTCGCTGCTGACGTTCGGATCTTGGAGGACAGGTCGGCTCTCGAGTTCCTCACTCCTGCCGGCTTCCGCCCACCGATTGCTGAGTGGGGTCTCCTCGTCGGAGATGCCGTGCACAACGCTCGCTCTGCGCTGGACGCGCTCGTCTGGGACCTCGCGCACTCGGAGGGTGCGACTCCGGGTGCACCGCATCGTGTGATGTTTCCTGTCACGAAGAGCGAGCGGGAGTGGAAGAGCACGGTGAAGTCGTTGGAGACGGTGCCCGAAGGGCCGCTGGAGCGAATGCGACTCGCGCAGCCGTGGGCTGTTGAGTCACCGGAGCCGAACCAGAGTTGGTTGAAGATCCTCTCCCGCCTTGACAACGACGACAAGCACCGAGGTCGCGTGGTCGCGCTACCGATGCAGGAGAGCATCGGGCTGGACATGAACGGGTTGAGCCTTGGTGAGCCACTCCCTGAAGGTGGCTACATGCATATGTGGGGATCTGGGCTCGACGGTACTGAACCCGCGGGAACGCCTTTCGCTCGATTCGGACTCGGAGCGCGGATCGCGGGCGACCCCGCTGTGCATCGCACGGCGTCGATCCAGCTCGCCCCGGCGGTCGTCGTCTTCGACCAGATGATCCCCGTGGCCGCACTTCAGCAGGAGATGCTGGGGTTCATCCGCGGGCTCCTCGACGAAGTCGCGGCGGGCGCAGAGCTCCACGAAACGTGGATCACGCCGCAGACGCGTTCTCACGACTAGCACGCGTCTGCCGTCGGTGAGCGACGACGACTGCTGATTGCGGCTTCGAGAACCGACGACGTGGCATGGGCACCTTGCTCTTGAGTGCGGTGAGAATGCCGGCGGGGTTCCCGCTGATCTGGTCGAAGTGTGGCCCGGCGTTACAGAGGTCGAGACAGCTGTGTAGATCGCGTCCACCGTGGCGACAGCGTGAGCAGTCCCCGCGAGCTCTGTCTTTTCAGAGGTTCTCCGTCTTGAACGGTGGCGCCCACTCCGGGGTGGCGTTCGCGACGACTGTTTCACCAAGCATCCCCGAGATGGCGCTTGCCATCTCTTGCCGTGATGCAGTGGCGCGCACCATCAATTGTTGCCCGGTTGTCAGCGTCACGCCCAGTTCAACGGGCCCAAGGTCTATCTGTTGCAGCAGTCCGTGCTCGGGTCGGACGTTCTCGAGGGCGGAGAGCTCGATGAGCGCGTCGCGCCACAGGGCGACGTCGGAGGTCACTGGTTCATAGGGTTCCGGGAGCACCGAACAGCTCGCCGCACTCTGCCTGTCATCCTGAATCCTCCTCGCGCGTAGGGCTTCCGTTCACTCAGATCGGAGTCCCATGCCTCACTTGCTCCACTCGGACGCTTACGTCGTCCGTGATCCTGCGGCACAGCGTCTGCGCCTCGCGGAGAATGCCCGCACGGAATGGATGCTCGCAGACGATCTCGGGATCAGTCGAGCGCGTTTGCGTCTTCTCCGCTAGAGCGGATGTGCCCCGAGCGCAATCCTCTTCGAGGGCGTCGTCTATTACACCTTCGACGCCATCGCAGAGTGGCACCGCCGGTTCGAGTGACCCTGCCACGTCATCGTGGCTCGCGATGAGCAGCGGGAGTGGCGGCCCGCGTGAACACATGAGGAGCTGTCTCAAACTCTGTGTCTCCGCGCCCGTATGGAATGCAGGAATCCCGCCAGGTTTGCCTGACGCTCCCGCGTAATTCCGCGGCACCACAGCAGAACCCTCCGGTCACGCCGGAACCCCCGAACACGGGTTGGACATACCGAAGCGAATCCAACCCCTATCGGAGGAGCTTCCCGTGTCCCTACGACCATGGTTCGCGACCGCTGCAGTCATCGCAACGTTTGCGTTCGCCACCCCGACCTCTGCCCTTGCAACAGCTGAACCAGCTGCCTGCACCGTCGCCGGCGTCGCTGTCCCAGACGGTGATCCGTTGCCTGAGGAGATCCCGACGGTGATGTCCTGTTTCGACTCGATGGAGGAAGCCGAGCAGTTCATCGAAGATGGCGCTCCCGACGACCTTGAGCAGGTCACCGAGGCCGGCCCGACCTCACGTGCGGCGGCCGCGACGGTCGTCGTTGGCAGGGCGTGGACGGGAACCTCTCGTTCCGGCACCGTGCTCATCCACTACGGATCCGGTACGGGGTGCTACGGCGTCACCTTCGGGTTCCCGACCATCGCGTCAACTTGGAACAACAACATCCGATCTGCTGAAGGACTGAGCAATTGCTGGTCGTCTCAGTACGACGGGACCAGTTACACCGGTTCCGTGATCACCTGCACGCCCTATTGCGCCACCCTCGGATCTTTCGCCGCAAAGACCTCGTCCATCGTGTACCGGCCTGTGGGGACCTGGCCCTGACCTCAATCCTGGAACGGGTGCAGTCTCAGCACTGAGCATTCGATGATGCCGGGAACGACCGCAGCCTCACCTTCGTCGGTGACGCACGTGGTGAACTCCTTCGGCGCGACTGCAGACGACGGTGTGGCGTCCAGCGGGTCATGATCCTCGAAGGCGCCCCCTTCCCACATATCGACGCAGAGTGCCTCGGCGTCCGTGATGGGAATAACGCCGTCTGGTGTGGCGACACTCGCCGCTGCACCAGACAGCGTGCCGTCGGAGTTGCGATACGGGCCTTCGAGACAGTGAACAACGCTGGTCTCAGTCACGGGCTTCTCCTCGAGCAGCACCACAGCGGCGACACCTGCGCCGGCGACAGCGAGAATACCGCCGGCGATGGCGGCACGGCCCCAGATGGTCTTCCACCATTTCGGACGGGAAAGGTCGTGGCGCATCTGCTCGATGAGGAGACCTTGGACTTCGCGATGATGCGGCATGCGGTCTGTCACGCGCGGGCCTCCTCTGATGTGGGAGCGTACTGCTGCAGTGCTCCCCGCAGCCTGGTTTTCACTCGGGACAGCCGGGATTTCACCGTCCCCGCAGGCACGCCGAGGACGACGGCAGCCTCTGCAAGCGGAACCTCCTGGATGACGCAGAGGATCACGACGCTCGCCTCGCGGTGGTTCAGCTCCAGGAGTGCGTCACGCACGCTCTGCGAGATCTTCAGGGAATCCATCGCCTGTGCGACCTCGTCGGCATGGTCGGGCACGTGGTCGTCGTGCGGTATCCGATTGAGCAATCGCTGATAGCGGCGGCGACTTCTCTGACTGTTCTTGGCAGCGAAAGACGTCGTCGCGAGCAGCCACGGCAACACCGAGCCGTCCACGATGCGCACCTTGTCGCGTTTGCGCCAGAGTTCGAAGAAGGCGGTGGCGGCGACCTCCTCGGCATCCCACGTGGATTGCATCAGCACGAGCGACATCCGAAACACCGGTGCCTGATGGCGGTCGTGCAGCAACCGGTACGCCGGCTCGTCACCGCGGGATAGTCGGAAGAGGAGCTCGCCGTCTGTGGATCTACCCGACTCTGACACGATCTCACCTCACACGCTTCGGCCGACATCCAGACCTTCTTCGAGTCTATGACGCGTGTGAGAGGCACGGTTCAGGCGGCGAGGGTGACGTTGAGGTCGCGGCGTGCCTGACGAGGTGTCCTGTGCAGGTACCGGTGGCACTGCGCACGGAACGTCTCGTACGTGCCGTAGCCGCAATGGACGGCGATGACTGACATCGACACTGTGGGGTTGCGGGCGGCCATGATCACCACCTGTTTCAGGCGGCGCCGCCCGAGGATCTCCGCGACACCGGGACCGCCCGCGAACGCCCGGTCCAGTTGCCGTCGGGACACGTACAGTTCCTGGGCGAGCCAGACCGGATTGACGTCCGGTCGCTTGAAGTGCGCTTCGATGAGGGCGAAGCACTGCTCCCGAAGAGCTACTAGATCAGTGGACCCCATACTTCGAGATGTCCGGCAGTCACCGTCTGGTTCCATAATCGACGCACACACATGCGGTGAGGCTATTCGCTGGCGCTGTTCTCGTCGCCCAGGGGCGTCAGAGTCAGGCGGTCAACGATGTCCTCCGGCGTCAGTCGAGCATTCTTCAATGCTTCTGCGACCGGCGCGCGCCGCGCCTTGACGTCCAGGGTCGCAGCGTCTGGAGGTGAGACCACAAACGCTCCACGTCGACGGCCAGCGCGAGCACGTTTGCCGGCGTGACTCGCCATGTACCGGGCTCGGCGAGAGCCATGGCTGTCCGGTTCACGAGAGTTCGCGGGGAGATCATCACTGCGGCGCTTCCCGTGGGGATCGCTGCGACGTCGCGGTCATGGGCGACAAGGCCGAGATGCCCGTTGACCTACCGTACGTCGTCCGCGCCGATGAGGCCTGCGGGAGCGTGCTCACTCTTCGCTTCGAGGCTGAGCCAGAGGTGATCATCCCAGCACCACTGCGAGTCCGTTCGGGCGACGCCGGTAGGCTTGCTGGCGTCGGCGCCGACGAGCTTTCCGGGAGCGCTCAGTGCCGGCTCATACGTGCCGTGGTCGATGGCCCCGAGCCCGGAGATCATTTCGGAGATGATCTGCGACAGCCGGGCGGGAGATGGGCAGAAGGTCATCACCCGCTCCGTCAGAGCGCTGATGGTGCAGCGTGGCACGGAGTCTTCCGACCTCGTGACAACCACCTTCACCGGCGACTGGGGGGTAAGCATCGACAGGTACACGCGCCCGAAGATGTGAGCGCAGAATTTGAGACAGATAGCTCGTTCTGCTTTCCTGCGGAGAGCGCTCGTCGCCTGGCAAGGCTGGGTGCCCTCTCCCAATGTCGGCCAAATGGTGGACAGCGCCCGAAACCCTTACGCCGTTAGCGTGCCGGGAGGAATCCCACAGGGGGATCCGTTGAGGAGGGCACGTGCGCACCGACAGACGAATGCGACCTTGGGCGATGGGGGTGAGCGCTGCCATTGTTGCCGCGCTCATCGGAGGCGGCATCCAGTCCGCCCAGGCGGAGGAAGCGGAGGGAACCGACAGCATCACGGTTGACGCGATGAGTGCGATGGACGGCGTCTACCAGACGGAAGACGGGCAACCCATTGAGGTTGAAACCGAGGCTGGTGACATCGCCGAGCGCACCATCACCGGTCGCACGGCCTCCGGAGAGCCGGTGCAGATCATCATCCAGTCCTCAGGGCTCTCCGATGAGGACATGCAACGACTGCAGGAGGACGCAGACTCCGGCGCCGACGAGGCGCCGAGCGGGTATAGCGAAGTTGAGCCCGGGCCCCAGGAGGAGACCCTCGAGGCAGCCCCGCTCGACCTCGATCCGAAGAACTGGACGACCGTCAGTGTGGTCGCGACAACTTCGAGCACTGCATCATTTGCCTGGCCGGACAACGCAGGGTTCGATGCCATCGTTGACGGGGCTTTCGAGGGCTCCAGCCGCGGGGGCGAGCTCGTGCTCACTGATCTCAACCCGGGGCAGGAGTACTCCGTTGAGCTCCTGGCGACGTCGGGGGCGGCGCGGACCGCTGATGGCCTCGAGCAGACGTCTAGTCGGCTTATGAGTGTCACCACCTTCACCGGATCAGAGGCGAGGGACGAGGACCGCCTGATCTCGCCGCTGACGTACCAGCCCTACTACAACCAGTTCGTGCACAAGACGTTCATTCCGGACGCACGCGTCGGTGGAGCGCAGTGCAACTGGGTCAACTTCGCCTATGAGTTCGGCGGCGATAATCGTTCGTGGGTGATGCCCGGTATCGACGAGCCGTGGGGCCCCGCGAACTACCGGACGCTGATGTTCGTGAACATCAACTGGGACAACCCTGCACCGTACGACGTCCTGACCGTTAAGAACGTCGGCCCGACACGAGTCCTCAAGAACGGTGTCGTAGAACGCACCCTCTACGCGAACATGGACAACATGAAGTTCGAGGAGCCGTCGGCCGGCGCTTCCTACGCGCAGATCTACCTGCGGCACAACGCGGGGAACCCCGGATGCCAGTTCTTCGACGTGGCCTACGGTGGAAAGATCAGCTACGGAGAATGGGTACAGTTCTACCGCAGCGGAACGATCACCGCGAACGGGTACCGGCTTCCGGCCCCAGCTCACGAGTTGTACGGTGCGTTCACGAACGCTACCGGCAACAACGTCTGGCGCGTGATCTCTCGGCGGGCGAACCAGGGCTTCCAGTGCCTTCTGGGCAACGCCTTCTGCCCGCTCGACTTCTATGAAATGAGTGCCGTTTACTGATGAGTACTAGCGAACCCCGGCTGCAGCCACATGCGTCGAGCGCAGAGCATGTCCTCACTGCGGGGGCGGCGATTGCAGTCATCTCGGGCGTGATCAGTCTCGTCAGTTGGGCGGCGGCCGGGGCTTCGCTGGCAACTTTCTCGTCGGCAGCGACGGCGGCAATGTCCGCGTTCGCGGCCGGCGCGGGCGTACGAGCACTGGGCGGGCTGATCACGCGGTTCTCTGATCGAATCGGAGTCATTCTGCTCGGCGACCTGGGTGCCGTCCTCATCGCCGCAGCCGTCGTGCTGGCAGCAAGCGTCCTCCACGATTCCTCGGGATCTGGGACACTCACGGTCGTCACGACACTCGGGTTTCTCTTGCCGGCTGTTGCAGTCCTGTCTCCGCTCGTTGCTCTCGTGACCCATCACACGAGGGTGCGTCTGGTGGTCTACGCCGGGGCGCTGTCGCTCTTCGCCGCGAGCCTGGTCGGGTACGGCGCACTGGCCTGGAGGTAAGTCGCAAGCTCCGGTAACTCTGGGCGGGTGGCCTGTTCCGCAGCGTTTGGGGCGGACTGCGCGAGTTGAGCCCGCTGAAGTGCCAGGCTTGGACTCATTGCAGGGATTCAGACCATCTGGATCCGATGTGAGGCATAGTGGGCGCAGCCCGGCATAACGTAGGCGAGGACGGCCTCCGCCGCCTTGAGCGGGGGGGCCGAAGAGGAGGCGGGGCCGTTCCCGAGCCTGCGCGAGTTCGCGCTCCAGCGCGCTCGGAGTCATCTCTGGCGGATGAAAACTTCCCTGAGGGAGGTACCTGAGGCCCAGCGTGGCCCTCTCGTGACCTTAACGGGGTGTTAGGCGCCGAGCCTCTCGGAGAGCCGGCTGGCGCTGAGGCTCGTCCAGGCCTCTTCGAGGTGCACCACACGCACGTTACTGGTCGGCTCGATGTACATGTGGACGCACTTTTCCGCACTACGGAGTTCTGGCCGGGAGGCTCGGCGCTGCCGGCGTCGCCCCTACGACCACGATGCTCGGCGTCGCACGCCTCGCCATCCCCGGGCAGATGGCCGAACTCGAGGGAACCGCGGTCGCATGACCAGACGTCGTCGTGAGCATCGGTGTGTTCGTCGGCTCGGGGTAGGTCTGCAGGATCCGTGATCCGGCGCTTTCCGGAAGGCCCATGAGCAGACGGGCGTTGGCGACTTTCAGCGCGCGTCCGACGCCGCGACCGCGCACCCGCTCTTCGACGAAGGTGTCGTCCTGATGCACGATCTCGGGATCAGAGCGGGAGAGCAGGATCTCCGTGTACCCGACGGATTCCTCGCCCGCACGCGCCAGACTCCGCACCAGGATGTATCCCTGTTCGGACATACGTTGCTCGTTGCGGCGGACGGCTTGGACATCAGGGCGCATCGTCGCGCGGGTGAGAGTGCCCATCGGCACCTCGTCCGACACGCGTGATCGAAGTCGCGCCCACCCTTCGAGCAACTCATCGGGACAGGGCCCGGACCACGAGCGGATGTCGATGTCGTCAGGATGTTCGTCCTGGTCGGCAAGCGTTCCTTCGGATATCGGAAGGCCGACGATCTGTCGGCTCTCGCGGCTGCCGACCCTCAGTCCAGCGGACTAGGCGAACGAGACTCTGTCATCGGAATACGTCTCGGCGCGGATCACCGTGGCCGAGGGTCGCAGTGCTTCCCTCACGGCGCGGAGCAGTGCCCCGCCGATCCCGCGCCGCCGGTGATCATCGCGGACAGCGATCTCGACCTCGGCGGGATCGCCAGGGTGCACGTGCGCTTCGGCCGCGCCGACCGCGACCCCGTCGATGTCTGCGGATCGACCACTTCGATCTTCACTTCACCCACAGTCACCTCCTGTCGCCGACGCAGGATCGATCAAGCGACATCACCCGCGCGGGGCGTCGTTCCAGGACCAGATGTCGTCTCCACGCAGGACGGCATCGGCCCCGCCGTCGTAGTAGATCGTCTGGCCGGCCATGTGCGTGTTCGCCGGGCTCGTCAGCCACACCAGGAGCTCGGCGATCGACGAAGCCGGCTGGTGGTAGTTGAGCGGCATCGGCACCGCGGCGTCGACCTGGGCGAGGCCCTCGGGGCTCGCGAGCAGGCCTGAGGTCATGGGCGTCGTGACCGTGCCGGGGGCGACGGCGTTGAGCGGGATGCCGGCTCCGGCCCACGCCGTCGAGACGGATTCGCGGCGCACCCAGCGTGAGAGGGCGCGCTTGCTCGAGGAGTAGTTGACGTAGCCGGTCTCGGGGGTGGCTGCGAGTCGGTCGCCGATCGTCAGCGCCAGGGACTCGTCGCCGGCCAGAGCCGCATCGACGAGTTCGGCCGACACCGGGTGCAGCGATGCCATCGATGACACCACCGCGGCGCGCGGCTGATCCGCGAGGCTCAGCTTCGGCAGGAGTGCAGTGAGGAACTCGGTGACGCCGAAGTAGTTGATCGCCACCGTCTTCGCGATCGGTGCGGAGATGCCGGCGCAGGCGATGACCGCGTCGATGCTGCCGCCTGCAAGAGCGATCACATCCTCCGCCGCGGTGGCGCGACCCTCGGCGGTCGACAGGTCTCCGGACACCTCGACGCCTGCGAGATCGACGCCGATCACGGTGTGTCCCTGTGCGCGGAGCAACTCTGCGGTCGCGGCGCCGATGCCGGATGCCGCGCCGGTGATGACGTATGTGCGGGTCATGGGTCCTCCTGGAGTGCGGAACGTCACGTGTGAGGCCACTATCCCAGAGGTCGTGGTCGTCCTCACCCCGCGCGGGTGAGAGAGCGTCCACAACCCCTGGTAGAGAACCATCTCGGCTCCTAAACTCCAGACGACACGCACGCCTTCGTTGCCCTGCGGCTTCCCCACGAAACGAGCACCATGTCCACGACGTCTCGACCCGTTGAACACCGACTGCGCCGCCTCCTGCTCGCTCTCGTCGCGATCTTCGGACTCGTCGGGGCCGGGTTCGCCGTTCCCCTCGCCGCGCAGGCCGTGGAGTCGTCGCTGCGGATCGACAAGCGCGTCGACGATCTGGAAACGCAGGACAGTCTCCAACCCGGCGACGAGTTCACCTACACGGTCGACCTGGTCTGTGACGACGTGGACTGCCTCAACGTCGTTCTCACGGACACGCTGCCCGCCGAGTTCGCGGGCTTCCAGTTCGTCGGCTCCTCGTACACGCCCTCCACGCTCCCGTTGACCGCGACGACGACCGGGTGCGTCGAAGAAGGCGGCGTGCCGGTCGAGGTCAGCGACGACTGCACGGTCCAGGTCGTCTTCCAGCAGCCGGTGGACGGCGGGATCGGACTCGAAGCAGGCGGGACGTTGAAGCTGAGCGTCGTGCTGCGCGCGCCCCTGGATCTTCCGGCCGACTGGGCGTACAACGGCGACACCGTCACCAATACCGCGACCGCGGACTGGGACAACGGTCCCGGAGACGTTCCGGCGACCATCCAGGACAGTGCGGACGCCGTCGTCACGGTCGAGACGGTCATCGGTGTCGAAGCCAGCAAGAGCTGGTTGCCCGAATCCCAGCAGTTCGACCCGGGCGTGACCTCGACCATCACGATGGGTGCGCAGAACCAGTCGAACGTCGGGGCCGATTCGCTCGTGATCCAGGAGCCCACCAGCGCGGTGGACGGGGCGACGACGCTCGGCGCGGACAACCCCTTCCGCATCGTCGACTTCCAGGGATTCGGCGCGACGAGTCTGCCTCCTGCGGCCACCACGGTGCAGGTCGACGTCTACACCTACGACGAGGTCGCGGGCACCTGGAGCTGGCAGCCGGGCACGCCCGCCGCCACCCCGGCTCTTCCGGCAGGGACGGATCCGGCGGATGTCGGCGGTATCCGGCTGACGTACGCCGGGGGAACGGTCGAGTCCGACGCCGCCGCCTCGACGGCCTTCGTCGTGGAACAGCGCGAGACGGATCGCAACGACGACAGTTCGCTGGCGGGCGGCGACACGGTCACCAACAGCATCACCTCCACCGTGAACGCTCCCGGCGGCGCGACGGAGAGCGATGTCGCAACGGCTCCCTACGAGATCGGAGCGCTGACCGTCGATGTGCTCGCGGGCAAGACGATCACCCCCGCCGAACTCGCTGCGGGCGGAGAGGCCTCGGCCGAGCTGACGGCGACGAACACGTCGAACGGCCCCGTGCAGAGCCTGACGATCTCCGACGTGGGCTTCTTCGACGCCGACATGGTCTTCGGCGGCTTCCCCTCCGGCATCGACTACCCGGCAGGCGCCACCGGAGGCACGATCACCTGGTACATCGACGGAGTTCCGCAGGCCCCGGTCGCCTTCGCGGACGGCTCCTCCCCGGTACCGCCCGCGGGCACGGTCACCGGCTTCGTGATCGAGTTCACGGGGCAGATCCCGGCGACCACCGTGGCGACCGTCGATGTCGCCATCGAGCCCGGGCTGTCACTCGTCAGTGAGGCGGCACCGACGCATCAGCGCACGAACACGATCGACGTCACGGCGACGAACGACGTGGGGACCGCCGACAGCGAGGCGTCCGATGACATCGGGGTCTACTATCCGCAGATCGGCGTCGCGCTCGACAAGCAGATCACACCGGGAGGCGCGGTCGAGCCGGGCAACAGCGTCGTCGCCAGCTTGACCGCGACCACCCAGACCGGCGTCGCACAGGTCGATTCGACCCAGATCGTCGTCGAGGACTCCTGGCGCGACGACCAGACCGACGACTTCTGGAACGCCTTCGACATCGTGGCGATCGCGCCGACCCAGGTTCCGCCGAACACCACGGCCACCGTCGAGTACCAGCGTCCGGACGGTTCCTGGGTCACTCTCGCCACGGTCAGCACGGGCGCGACTGCGGAGACGTTCCAGATGAGCCGCGCGGAGTTCGCCGCCGCACTCACCCCACCCGACGTGCCCTCGGATGTCACGGGCATCCGCTTCACGTTCGACAACCCCGACGGGTTCGCGCAGGGGTTCAGCGTCGTGCCGAACCTGGTGTTCGATGCGCGGACCGATCTGCGCGACGGATCCGGCCCCACCGACCCCCGGGACGACCCGGAGGACGAACAGTCGGCACAGGTGCCCACCGTCTACGAGAACGAGGCCAGCGCGCAGAGCCACGGTGAGGTCGACGGTCTTCCGGACGGGATCGACAGCGATGTCGTCACCGATCAGGACACGATCGGCGTCCAGACCCCCGCCACGGACGAGGGCGTGGGCATCGACGCCAACAAGCGGTGGGTCCAGACGAGCGACAAGACCACGGATGTCGACTTCCTCGATGCGCAGTCCGGCGCGATCGTCTCGACGCGCAACGAGTGGCGGACCGGGACCAGGGGCATCGACACCCTCGTGCTCACCGATCCCGCCACCACCCCGGACTCGGATCCGCCCGGGCCGGCGAGCACCGTCTTCCAGGCCTTCGATCTGCTGAGCGTCGATCCGGTCACCCTCGAGGACGACCCGTTGCTCGCGTGGGATGACATCACCGAGGTCTGGCTGTTCGTGGACGGTGCATGGACCCCGATCGCCGCACCCGGGGGCTCCTGGATGGGGGCGGACGGGTTCGTCGGCTACACCCTCACGCCGGAACAGACCGCCGGCACCACGGGTGTCCTGATGATCTATGAGCCGGACGATGCCGCACGGGCCGCGAGCACGGATCCGACGAGACCCGAACCCGGCTCCGGACTGGCGACGTCGGCGGTCGGGCAGTACCGGCCGACCTTCCTCACCTGGGAGCTGCGCAACGTCGTCCGCGACGAGACCGCGACGGCGGACCGGTGGGTCAGCGCCGATGAGACGTTCAACGACCCCGACCCCGGCATCGTCTGGAACAGCCTGCGCGGCGACTGGACGTCGGCGGCGGGGAACGGGAGCGACATCGAGCAGGACAACATCACCCTCATCGACCAGCCTCCCCTCGTCTCGGTGGACAAGACGGTCACCCCCGCGACGGTGACGATTCCGGAGTCCGCCGACGTGGATCCCGCGAACTATCCGAACGTGACCTTCGACATCGAGGCGAGGAACGACAGCACGGCGCGCGCCTCCTACGTGCGGGTGACCGACCCGATCCCCTGTGTCGCCGGTGCGGCGGACCAGTGTGTGAGCGCACCGGATGCCTGGGCGGACGATCCGTTCGACGGTGCGGACTACGACCCGGACACCAACCCGTACGAGCGGGTCGACGTGCAGTCGCTCTCCTTCACCTACCCGGCGGACCAGGTCGACCCGGACGCCTCGACCGTCACCCTGTGGGACCGCGCGGCGGACGGGACGCTCAGCACCCGCACGCTCTCCCTCACCGACGCGGGAGCGCTCGCCACGGATGCGCTCGCGACGGTGGTCGGGGTCAGCGTCGTCTTCCACGGCATCGATCCGGCGACCGAGGGCGGCAGCATCCGTGCCGGCGAGGATCTGGGTATCGAGATCGTCACCAAGGTGCGACAGTTCGAGCGCTCGGATGCGGATCAGCTCGTCGAGCCCGGCACCGTCGCCAACGACGTCATCGCCCAGTCCTACGACCCCGTGCTGACGCCTTCCGGCAACGCCTCGACTCCGAGCGACACAGCGAACGACACGGTGGTCCTCGTCAGCGCTCTGCTCGACGCGACCCTCGCGAAGAGCATCGATCCGGATGCGATCCTCGAGACCGAGCTCGACGACCCCGTCACCGTGACGCTGGAGGCGACGGATGGCGCGTCGACCGCGGCCACCCAGCAGGTGACCATCACGGACGCCGACGCGGACTTCTGGAACGGCGTGCAGCTCGCGCCCGACCCGGCGCTGAGCACCGTGCTGCCCGCCGGCGCCGATCAGGTGCGGGTCGATGCACTCGTGGGCGCCACCTGGGTGGAAGGGGCGTTCGCGGCGACCGCGGCACTCCCCGCGGGCACGGACCCGGCGCAGATCATCGGTCTCCGGGCGGTGTTCCGCAACGCCGCCGGCGAGGTCTTCTCACGAACGGCCCCTCCGGAGGACTGGACCGCGCAGCTCGCCTTCGACGTCGTTGTGCTGGCGACCCAGCGCGACGGATCCGCGCTCGTTCTTCCGTCCGCATTGCCGAACGCGGCGACGGTCGTGAGCGAGAGGCTCGATGGGCTGTTCGCCGACGCAGATGCCGACGCCGACGCCGAACTGGCGATCGACCCCGGGACGCACCAGATCGACGTCGTCAAGTCGCAGCCCGGATCGAGTCACGTCGTCTCCATCGGTGCGAGCCTCCCGTGGACGCTGCAGTTCACGAACACCGGGACGGGGTTCCTCACGATCGACCAGCTCGAGGACACGCTCCCCGAGTACCTCGATTGGGACTTCTCCCCTCCGATCTACCAGACCTCGGCAGGTGGAACGCTGTCGACCGACGTGTCCGCGTTGATCGACGACACCGGGAAGAACGTGACGTTCACCTGGCCGGACGGCGGGAACCGGATGTCACCCGGTGAGGTCTTCACGATCACCGTGAACCTCGTGCTCGCTCCGGGACTCGCTCTCGACGGTTTCACGACCAACACGTTCGTCGTCACCACCGAGGAAGAGCTCACCGCGTGCACCAACGCGTCCGGGAACGGCGAGGGCACGGTGCCCGACCTGGGCCCCGATCAGTGCGGCACGACCAACTACGTGCAGCCGTCGCCGGGCGGATCCCTCGCCGCGTACAAGTACGTCAAGGGTGAGATCTACGGTGATCTGGTCGACGGTCAGGTCAACCTGAACAACCCCGACGCGGCCTGCCCGCTGGACCCCGACGGATACACCCGCACGCCGTGCGCTGCCTACACGGCGGTCGGCGCGACCGACGACTGGCGGCTGTCCGTCGTGAACAGCGGGACCGTCGGCTTCGAGACCGTGTCGATCGTGGATCCCCTGCCGCGCATCGGCGACCGGATGCTCGCGACGGGTGGCGCACGCAACAGCACGTTCGACCCGGTGCTCCTTCCGGAGTCGCTCGCCGCGAACGTCCTCCCCAGCGGAGCGACCCTGACGCTCGATGTCACGACGTCCGCGTCGCCGTGCGTGGGGACCGGCTCGAGCTCTGCGTGGTTCGGTGATCTGCTCTGTGAGACCACCGCCACCTGGGTGCCGGTGCTCTCGTACACGGGAGCGTGGGAGGAGGTCACCGGTATCCGGGTCACGATCGACTTCACGGGCACCGCCCAGGGGGCGTTCGCGCCGGGTCAGGTGCTCGCGCTGCATTACGAGACGCAGAACGTCCCGGAGTCGACCGCGTACCCGGACCTCGCTCCGATCACCGTTCCCGACGCCGGCGGCTTCGCGTGGAACCAGATGGGCGCCGTGGGGACGGATGCGGGCGGGCGGGAGTACTCCGTGGCCCCTGTGCAGGCCGGGGTGACGCTGTTGGACGGCGACCTCGCGGTGCAGAAGGTCGTGGCCGGTGACGCCGACCGCGCGCCGGATGTCTTCGAGTTCCTGGTCGAGTGCACGGTCGCCGGGGTCCCGCTGGTGCTGCCGGACGACGGCATCCTCAGCGTCTCGAGCGCGAGCGACCTGCGCACGCGTCTGGACGGACTTCCTCTCGGGTCGGTGTGTCAGGTCTCCGAGACCGGAGCTGTCGGCGCGTTCGGAGAGGATTCCCGGATCAACGACGGACAGACCGTGACGATCACCACGCCCGCCACGGAGGGAGCGGAACCGCCGTTCTCGCAGATCGCCGCGATCACGAACGTGTATCCGGTCCTGCCTCCGGATCCGGATCAGGATCCGGGAGGTGGCGGTGGCTTGCCGTCGACGGGTCTCGATGGGCCTTCCGCGTCTCTGTTCGCCGGGATCGGGCTGTTGCTCCTCCTCGCGGGCGGACTTCTGATCGGTCGGCGGCGCTTCGGTACCGCTCAGCCCGCGGACGCGATGAGCGGTCGTCGCGGGATCCAACAGGAGACCCGTTCGCGGTAGGTGCGGAACGCCGATCCGAAACGTTCCTCGAGGTCGGCCTCCTCGAGCGGGCGGACCAGCGCGTTCCACACGAGGGAGCCGCTGAGCGCATAGACGATCACCAGCCAGGAGCCGACCATCAGACCGATGGCCACGCCCTGTGCGATCCCGCCGATCGCCATCGGATTGCGGACGAAGCGGTAGGGGCCCGTGATCACGAGCCGGCGCGGCGTCGAGGACGGCAACGGTGTGCCGGCCCCTTGCACGGCCATCGCAGTGGAGGACCAGGTCGAGAGCGCGAACGCCGCGACGAACAGGACGGCTCCGCCGACGCGGGCGGCAGGGGGGAAGGCGAGATGCAGTCCCCAGCGCCACTCCAAACCGGCGATGATCGCGGGCAGAGCCACGAGGAACGTCCCCGAGAAGACCAGGGTCTGGAGCGTGGTCTTCGACACGAGCGTCCTGGCACTGGCCTCCGCCGCCGGACGGAACCGGAACGGCCCGATGAGCAGCCATTCCGAGGGCACGCGCCTCAGGAGGAGGACGACCGCGGCCGCTGACGATCCCGCCGCTGCCGCCACCATCAGGAGGGCACCCCAGCCCGCGGTCGCCGTCACCGTGGCATATGCGACCATTCCGATCGCGACCAGCACGGTCCACGGTGCCGCGATCCAGACGGCCATCCGCACACCGCACGCGACCAGGGCCGACGCGATCACGAAGA
Organism: Microbacterium sp. PI-1; assembly: GCF_004337555.1. Classification (NCBI taxonomy): domain Bacteria; kingdom Bacillati; phylum Actinomycetota; class Actinomycetes; order Micrococcales; family Microbacteriaceae; genus Microbacterium; species Microbacterium sp. PI-1. The sequence goes on along the minus strand of NZ_SJYZ01000004.1, from coordinate 42,852 downwards.
ACGGGATGTCCAGTGCGGCGACGATCCGGAAGTCGAGCGCGCCCAGCGTCGCGGTGCGGACGGCCGGAAGGGCGAACACCGCGACCCACCAGGCGGTGCCGGCGGCGGCTTGGACGGCGAAGTAGAGGCGTCCCCACGTCACGGCGCCGATCGTGGCAGACGCCGATGGTGGTTGGGTCGCCCTCACAGCGGCCAGTCTAGGTGGACGTTCCGTTCGATCGGTGGTCGACGCCTCAGCTGAACAGCACGACGAGGTAGACGGCGAAAGTCACCAGGTGTGCGGCACCGTGCGTCGCGGTCACGCGCCGGGCAGCGAAGGTCGTCACCGAGAGCAGCAGGGTGACGGCGAGCATCAGCAGGTTCGCCGGCGACTCAGCGAGGACCACGGTCTGGCCGGTGAACATGCCGATGATCAGCACCGCGGGGATGGTGAGTCCCACCGTCGACACCAGGGCGCCATGGCAGAGGTTGTTCACCCGCTGGGCTTCTCCGCCGAGGGCCGCTCGCACGGCGGTGATGGACTCGGGGAGGAAGACGATGCCCGCGATGAGCACTCCGGCGAGGGCGACCGGGGCGCCCAGGCGACCCAGACCGTCATCGAGGAGTGCCGCCATGTCGTGCGACAGCAGCACGATCGGGATGACGGTGACCACCAGAAGCGCGAGGCGGACGAGGACCTCGGTGCGGTGCTCGGCCACGACCTGACGGATGCCTCCGCCGGCTTCGGACTCTTCCTGGTGCTGCGGGCTCTGCAGCAGGCGTGGATCGACCTCGGTGAAGTCGCTCGCCTGCGCACCCATCTGCCGGTACAGGAAGAACGCGTACAGCAGGACGGTGAGGATGATGATCGGGATCTCCTGCGCGGTCGTGAACGACCCGTCCGTGCCGATGAGGGCCGGGAGGCCGAAGGCCAGCGCGAGGAGGACGATGAGCATCGACAGGTACGCCGACGTGCCGGTGCGGTTGTGCGCCATGCCGCGGTGGCGGAGACCGCCGAGCAGGAGGGCGAGCCCGATCACGAGGTTCAGGATGATCATCGCGACGGCCATGACGGAGTCGCGCGCGATGGTGGCGTGCTCTCCCGGGCCGAGCATGACCGCCGAGATCAGGATGACTTCGATGAGGACGATCGACAGCGTCAGGACGAGCGAGCCGTAGGGGTCGCCGAGTCGATGGGCGAGGGCCTCGGCCTGCTTCACCACACCGAACGCGCACACGAGGATCACGGCGATGATCGCGCCGAGGGCGATCACGAGGACCGGGGCGGCCACGGGGGCGGCCAACACCGGGTGCAGCAGGAGGAGAGCCGCGAAGGCACCCCATCCGAGGACGATGCGGACGATGTCCGTGCCGCTGATCAACTGTCTGAGCGCTGTGCGTGACATCGCTGGACTCCTTCGAGGTGGGGTCGTCCCCGACTGGTGACCGCGGCCGGGGTCGTCCCCGTCGCAGCGCTGTGTCCACGTCGTGCTCAGCGGTGTCCAGTGTAGCAAAAACAACCCGGTCAGAAAGTAATTTGACTTCCGCAGGCAACGGGCTATGGTCAGAGGTTACGCCAGCCACAGAAGGGGAAGCGAGCAACCATGTCAGGCAAGTCCATCCAGGGTCGAGGAAGCAAGAAGGCGCCGCAGCTCACGCTCAAGGAGAAGCGCGCGGCCAAGCGCGAGAAGAATGCACCAGACGAGTTCCTGAAGCCCCGCAAAGGCGCGAAGGGCTGAGTGAACTCCCGTTCGGCGGGGGTGACGGGGCCGAGTCGCGTCGCCTCCGCCGGGCACTCACGGCGTGGATGAGTTCCCGAGGGCGAGATCGACCGCGGCGTCGACGTGCAGCGCCGTCGTCGGGAACACCGGAACGGGGGCGTCCGCGGCCGAGATGAGCAGTTCGATCTCGGTGCAGCCCAGGATGATGCCCTCGGCTCCCCGCGACACCAGATGCTCGATCACCTCGACGTAGCGTCGGCGTGATTCCTCGCGGATCACGCCGTGGACGAGCTCGTCGTAGATGACGGAGTGCACGGCCACCCGGTCGTCCTCCTCCGGCACGATGGTGCGGATGCCGTGGGTCGCGAGGCGCTCGGCGTAGAACGGACGCTCCATCGTGAACGCCGTACCGAGCAGCCCGACCGTCTGCATCCCGGAGGCGGCGATCGCCTCGGCGGTGACATCGGCGATGTGGAGGAAGGGGATGGTCACCGCGTTCTGGATCCGATCCGCGACGAGGTGCATCGTGTTCGTGCACAGCACCAGCACTTCGGCGCCGGCGCCCTCGAGCGCTCGTGCACGATCGGCGAGCAGAGCACCCGCCGCGTCCCAGTCGTCCCGCGCCTGCATATCCTCGATCACGGCGAAGTCGAGCGAGTCCAGCAGGATGCGCGCCGAGTGGTGACCGCCGAGCCGCCCGTGCACGCGCTCGTTCGCGAGCCGATACCACTCGAGCGACGACTCCCAGCTCATTCCTCCGAGCACTCCGATGGTCTTCATCTCACCCTCACTCCCCCGAGCTCTGCCGGAACCGCCGTTCCCAGTCGCGCAACTCCGAGCGGCCGATGAGGGAATCCAACGACACTTGGAAGCGCAGACCCGTGCGGGCGTTGACTTGCTTGATGTTGTCGACGATCTGCGTGGTCACGCCTGTCAGTGCCTCGCGCACTTCGCCGATGCGCTCGTCCGGGGCGTCCCACAGGTCGGGTCGCGTCAGCAGATCGAGCAGGTAGTCGGGCTCCAGCGCCGCGACGAGGCGTGCGAGCTTGTCGGAGTACTCGGCTTCCGCGAGCACGATCTGGTCGGCCTCCGCCTTGGCGTCGAGGCGGACGAAGAGTTGCTCGACGTGCGAGGCGAGGGTATCGATGCCGTGTGCCGTCTCCGCAGAGGTCGGGGAGTTCGGCAGATTCGCGTAGTCGCTGCGGAGTTCGCGCAGACGATTCACCCGAAGTCGGATGCCGGGAGGCACGGGATCCGCCGTCGCAGGGGATTCGGGCTTGCGACGTCGCCGGGCGAGCACGCCGATCGCCGTCCCCGCGGCGGCCACCAGCACGGCGCCGCCGATGATCACGGGGAGCAGCCAGTCCGCTCCTCCCCCACTGGCACCCGCTCCCGGCGCGGACGGCGTCTCGTCGACGATCTGCTGCACGGTCTCGACCAGCGCGGTCTGCGTGTCGCCGTCTGCGGCCGTCTCGTTCGTGTTCGCGATGAACAGGGCCTGCTCGCTCTCGATCGCCTTCGAGGCGGCCTGGAGGTCGTCTCCGATGGCGAGCACCACGGTCGGCTGATCGGTCGCACCGACGAGCTTCTCGAGGATGTAGGTGCTGTACGGGCTGTCGATGCCGGCGTCTTTCGGCAGCACCACGACCGCGACCGATCCGTCGGAGGGCACGACTCCCGTCAGCGCTTCGGTCAGCCCGGAGCTGTCGGAGACATCCGGCGACACGTACACGTCACCCGCGCCGAGACCAGCGATCGCGTCATCGATCCAGCCGGAACCGGATGTCGTGGTGCTGATCATGCCCACCTCAGAAGTTGTTGATCACGGAAGCGAAGACGAGGTCGATGCGTTCGGCGTCCGAGGCGTCGAACATCTGCCCTCCGGTGGCGTCGGCGATGCGCTGCAGGGCCGAGGTGTCGGCACCGGAGCCGTAGGCGATCGGGAAGATGCGCACCGGTGCGTCGGTGCCCCCCTCCTTCGTGCTCTTGCCGATCTTCGCGATCAGGGAGTCGAGGGACGTGGAGGAGTCGGTGTCCTCCCCGTCGGACAGGACGACGATCGCATTGATGCGTCCGGGTTCTGCCCGCTCGCTCATGGCCTCGTACGCCGTGAGGACGGCGTCGTACAGGGGCGTCCCGTTGCGTTGCGCGTACCGGAGGTCATCGAGCGAGGAGTCGAGCTTCTCGCCGTCGGCGCCCAGCGGCGTGACGCGGCGCAGCACCTGGATGCCCTCGCCCTCTGGGGAGTCGACATCCGTCGTGAAGGCCCAGACCCCGACCTCATCGGTCGAGCGGAAGTGGTCGAGGGTCGTCTGCGCGCCCTGGATCGCACCGTCGAGGCGCGAGCGTCCGTCGCCGATCGGCTCGTCCATCGAGCCCGAGATGTCGATGAGCTCCAGCACCGACGAAGGCTTTCGCACCTGTGTCCACTGGTCGATCGCGGTCGAGATCACGTCGACCTCGGGCTTGGGCAGCGTCACGCGGGGCTGTGCCGGGTCGACCCCGAAGTTGGCGGTGAACAGGTCGCCCAGCGGGACCGACTCGTCGAGCGGGCGGAAGCCGTACTCGGGCAGGATCTCCTGAGCCGCCGTGGTCTGCAGGAAGGCTGCGAAGGCCTCACCCGCGGTGCGCTGCTCCGCTGTCACCCAGTCGGCACCGAGCACGGTGACGGGATTGTCGGACCACATCGAGCCCCCGGACGGGTAGACGGCGACGAGCTTCGTCTTCGGCGGAGTCAGCGTCTCGCCCGGCTGGACGGTGTGGGAGTCGGGGTTGCCCTTGTTGTAGTTGAGCAGGGACGTCTCCTCCAGCGCCACGGCCGACACGTACGCGGAGCCGTTGGCGCCGTTCTGCGTTTCGTCGTACAGGGTCGAGAGCACGTTTCCCGTGGTGTCGCCGTAGTGGATCACGCACTCCTCGAAGACGCGCGAGAAGTCGGCAGCGGCGTCGACGTCTGCGGACGTGAGTCCCTCCGCCTTGCCCGATGCCTCATAGGACTGCATCAGGATGGTCGAGAGTCCGGTGGTCGAGGTGTTCGGGTTCGTCTTCGAGATCTTGAACGCGCCCCAGATGTCCTTTCCGACGCTCCCCCACCCGTCGGGGTCCTGGCACAGGCCTTCGAGGTCGGTGATGCTGATCGGCTCGTCCGGCCAGCCGAGGGCCTTGGCCATCGGCTCGGGCATCCCGAACACGACCGGCGTGCGCGTGAACGATGCCGGCGAGCCGACGAGGTTCGCCGAGGCGGCTGCGCTCACGCGATCGGTCCAGACGGTCGACGCCGGCGACCACAGCGTCGGCCACAGGGCGCGGTCGTCGCTCGGCCAGTCCTCGCCCGAGGTGAGGTAGCGCGCGGCGTTTCCGGACGACACGTTCGTCGGGCGCACCGTGGCGCACGTGTCGAGCGCCTCGTGCTCCGGTGAGTCCTTGAAGGCGGTCGCGAGCTCGTCGAGCATGTTGACCTTCTCCGACGACGTCGCGATGGCGATGTGCGTGCACCCGTCATCGGGGAATCCTTGACTCCCGTCGGGCGTCGGCGTCGCTTCCCCGCCCGTGCAGGCTGCCAGCGTCAGGGTGATGACCGCTGCCGTGGCCAGGGCGGCGGTCGTCCGTCGGGGGATGTCTCTTCGTACGGTGCGAGGCGCGCTCATGCGCCTAGGCTACCCAGGTATCGTCGCGGCGATCACGGCGTCCCCGCGCGCATGAACTCCTCCGCGGCCTGCACCTGCGCCGCGGTCGGGCGGATGCCGGTGTACAGGACGAACTGCTCGAGCGCCTGCAGGGTAGCCACTTCCGCACCCGTGATCACCGTCGCTCCCGCTGCTCGTCCCGCCCTGATCAGGGGCGTCTCCGCCGGGAGTGCGACGACGTCGAACACGACGGAAGCCGTCGAGACGGCAGTGTCGGAGAACGCCGGCGCGTGCTCGTCCGGTCCGCCGGTCATCCCGATCGGCGTGACGTTGACCAGGATGTCGGCGGTCGCGTCCGCGACGTCCGCACGCCAGTCGAAGCCGTACGACGCCGCGAGTCCGCGTCCGTTCGTCTCGTTCCTGGCGACGATCGTGACCTCGCCGAACCCGGCGTCGCGGAAAGCCGCCGCGGTCGCTTTGGCCATGCCTCCCGAACCGCGGAGCAGGACCGACGCGGCGGGATCGAGCTCGTTGCGGGCGATCAACTGCGCGATCGCCGTGTAGTCGGTGTTGTGCGCCGTGAGCACGCCCTCGTCGTTGACGATGGTGTTGACGGAGTCGATCGCCGTGGCGGAGGGGTCCATCCGGTCGACCAGCGCGATGACGTCCTCTTTATAGGGCATCGAGATCGCGCAGCCGCGGATGCCGAGTCCCCGCACCCCGGCGATGGCCTGCGCGAGGTCGGTCGGCGCGAAGGCCTTATAGATCCAGTTCAGCCCGAGCGCTTCATAGAGGTGGTTGTGGAACCGTGTCCCGTTGTTGCTCGGCCGCGCCGACAGCGAGATGCACAGTGTCATGTCCTTGTTGAGCAGCGTCACCGCTTCAGGCTACTCGCGTGCTGTTCGCTCCATCTCCGCCCGGAACCCATGATCCGCGCGGGATCCGCACTCCGGCCGTGTTCGAGCTCACCGGGGTGGCGTCCGTGGCGGGATCGGGCCTCCTCCCCTATGGTGAAGGTGCATGCACACGGGGATTGATCGTCCCCGTCTCTCCCCAGGAGACGGAAGAGCCACCCCAGGGCCAAGACGATCCGTGCATGCGATTGGGCCCTCTCGAGTAGTTCAGTCCCCAATGGGCTACTCGAGGGGGCCGCTATCGTCGTCCTCACCGATTTTCGGATTTGTCCCCCAAAAGGGGGACAAGACCTCCGAAAAGGAGCTAGGCTGTTTCTGACGCACCCTCCGGTCGTCTTCGGCCCTCATCGCTCCCCCCGCGGTGAGGGCCACACCATTTTCCGGGCGGCGTCCATGCCCCCTCCCACGCGCCCGCCTGCCGGATCACGGCCGTGTGCCGCTCATGCAACATTTGGATTACCTTCTTGCCGCGGCTATTCCTCTCCGGGCCTCCTCCACTAGCGTTAGCGGTGTCGGGGCATCCCTGCGTCGGCTTTTTACCCAGCAGAACAGGCAGTACATGAGCACCCAGGGCACGGTCAAGTGGTTCAACTCGGAGAAGGGCTTCGGCTTCATCTCCCCCGACGACGGAGGCGCTGACGTCTTCGCGCACTACTCCGCCATCCAGTCATCCGGCTACCGGTCTCTCGAAGAGAACCAGCGAGTCGAGTTCGATGTGGCGCAGGGCCCCAAGGGCCTGCAGGCAGAGAACATTCGCCCCGTCTGAGACGGGCGAGACACAGAACTCCCCGAACGGAGCGCGTCACGAGCGCACTCCGTCGGGGAGTTCTGTGCTTCTGCCGGGCGATGAGGTCGCACGGGCACGATGAGCGACGTGCCCGCTGACCGCCGGCTCGCGGTCAGCTGCCGATCAGCAGCGTGCGCAGTTCGGGGACGGAGCCGACGCGGAATGCGGCGTCGTCTCCTTCATGGGGGTCGCTGAAGCCCCACTCGACGAAGATCACCGGCACGCCGTTGGCCGCGCCTCCCTCGACGTCGTGGTGCCGGTCGCCGATGAGCACCGGATTCGAGGTGTCGGCGCCCAGGTCGCGCAGGCGACGCAGGGCCTCGGCGACGATGTCGGTCTTCGATGCGAGGGTCGCCTCATCCGGCGTCGCGCCGACGGTGGTGAGGAATGCCGGGCGGAGGCCGAAATGGTCGACGAGTGCGTCCACCTGGTTCTCGGGTTTGGAGCTCGCCGTCGCCTGGGGGACACCCGCGGCATGGAGCTCGTTGATGAGCTCGGTCACTCCCGGGTAGGTCGCGACGTCGGTCGTGTACCCGTCTGCCTTGCCGAGTGTGCGGTAGAAGGCGACTGCCTCGGCGGACTGCTCCGGGGTCATCCCGGCCTGGTCCTGGAACGACTGGAACATCGGAGGCCCGATCCAGTGCACCAGCTCCTCGCGTGTCGGCGCGGGGTGGCCGAAGTGCGTGAGCGCGGTGTTCAGCCGACGGAGGATGCCGACGGAGGCATCGACGATGGTGCCGTCGACGTCCCACAGTACGCAGGAGTAGGGGGAGTGGGACATGCTCCCAGCCTAGGGTGCCGCGAGAGGATGACCGTGCTTCCTGCACAGGTGTGCACCTAAGGACCTTATGCACACCTTATGTGAACACGAAATGTCTCCATATAAGGTCGTGACAACGGCGGTTTCGCGGGTGAGAATGGGGGGCATGTACGTGTCGATGGAAATCATCACGATCTTGGCGACCGGGGCGACGACTCTGGTGGCCACGGTCAGCGGATTCGGCTGGATGATCAGTCGCATGGACGCACGGTTCGCGGCAGTGGACGCGAGGTTCGACGCAAGGTTCGACGCGCAAGATGCGAAGTTCGACGTGCGGTTCACGCGCATCGAGCAGGAGATCTTCGAGGTGAAGATCGCGATCGCGCGGCTGGAAGGACCGACGCCGCGGCTTATGGCCGCGCGTTGACGGAACGACTCAGAAAAGGCGGGGGATGCCCGACTCGATGCCCTTCATGTCGTCGTAGTCGAGCACCAGGCAGCGGATGCCCCGGTCTTCGGCGAGAACACGGGCTTGGGGTTTGATCTCCTGCGCGGCGAAGACACCCTGGACGGGGGAGAGGTGGGGGTCGCGGCCCAGCAGCTCGAGGTAACGGGTCAGCTGCTCTACGCCGTCGATGTCGCCGCGTCGCTTGATCTCGACGGCGATCGCGGCCCCGTCGGCATCCCGCACCAGAAGGTCGACCGGTCCGATCGCCGTCGGGTACTCGCGACGCACCAGCGTCGCGCCCTCCGAGATGCGTTCGACCTGTTCGGCGAGGAGCCGCTGCAGGTCGGCCTCGACGCCGTCCTTCTGCAGTCCGGGATCGACGCCCAGCTCGTGAGACGTGTCGTGGATGATCTCGTAGATCTGCACGCGCAGTGCGTCACCGGTCTTCTTGTGCGTCACGCGCCACACCTCGACGACGCCGGCACTCGCTTCTTCCTCGCCGGGAACCTCGCTCGACAGCGAGCACGGCGGGCTCATCCAGTTCAGCGGCTTGTAGCTTCCGCCGTCGGAATGCACGAGCAGACTCCCGTCTCCCTTGTGCACGAGCAGACGCGTGGCGAGCGGGAGATGGGCATTGAGCCGACCGGTGTAGTCGACCGAGCAGCGGGCGATGACGAGACGCACCCGTCGAGCCTACTTCGTCGGGAGGTGCCTCGCCGCACCGTCGACGGCGGCGGCCGGGAACGAGCCGATGGCTTAGAAGAGTCCGAGCTCGGTGGCGGCGGAACGCGCGATCAGGAATCCGATGATGCCGATGATCCAGGCGGTGTTCTCGGCGCCGGTGCGCTGCATCCACGCGGCGAAGCGCTCGAGCGGTCGCTGCACCAGAGGCGCGGCGACGAGGCGGAGGAGGAGCAGGATGATCGCGGGCAGGATCATCAGCGCGCAGTATCCGACGAGCGACATCACACGCAGCGGGGTGTCGATCCCGGCGTCCGCGAGCATCGTCATCGCGACGATGTAGGGGAGCATCGTGGCGATCTCCACGACACCCGCGGCGATCGCCACCGCCATCACCGCGGTCCCCCGGGTGCGCGGATCGAGCAGACGCTCCCGCCACCGCGTGATGCGTCCGGGGCGGGTGCCGGCCGTCGTCGTCGTGGTGGGTGGGTCGGGTGTCATCGGCGACCGGCCGCCGGCCTCCTCCTGTGCGGCGGGCACGCTCGGCCGAGCGATCGTCTCGGTGGACCCGCTCTTCGCCGTCTTCTCGCCCGTCGGCATCACGAAGGCCGTGATCAGGAGCCCGCCTCCTACGAGGAGACGGAGAATGAGCCCGGCCGGAGACGCGAGGAAGGCGGAAGCCACGTCGACGAGGTTCACCAATCCCCAGAGGAACAGGAGACCGACGAGAAGATAGAACGTGGCGATCGTGGCGAGGTAGAGGAGGATGCGACCGGCACGGATTCGTCCCGGATGCAGCAGGAGGAAGACCGGGATGAGGAGAGTGCCGACGCTCAACCCGTCGATCAGCGCCAGGAGCGCGAGGGAAAGGGGGAGCGGCAGCCCGCCGAAGAGTTCCATGGCTTCACGTTCGCCGATACACAGCCGTGACGGATCGGGCGAAAGTACCGTTCTCGCCGCCCTCCTCATCCCTTCGTCGGATGCGCCGGCACGCGCACCGTGGTTGCATGAGGGCATGCATGAGCAGGTCGACGGCGGATTCGGCGCCTGGTATCGCCGTCACCGCTGGTGGGCCGATCCGGTCGGCATGGCCCTTCTCGCGATCGTGATGGCCGCGCTCGGGTTCCGCGGTATCTGGGGGCCGTTCTCGATTCTCCCCGAGCCGTTCTCACCCTGGTGGTCTCTGGTGCTCGCGCTGCCGGCATGCGCGCTCGCGCTGGCCAAGAGGCGGATGCCGACGACGGTGCTCGTCCTGGTAACGCTGCTCTTCGTCATCGATCTGCTCACCGTCGGCGGCCTCGGCACCCTCGTCGTGCTGCTGGACGTGCTGTGGACGGCGGCGTTCCTCGCCGGACCGCACGGGCGCCGCGTACTGCTCGGGCTGCTGGGGGCGTCGACGATCCTCCTCTTCCTGGCTGCCTGGCTCTTCACCGACGTGCGATTCCCCGTCGCCTTCCTCATCGGCGTGCAGTTCGGCGCGATCTTCGGCACGGACTACTGGTGGGCCGTCGCCGTGTCCCAAGCCCATGAGCTCGCGGAGCTGCACCGCCAGCGCGCGGAAGAGGCCGCCGCCGCCGCGGAGAGGGACCGCGTCGAGGCCGTGCAGCGCGAACGGGAGACCATGGCGCGGGAGCTGCACGACGTGGTGGCCGGCCACGTCATGGCGATGGCGATCCGTGCCGAGGCCGCGCTGTCGATGGAGCCCGACCGCACGACGGACCGGGATGCGCTGCGGGCCGTCCGCGATGCAGGTCTCGACGCCCACGGCGCCCTGCGGTCCATGATCTCGGTCCTGCGTCGCGGAAACGGGAGTCTCACCCCGACACCGCGCTGGTCCGACCTGGCGGGCATCGTGCGGGAGGCGGAGCGGACGGGTCTCCTCATCCGCTTCACCGCCGGCGAGCTCCCCGACCTCGGTGCCGGCCCCGAGCAGGCCGTTGTCCGCATCGTGCGCGAAGCCCTCACGAACTGCATCCGGCACGCGAGTGGTGCCGAGGTCGACATCACGATCGAGGGGGACGACGCCGGGGTCCGCGTCGGGGTGCACTCGCGAGGAGGGGTCGCCAGTGCGGCAGCCGCGCACGGCGACGAGGGATGGGGACTGCAACTGCTGCGGGAACGTGTCGGGGCACTGGGCGGTGAATTCTCGGCCGGCCGGGTCGCGGACGGATGGTCCGTCGAAGGCCGCATCCCGGTCGAGGTGCGGGCGTGACGGCCCCCACGGTGCTGCTGGCCGACGACCACGGGGCGATCAGAGCCGGTCTGCGCATCATGCTCGAGGCGCAAGGCATCACCGTGGTCGGGGAAGCGGCGGACGGTGACGTGGCCGTCCGGAACGTGGCTGCTCTGCGACCCGACGTGGTGCTCATGGATCTGCGGATGCCGGGTCGCGACGGGATCTCCGCGACCCGGGAGATCGTCGAGCGCGGTTTCGGAGACGTCCTCGTGCTGACGAGCTTCGATGAGGACGAGCTCGTGTTCGGGGCGATCCGTGCCGGCGCCGTGGGCTTCCTCCTCAAGACGGTCGATGCGCCGACCCTCGTCCAGGCGGTGCGCTCGGTGGCTGCGGGGGAGGGGGCGCTGGATCCGCGGGTGACCAGACGAGCGCTCGCCGCGGTCGTCCGGAGCACCGATCACCCGGCACCGGGGACGCAGGCGCCGGGCAGGCGGGCGCAGGACGACCTCACCGTGCGCGAGCAGGAGGTGCTCGACGGCATCCTCCAGGGGTGGTCGAACGCTCAGCTCGCGGCGCGACTGCGCATCTCGGTGCCCACCGTCAAGACGCATGTGTCCAACGTGCTCACGAAACTCGGCGCGCGCAGCCGTTCTCACGCGGCCGCTCTGGTGCGGGGGCGCGAGGGCTGAGCCTCAGCCCTGCTCCGTGCGCGCCACCGGTGTCTTCTCGTCTTCGCGGAGTGGACGGGCGGCTCCGGAGAACAGCCCCGACAGCACGACCAGCCCGACCAGGATGAACAGCGTGTTGAGCAGACCGATGTGCTCGCTGATGACCCCGAGGACGGGCGGGCCGCCGAGGAAGGCGACGTAGCCGATCGTGGCGGCGGCGCTCACCCGCGCCGCGGCCTTGGCCGGATCGTCTGCGGCCGCGGACATGCCCAGGGGGAAGCCGAGCGATGCACCGACCCCCCACAGCGCCGCACCGACGAGCACGAGAGGGAAGGTCGGCGCGAGGATGAACAGCAGGATGCCGGACGCCGCGGCGACGGCGAGGATGCGCAGCACCAGGACGCGACCGAAGCGGTCGACCAGCGGCCCGCCGAACAGTCGCACCGTCGTCATCCCGATCGAGAACACCGCGAGGGATACCGCCCCCGTGCCCTCCGCGAACCCGTGCCCCTGTTCGGTGCCCAGTGCGATCCAGTCGTTCGCGCCTCCCTCGGCGAAAGACATCCCGAGCATCACCATGCCGAGCAGGTACGTCCGAGGCTCGCGCCATGCCTCCAACGCCGTGTGCATGCGTGCGCGGAACGGCGGCTTCTCGTGATCCGTCGGGTCGAGAGCTGCCTCTCGCGACGGCACCTGGAAGAAGCAGACCACCGCGATCACGGCGATGAGTACGCCGATGACGGTGGCATGAGTGGCGACGTCGATCCTGAGCTGGGCCGCCAGCGCGCCGATCGCCGCGCCGATGACCGTGCCGAAACTGAAGAAGGCGTGGAACACGGGAAGGATCGTGCGCCTCATCTGCTGCTCGATCGCCGTCGCCTCGACGTTCATCATCACGTCGACCGAGCCATTGCCGAAGCCGAACAGCGCCATGCCGATCAGGACCACCGTGACGGAGCCGAAGACGTTCGCGCCCAACCCGACGAGCACGATGCCGGTGGCGAACGTCAGCATCGTCAGGAGCATCCCCCGTCGCGCTCCGGTGCGTGCCATCACGGCAGGGCCGGTCGAGATGCCGACGATCGACGCGATGCCCATGCCGAGCAGGATCAGGCCGACCTGCGCGTTGTCGAGATCGAGTGCCTGCTTGATCCCGGGCACGCGCGACGCCCAGGTCGCGATCGAGAGGCCGCTCGCCAGGAAGATGGCGAAGATCGCCGCACGCCAGCGGACGAACTGCGATCGGGTGAGGGCTGAATCCATGCCGCACAGCCTATCGAATCGATTCGACAATTCGGAAACGAAGGGAGCTATCCTCGAAGTATGAGCAGTCAGGAGACGCCACGTCGGCCCACGATCGCTGACGTCGCGCGCGAGGCGGGTGTGGCGACCTCCACCGCCTCCGTCGTCTTCAGCGGCAAGGCGAAGGTGGCCCCCGCGACTCGGGAGCGGGTCCTCGCCGCCGCGGCCGACCTCGGGTACGCCGGCCCCGACCCGCGAGCGGCATCCCTGCGGCGAGGACGCAGCGGCATCGTCGCGGTCGTGCTCGAAGGTCACCTCCGCGCGGCCTTCCTCGACCCGGTCACGACCGCCTTGATGGACGGACTCACCGACGGGCTGGCCGAACTCAGTGCGGGGATCCTGCTGATGCGCGACGAGCCGGGGGAAGAGGGTGCGGGTATCGCCGATGCTCCGGTGGATGCGGTCGTGCTGATCGGCTGCTCGGCACGAACCAGGTCGTCACTCGAGATCGTCGTCGGGCGAGGCCTCCCCGTCGTCGTGATCGAGGGAGACGCGGGGGAGTCGATCCCGCGCATCACTCTGGACAACGCGGCAGCCTCCGCCGACATCGCGCGCCATGTGCGGGACCTCGGCCACCGCGACGTCGCCCTGGTCACGCTTCCCCTCGACACCGAGCGCGAACGGACGGCGATCACTCCCGAGCGGCTCGCGAACGCCACCGTCGATGTCACGATCCATCGGCTCGCCGGGACACGAGAGATCTTCCCCGACGCCCTCGCGATATCCGCCGCCGGAAGCCTCATCGACGAAGGGGTGCTGGTGGGAAGGATGCTCCTCGCCGATCCCGCCACCCGGCCGACAGCCGTGCTCGCGCAGAGCGATCTGCTCGCGGTGGGGGTGATCCGCGCCGCGGAGGAGGCGGGACTCCGCGTGCCGGAGGACCTCTCCGTCGCCGGATTCGATGGCATCGCGCTCGACGGTCTCGGAGACCTCAGCCTCACGACCAGCGTGCAGCCGGCTGTCGAGAAGGGGCGGGCAGCGGGGGAGCAGATCGCACGCATGCTCCGGGGCGAACCCGGCGTCACGCAGCATCTCACCTGCCGTTTCCACGCCGGCACCACGACGGGCCCCGCCCCGCGCTGACCGGGTACGGTGCGGATCAACTGCGCTGCGGTCCGAGCGGGAGAGCGGTCTCGCCGAAATCGAGGATGCGATAGCGGCCGCAGTCGACCACTTCCTCGGGCACGGCCGGGAGCGGCAGGCTCCACGGGACGGTCTGCGCGTCCTCCAGCAGGAACGTCACCTCGCCGACGTCGAAGTCGTGCCGGTTCACGAGCCAGGCGTAGCCCCGCAGTTCGTGATCCACCTGGACGAGTCGGGCGGGATTCTGCAGATGCAGCTTTGGCAGGCGGACGGTCCAGAACTGCCCGGCGCCGGCGCCGGTGCGGCCGGACGCGTCGATCCACTCGGTCACGCAGGCCAGGTCGGGGTCGCTGACCTGAGCGGCGGCGGAGAGCCGAGGGACGCTCGCCGCGCCGCCCGCGACCAGCAGCGCGACGGACGCGGCCGCGAGGATCGGGCGGACCCGTACCAGCACCCGCACGATGTGAGGCGATGCGACGAGCGCGAGCACGGGTGCGAAGGCGAGGGGTTGCAGGTAGCGGGCCGCATGGGTGCCGACCGCGATCGCCCCGACCGCGACGAGGATCGGCATGAGCCAGGCGATCGTGGCGACGAAGCGGGTGCCGTCGTCTGAGGCCCGTGCCGTGCGGAAGCCGGCGAGCACGAGGAGTGCGAGGACGAGCAGCCCGGCGATGATCCCGCCGGGGGTCGACAGTCGGCCGATCAGCAGCGCGCAGTAGTACTGCAGAGACTCGGACCACCGCTCGGGCTCCACGTAGCCGGCACCGGTGTTAGCGATCCATGCCGCCAATGGAATGCGTCCGAGGAATCCGAGTATCGTCCCGGCGAGAAGCACGGCCATCACCACGCCGATCCGGGCCCGCTGCGTCGTTCGGATCAGGAGGAGGGCGAGCAGCAGGGTGATCGGCGCCGTCGCCCACACCGCGTAGAGAGGATTCGACAGGGTCGACACGAGGGCTGTGGCGCCGAGCGCGATCAGCGGGACGGCGCCGCCCGCGCCCCGGTCCAGCACCCGCCGGGCCAGTCCGACCGAGAGCACGACGGCGACGACGGTCGCGGCGTAGTAGGTCGTCGTCAACGTCAAGGACGCGAGCTCGAGCGCATCCCGAGACGCCGATACTGCGGTCATGGCGAGCACGGAGAAGGCGGCGACGCTCAGCAACGACCACGTCACGGGCGCCGATCGCTCGGACCGACGGCCGGCGACGACGCGAACGGCTCCGTACAGGGCGAGCAGGTTCACCACGGCGCTCACGGCCAACAGACCGTCCACCTCGAACGGCAGGATCGTGTCGAGGCCGGCGAACACCGCGGTCTCGGGGAGGAACAGCACGCTCGACATCGCCCAGTCCATCGGCTGTCCTGAGAGGACGGACCGCGCGAACATCGCCACGACCAGGGAATCCGCGTCACGGAACAGCAACTCGGAACGCGCGGACGCAGCGACCTGCGCGGCGGTGATCAGTGCCAGCTCGAGGGCTCCGACCCCACCGGCCAGCTCCCGCACCCACGCCCGCATGCGACCACTCTTGCACGTTCGTGCAGAGCGAGAAGCGCGAGGTGCGCCTCCCGCCGGTAAACTGGACGCGAGACCCCCGCGAGAGCTGTGGGGCCGACGACCCCCGAGGGAGCCGCGTATATGCTGACGCTCCTCGCCGTGTTCCTCCTCGGGTCGCTGTTGATGCCCGTTCTGGTGCGCTGGCTCGGAGCTCAGGCGTTCGCGATCGCGGCCCTCGTCCCGGCTGCCGCCTTCGTGCATGCGCTGGTGATGACGCCACAGGTCCTCGACGGTCCGGTTCCGTTCGAGTCGGTCGCCTGGATCCCGCAACTCGGCCTCAACCTGTCCATGAACATGGACGTGCTCGGCTGGGTGCTCACGCTCATCGTCACGGGGGTCGGCGCCCTCGTGCTGCTCTACTGCCGGTGGTACTTCCACGATGACACCGCGGGCATCGGTCAGTTCGCCGGGGTGCTGCTCGGTTTCGCCGGCGCGATGTACGGTCTCGTCCTGACCGACGACCTCGTGATGCTGGTCATGTTCTGGGAGCTGACGAGCATCCTCTCCTACCTCCTCATCGGTCACTACCGGCGCCGTGCCGCCAGCCGACGCGCAGCGCTCCAGGCACTCCTCGTGACCACTCTCGGCGGACTCGTGATGTTCGTCGGAGTCGTGCTGCTGGTCGTCGACACCGGCACTTCGAGCATCCGCGAGATCCTCGAGATCGCGCCGTCCGGACCGATCGTGGATGCCGCGATCGTCATGCTGCTGGTCGGAGCGGTCAGCAAGTCGGCGCTGTTCCCGTTCCACTTCTGGCTTCCCGGCGCGATGGCCGCGCCGACTCCCGTCAGCGCCTATCTGCACGCGGCGGCGATGGTGAAGGCAGGTATCTATCTGATCGCCCGGTTCGCCCCGATCTTCGCGTTCAGCGCGCCGTGGCGCCCCATCGTCATCACCCTCGGCATCCTGACGATGCTGATCGGCGGCATCCAGGCGCTGCGTGAGACCGACCTCAAGCGCATCCTCGCGTTCGGCACGGTCAGCCAGCTCGGCTTCTTCGCCGTGGTCGTCGGCTACGGCACCCAGGCCGCGGCACTCGCGGGCCTCGCCCTGGTCATCGGTCACGCGCTGTTCAAGTCGGCCCTGTTCCTGATCGTCGGCGTCATCGACCGTCAGCTCTCCACGCGAGACATCACCGAGCTCTCCGGTGTCGGACGCCAGGCTCCCGTCATGGCGACGGCGGCATTCATCTCCATCGCCTCGATGGTCGGCATCGCTCCGACCATCGGTTTCGTCGCGAAGGAATCGACCCTCACCGCTCTTCTCGACGATGCGCTGGGAGGATCCCCGTGGGGTCTGGTCGCGCTCATCGGGGTGGTCCTCGGTTCCATGCTGACTGCGGCATATGGGGCCCGCTTCCTCTGGGGGGCCTTCTGGAAGAAGCGTGATGAGCAGGGACAGCAGCTCCCGGACACCGCCTGGCCCGACCCTCCGGTGGGATTCCTGTCGGCGCCGATCATCCTCGCCGGTGTCACCCTCGCCGCGGGAATCGGCGCCCCTGCGCTCGACGTCGCCCTGCAGGGGTACGCGCTCACCGCGAGCCCCGGGCTCGACCATGCCGGAGAAGCCGTCGAGGGTCCGGGGCATCTCGCCCTCTGGCACGGCGTCGAACCTGCACTGGGCATCTCGATCCTCTCGATCCTGCTCGGCATCGGGCTCTTCCTGCTCAGCCGCAAGACCGGGTGGGACCGCAAGGCCCGCCTGCTGCGCTTCACGGCGGCGGACGTGTACTACCTCGTCATGCGCGGCGTCGACCGCCTGTCGGTCCTAAGCACCACGCTCACCCAGCGAGGCTCCCTGCCGGTGTACGTCGGCACCATCTTCGTGGTGTTCGTCTCCGCAGAGGTGACAGCGCTCATCGCGAGTGACATCGATCGCTACAACCTGTCGGCATGGCACACCCCCGCCCAGATCGTCGTGGCACCGATCATGGCGATCGCCGGAGTCTTCGCGGTCCGTGCGCAGAAGCGCTACACAGGAGTGGTCCTGGTGTCGGTCACCGGCCTGGGGATGGTGGTCCTCTTCGCCACGAGCGGTGCCCCGGATCTCGCTCTCACGCAGATCCTCATCGAGACCGTCACGATGGTCACGTTCGCACTCGTGCTCCGTCGCCTCCCCGCGCGGATGGGCGAGCACAACGCCTCCGTCGGCCGGGTTCCGCGCGCGCTGCTCGCGATCGGCGTCGGCGTCACAATGGCCTTCATCGCCGTCGTGGCGACCCAGTCCCGGATCGCCGACCCGATCTCGGAGATCTTCCCCGAGATCGCCTACGAGATCGGCCACGGCAAGAACGTGGTCAATGTGGCGCTGGTCGACCTGCGCGGCTGGGACACGATGGGTGAGCTCTCGGTGCTTGTGCTGGCCGCGACGGGTGTGGCTTCCCTGGTGTTCGTCACGCACCGGGCCGACCTTCTGGCGGGCACGAAGAATCTGCCGCGGGCCACCCGCAAGGCCGCCCGCAGCCGCCCGCTCGTCGAGACCACCGAGGGCATCCGCTTCCAGACATCCGAGAACGAGAGCAGCCCGCGTGCCTGGCTCGTCGGCGGACAGAGGATGAAGCCCGAGAACCGCTCGATCCTGCTCGAGGTGATCGTCCGAATCCTGTTCCACACGATCATCGTGGTCTCGATCTTCCTGCTGTTCTCCGGGCACAACCTTCCGGGCGGAGGCTTCGCCGGAGGACTCGTCGCCGGTATGGCTTTGGTCATGCGATATATCGCCGGTGGCCGGTGGGAGCTCGGCGCCGCGGCGCCCACCGACGCCGGGCGACTCCTGGGCACCGGGTTGATCCTCGCCGTCGGCACCGCGGTCGTGCCGCTCTTCTTCGGCCTCGCACCGCTGACCAGCACCTTCTGGGAATGGGAGATCCCCGGCATCGGGCACATGGAGTTCGTCACCTCGACCATCTTCGACGTGGGCGTGTACCTGGTCGTGATCGGTCTGGTCCTCGACGTCCTGCGCAGCCTCGGCGCCGAGGTCGATCGGCAGGCTGCCCTCCGGTCCACACCGGGTCCCGAAGGCTTCCTCTCCCGTGAGGGGAGGAGCCGCTGATGGACGTCTCCCTCACCCTGATCATCATCATGGCCGTGCTCTTCGCCTGCGGCGTGTACGCGATGCTGGAGCGCAGCCTGACCCGCGTGCTGATCGGCTTCCTGCTGCTCGGCAACGCGACCAACCTGCTGCTCCTGATCGTGATGGGAGTGCCGGGCAACGCGCCGTTCTTCGGTACCGAAGGCGAGATGAGCGACCCGCTCCCGCAGGCGCTCACCCTCACCGCCATCGTGATCACGTTCGCGGTCTCCGCCTTCCTCCTCGCCCTCATCTACCGCTCCTGGCAGCTCGGCCAAGCCGACACCGTCGAGGACGACGAGGCCGACATCGCGCTCCGCGAGCGCACCGACGCCGACGAAGACCTCATGGACGACGAGTCCGAGACCGACGACGACGAGGCCACCACGGACTTCGTCGGGGTGCAGACGTCGCCGATCACGGTGCTGCACATGCGTGATCACTCCGCCATCCACGACGACGCACCCTTCGATGCGCCCACCGATTGGGGTGGCGACGCAGACCACGACGAACGTCACGACCACGGACAGAACGAGGAGGGCAAGCCATGACCGCCCTCGTCCCGCTCCTCGTCGCCCTGCCGCTCCTGGGAGCCGCGGTCACGCTCGTCTTCGGCCGGAACCCACGGCTCCAGGTCGTCGTCACCGTCGCGACGCTCGCCGCGGTCTCGGTGATCGCCGCAATCCTCCTCGTGGTGGTCGACGGAGGTGAGCCGCTCGCGGTGTCCGTCGGCGGCTGGCCCGTCCCGTTCGGCATCGTGCTCTACGTCGACCGGCTCGCTGCGCTTCTGGTGCTGATCTCGAGCATCGTGCTGGTCGCGGTCCTGCTCTTCTCGGTCGGCCAGGGTGCGGCCGACGGCACCGACGAGACACCGATCTCGATCTTCAACCCGTCCTACCTGATCCTGGCCGCCGGTATCTTCAACGCCTTCATCGCCGGCGACCTCTTCAACCTCTACGTCGGCTTCGAGATCCTGCTCGTCGCCTCGTACGTCCTGATCACCCTCGGCAGCACCGAGTCCCGGATCCGCACCGGCGCGGTCTACATCGTCGTCTCGCTGGTGTCGTCGATCCTGTTCCTGGCGTCGATCGCGATGATCTACGGTGCGCTCGGCACGGTCAACATGGCGCAGATCGCCGAGCGGATGTCGGAGCTCCCGCAGGAGACCCAGCTGGTGCTGCACCTGATGCTGGTCGTGGCATTCGGCATCAAGGCGGCCATCTTCCCGGTGTCCTTCTGGCTGCCGGACTCCTACCCGACCGCGCCCGCCCCGGTCACCGCGGTGTTCGCAGGCCTGTTGACCAAGGTCGGCGTGTACGCGCTGATCCGCACCGAGACGCAGCTCTTCGCCTCGAACAGCATCGACACCCTGCTGCTCATCATCGCGCTCGCCACCATGATCGTCGGGGTGCTCGGTGCGGTCGCGCAGGCGGAGCTCAAACGAATCCTGTCTTTCACCCTCGTCAGCCATGTCGGCTACATGATCTTCGGTCTCGCGATCGCGACGCCGGCCGCGATCGGTGCGACGGTGTACTACATCGTCCACCACATCGTCGTGCAGACGACCCTGTTCCTCGCAGTCGGCCTTGTGGAACGTCGAGCGGGCAGCACATCGATCCTGCGGGTCAAGGGACTCCTCAAGGTTGCCCCCGTGATCGCCGTGCTGTACTTCGTGCCCGCGATCAACCTCGGTGGCCTGCCACCCTTCTCGGGGTTCATCGGCAAGTTCGCACTGTTCGAGGCGGCGGCCTCCGTCGGCACCCCGCTCATGCTCGTGCTGATCTTCGGTGGCATCATCACCTCGCTGCTCACGCTGTACGCCCTCATGCGCGCCTGGAACCTCGCGTTCTGGCGTGAGGAGGAGGACTCCACCGAGACCGAGGGGCGCATCTCCTACCTCGGCAACGCCCCGGCCGCCGACGAGCAGCAGGAGCGTCGTCGCATCCCGAAGATCATGACCGTCGCGACCGGGGGGATGGTCGCGGTCACCCTCGCCCTCACCGTCTTCGCCGGTCCCCTCTACGCCCTGTGCGACCGTATCGGTGCCGCCCTGCTGCAGCCGGTGAGCCTGGTGCAGTTGGAAGAGGAGGTGGGCTGATGGTGCGCGAGACCCGACGTCATCTCTGGCGCGACATCCGGGTGCAGCTGCCCTTCCTGGCGTGGCTCGTCGTGCTCTGGATGCTGTTGTGGGCGCAGTTCACCGTGCTGTCCTTCCTCACCGGACTGATCGTCGCGATCTTCGTCACCCGCGTCTTCCGGCTGCCCACCGTCGCCCTCTCCGGTCGAGTCAACCTCTGGTACGCGGCACTCTTCGTCGTGCAGTTCCTCTTCGCCGTGCTCAACGGCGCGCTCTCGGTCACGGTGCAGGTGTTCGACTTCCGCCGCCAACCGGGCACAGCCATCGTCGCGGTGCCCCTGCGCTACGCCGACGACCTGGTGATGACGCACGTCGCCGTGGTGTCCTCACTGATCCCGGGTTCGCTGGTCGTCGAGACCGATCGAGACCGACGCATCCTGTACCTGCACGTCATCGGCGTCCGGACGACCGACGACGTGGAGAAGCAGCGCGCCGGGGTGCTCCGGTGGGAGCGCAGGATCGTGCGTGCGCTCGGCGACCCCGCGCAGTACCGTGCACTCAAGGCCGACGAACGGGCCGGACTCGGAGCGAAGGGCGGTGTCCGATGAACATCCTGCTCCTGCTGATCATGGTCGTCTTCGGCATCGCCGCGATCCTCGCTCTGATCCGCATCGTGCGCGGACCGTCGATCCTCGACCGCGCCGTCGCCTCCGACGTGCTCCTCACCGAGGTGATGTGCGTGATCGGTGCGGAGATGGCGATCAACGGTCACACCCGGAACATCCCCGTCCTCCTCATCATCGCGGCCATCGGAGTGTTCGGGTCGATCGCGGTGGCCCGGTTCGTCGCGAGAAGGGACAACACGACACCATGAACGTGCTCGGTCTCATGATCCCGGATGCCGTCATCGACGTGGCGGTCCTGGTGCTCATCCTGCTCGGCGCCGTGCTGTGCCTGTCGGCGGCGGTCGGACTGCTGCACTTCCGGGATGTGCCCTCCCGTCTGCACGCGGCCACCAAGCCGCAGGTCCTCGGACTCCTGCTCATCTGCATCGCGATCGCCCTGTCGCAGCGGTCGATCGGCGGCATCCTGGTCGGTCTCGCGCTCATCGCGCCGATCGTGCTGATGCAGTTCGCGACCGCTCCGCTCTCGGCGCACATCGTCGGGCGTCAGGCCTACCGGAACGGAACCATCGAGCAGCGGGGCCTCGTCGTGGACGAGCTCGCTGAGTCGAAGCAGACCCCGCCCGCCGCCGGCTGACCTCCCCTCGGTGTCGCGCCGGTGCCGCGCCGGCCGGGCAGAGCCGGCCGGGCAGAGCCATCGAGTGTTCACAACTCCCTAGATCCGAGCTCGGAAGGTTTGGATTCGTGGCTCTTCCTGCCGAATCTGCATGTTCTTGAGGAGTTGTGAACGGCGGGGTGGGTGTCATCGGCGCTTGACTGTTCCTCCCAAGGGACCGCATCGGGGAAATCCATCCCCATTCCGCGCAGTCTGCCCCGCTCGCCGCGCCGGTCCGCCAAGCTTCCCGGATGCGACCTATGACCGTCCGTCAACGCACTGCTCGGTTCTACGCCGTGACCGTCTTCTCGCGCGCCGACCTGGTGGCATCGGGAATGACGTCGCGCGACATCGTTCGTGCCGTCGAGGGTGGTCGACTTGGGCGACTCCGCAGAGACCGGTACGCGATCGAACCGGTGTCTGCCGAGGTGGCTGAGGCCGTGCGGATCGGCGGTCGTCTGTCGTGTGTCTCCCTTCTCGCCGAGATCGGAGTCTTCGTCCATCTGCGAGGGGTGCTGCACGTGCATGTGCGACCGGGATCCTCTCGAGTGCGGCCCCCTCGGTCGAAGCACACACTGCTCCACTGGAACACATGGTCCGGCGATCCCGAACCGTTGCATGCGGCATCTCTCGGCGATGCACTGATGCAAGCGGTCCGCTGTCAGCACCCACGGGCTGCCGTCGCCACACTCGACAGCATCCTGCACCACGGTCTGATGACGGGGGAGGAGATCGCGCGTGTTTTCGAGCGGTTGCCGGTGCGCTTCAGGATCCTGCTCACTCTCGTCGACTCGTCAGCGGAGTCGGGGCCGGAGACGTTCATGAGGCTCATCCTGCGGACGCTGGGAATCGCCTACGAGACCCAGGTGGCGATCGACGGAGTGGGGCGAGTGGATTTCCTCGTCGAGGGGTGGCTCATCATCGAGTGCGACAGCAGGGAGTTCCACGAGGGCTGGGAGAAACAGGTCGACGATCGTCGGCGCGATCTGGCTGCCGCGACGAAGGGGTACATCACCATCCGTCCCCTCGCCTCAGACATCTTGCGCAGAGATTCCGCTTTGCGCGAGGCGGTCGATGCGGTCGTGCAGAGTCTGGGCCCGCACTTCCGGAACGCTGCGCGTGCACAACTCCTCAAGAAGTGAGGTGAATCCTCCCTGCGCAGGGTTTGGACGCGGCCGGCACGCCGATCTTGAGGAGTTGTGAACGCCGACGGTCGGTGAGGGGTCAGAGGCGAGCGGCGAACTCGTGGATCAGTCGGGCTGCGGGCTCGGAGTCGCTGATCAGGGTGCCGTGACCGTGGTCGGGGATGACTTCGAGGGCGGCGCCGGGGATGGCGTCGAGGATTTCGCGGCACCAGCTCAGCGGCGCCAACGGGTCGCTCTCACCGCGGAGCACGAGCACGGGGCACTCGATGCGGACGAACGCGTCTTCGGGCTCGTGCACGATGGTCGCGCGCATCTTCCGGATCAGGTGCGGGCCGCCGCGCAGGTACTCCCTCGCCCCGCGCCAGAGCACCAACGGGCGTTCGCCGATCAGGTCGAGCAGCAGGTACCGCGCCTGGGCACCGACGTTGCGCGCCGCCTTGTTCACCGTGGGGCCGGCCAGCACCACGCCTTCGACGAGGGAGGGATGCCGCGCCGCGAGCTCGGCCGCGATCTGACTTCCCATCGAGTGGCCGATCACGATGACCGGACTCGCCCCCGTGTGCGTCAGATAGGCCGCGACCAGGTCGGCGTGCCGCTCCATGGTGAGGGTGCGCGTCGGTTCGGGCGCCTCACCGAATCCGGGGAGGTCGAGTGCGATCACGCGCCCCTCGAGCCGTTGCACGATGTCGAGGTAGACGCTGCGTCCCATGCCGATGCCGTGCAGGAGCAGATAGGTGTGGGGGCCTTCCCCGAACGTCTCTGCGATGAGCGTCGCACCCCCGTGCTCGAACTCCAGGAGCGTGGCGGGAGTGCCCTTCGGGGCGAGGTAACTGGATGGCACGCACCCACGCTAGCCGAGCACCCTGTGGCGCCGCTTCCGACGCCGCCGCTCGCGACGGTTCAGCCGGCCGGGGTCAGCAGCAGGGTGTCGACGGTCGCCGCCGCGACGGCCTTCTCCGTGAAGGCCCACGGCGTCTGCACGCCGGCGGCCCAGTCCTCGGTCTGGTCGGTGTAGTTCGCGTGGAAGGCGTGGCCGGACGCCCCGGTGAGGTGGTTCCAGGTCGACGCATCGAAGTCCGAGAGGTCGACGACCATGCGCATCGAGGGCACCGTCGTCGTCGCGTACGAGACGCCGAGCGCCCATCCGGTCGCGTTCACCACGGACGCTCCGCCGCCCACGGGGAACGGGCCCCGGTTGAACAGAGCTTCGATCGGCGCGATGCCGGAGGAACCGAGGGTGTCGCTCGTGAGGGTGATCGCGTGGAGGTCGCCCCAGTTCCACCGCAGGACGTCTTCACCCTGCAGCGCGGCGAGCTCCTCGTAGGCCTGTTCCGCCGAGAGCTTCAGCATGGACTCCATCCCGTCGACGCCGAGCGCTGTGTTGGTCCACAGCGGGTCGGACGGGTCCTCGAACAAGTCGGCGACCACCGTGAAGAGCCGGCCCTGCCCGTCGATGGGGAGCGGCTGTTCACGTTCGGCGAAGATGTTCTGCACGAGGTTCGACCAGAGCACGTTGGCATAGGCGGCCGCGGCGGAGGATGCCGAGTTCTGGGCGTCCCACGTGGTCAGCAGTTCCACGGCGTCCTTCGGTCCGGCTCCGCTCACCTCGACGTCGCCCATCACGGTCACGAGGTGCTTGCCGATCCACATCTCGTTGTCCATCTGGATGTCGCGCATGTCCTGGGCGGTCAGCGGAGCGGCCGCCGCGCGTCGTTCGATCAGGTGTGCGATGCGCGCCGCCCGGTACCCGTAGTCCCAGTCGCGGGAGAGGAAGTAGGAGTAGTCATCCGCCACGATCGCGTTGTTCGCGGTCACGATGTACCCCGAGCTGGGGTTGTACGACACCGGCAGTTCCTCGAACGGGATGTACCCGGTCCAGTCGTAGCTGCTGTCCCATCCCGGCTGTGGCATCCACCCGTCGCCGGCGCCCCGGATCGGGAGTCGGCCGGGCGTCTGGTAGCCGATGTTGCCCTCGGTGTCGGCGTAGATCAGGTTCTGGGCCGGCACGTCGAAGAGGGATGCGGCGTAGCGGAAGTCCTCGAAGTCCTGCGCGGTGCCCAGGGCGAAGATCGCGGTCGCTGTCGTGCCCGGGTCGAGGGCGGTCCAGCGCAGGCTGACCGCGTACTCGGCCTCGTCCTCTGCGCCGGGCGCGGGAGTGGTGGCACCACCGGCGTCGAGGGCGGGCGCGGGGTCGTCGGCGATCGCTGTGAAGTCGTCGGTGAGCCCCGAGATGATCGGCCCGTGCACGGTCGAGCGGATCGTCAACTCGATGTCGTCGGAGCCGGCGACCTTGATCGTCTCGGTGCGCTGCTCGAGCGGGACCAGCTTCCCGTCGCGCCAGTACTCGTCGCCGACGACGCGCTCGACGTAGAGGTCGGTCACATCGGTCGTGAGGTTGGTGAAGCCCCAGGCGACCTGGCTGTTGTGCCCGATCACGATGCCGGGCAAGCCCGAGAACGAGAAGCCGCTGACGTCGAACGGGCAGTCGTCGTCCACGGTCGAGCAGGTGAGCTGCACCTGGTACCAGACCGAAGGGAGGGAGGCGCCGAGGTGCGGGTCATTCGCCAGCAACGGTGCACCGCTCTCGGTGAGGTCGCCGGAGACCACCCAGGAGTTCGAGCCGATCCCCTCGCCCACATCGCCGACGAGTTCGCTCGCCGCCTCGATGACGCTCGACGTCTCGGTCCACTCGATCGTCGTGGTCGCCTGCTGGATCTGGCCCTCGGTCTCGGGGAGCGTGTAGGCGGCGGGCTCCGCGCCGGTGTCGAGAGTCGGCACCGTGGAGATCTTCGGGACGATCACCGGATTCTCGTCGAACGGATAGTCGGGGTAGAGCTGCGCGAGCAGGTCGCCGGTCTCGGTGGTCGTCTCGTCGGCCTCGCTCGACTCGGCGGCGAGGAGCGAGCGCTCGGTCTCGTTCTCGATGTTGCCCCGGAGGTCCCAGGCCATCGCCTTGAGCCAGGCGACCGAGTCGGCGGGTTCCCACGGCTCGGGTGCGTAGTCCGGGTTCTGTATGCCGAGAACTGCATATTCAAGCGACAGCTCCGCTCCGGAGCGGGAAGCGAGGTAGGCGTTGACCCCGTCGGCGTAGGCCTCGTAGTAGCCGCGCGTGATGTCGTCCATCGCCTCGACCTCGGCCTCGGCGACGTCGCGCCAGCCGAGGGTGCGCAGGAACGCATCGGTCGCGGCCTGCGACTCACCGAACATCTCCGCGACTCGACCCGCGGTCACGTGGCGACGGAAGTCCATCTCGAAGAACCGGTCCTGGGCGTGCACGAAGCCCTGGGCATAGAAGAGGTCGTCGGTGGAGTCCGCCGTGATCGTCGGGATGCCGCGGGCGTCTCGCTGCACCGTGACCTCGGCCTGGAGCCCATCGAGCTCCAGTGTGCCGGCTGTCTGCGGGAAGGAGCGTTGGATCGTCCAGGTCACGAAGAACGCCGCGGCCACGGCGACCACGACGACAGCGGCCACCACCAGGAACGCGATGCGTCCGATCCGGACTCCCAGGGAGGGGCGTGCGGGTGCGGCGGATGCCTGTGAATCGGTCGTCATCGTCGAGAACTCTTTCGGGTAGACATGTGGAACTCAGTCCCATCGAGCCCCAGTGCGCGTATCAGGGTCGCGCCTTCGCATCATATCCGGCCGGGCGCTCGTCGCGGCGTGTCCCGCGACGAACGCCCGGGATCGTCAGCCGATCAAGCTCGGTTGCAGGTCGCGCAGGGTGCGCCGATGGGTCATGCGCGTCACCCCGATCATCGCCAGCAGCAGCGCACCGGCGAGCCAGGCTCCGAGGACCACCAGATCCCACCCGGCGCGTGCGTAGTCTCCGCCGTACATGAGCTGCCTCATCGCGTCGACCACGTAGCCCAGGGGGAGGACGTGATGGAGGGCGGCGAGGGGGCCGGGCAGCGTCTGCCAGGGGAACGTCCCTCCCGCGGTGACCAGCTGCAGCACCATCAGCACCAGGCCGAGGAACT
The DNA here is from genome assembly GCF_004337555.1 of Microbacterium sp. PI-1. Taxonomy (NCBI): domain Bacteria; kingdom Bacillati; phylum Actinomycetota; class Actinomycetes; order Micrococcales; family Microbacteriaceae; genus Microbacterium; species Microbacterium sp. PI-1. The sequence goes on along the minus strand of NZ_SJYZ01000004.1, from coordinate 15,603 downwards.
GCCCGACCGACCCGAGCCAGACATTGAGGGCGAGGATGATCGCCGCGAAGGTGGCCGAGGCGAACATCATCACGCCGAGGGTGCCGAGCGGGTGGTCGAAGGTGAAGCCGAGGGTGATCGCCAGGATGCCCATGAGCCCGACCATCTGCACGGCGCCCAGCATCGCGGGGGTCAGCCACCCGGCCAGCGTGATGCGGATGGGCGAGTGCAGGGCGGTGATCGCGCGCCGAGAGATCGGCTTCACGATCAGGAACAGTGCGTAGATGCCGATCCAGGCCGAGAGCGCGGCGAAGAACGGTGCGAGGCCGGCGCCGTAGTCCTCCGCGGACGCGACCTTGTCGCTCGACACCTTCACGGGGTCGGCGATCGTGTCTGCCTGCAGTGTCCGCAGCTCCGGTGTGGAGGACGGGATCGCGTCGACGCCGGCGGACAGCCCGTCGCGCAGCTCCGTCGTTCCGGATGCGAGCGTCGCGAGCCCGTCCCGCAGTTGGACCGCGCCGGTGTTCGCGGCCGAAGCTCCGGTCGCGACCGTGCCGGCTCCCGATGCGAGATCGGCGGCACCGGACGCCAGGGATGCGGCGCCGTCGGCGAGCTGGTCGACTTTGCCGACCGCGCTCTGCACCTGCGCGTTGCCCTCCTCCAGGCGGGAGCCCAGCGGGTCGAGCGTGGCCAGGACCTGGTCGATCTCCTCCGGGGTGAGACCCCGCTCCGTCAGGGCGTTCGCGATGTCGGTGCGCACCTGCGGGAGGGCGTTGGTCGCCTGCTGGACTGCCGCGCCGGCACGGTCGGCGACGTCCGCCAACTGGCGGTTCCCCGCGCTGACCTGCTGTGCGCCGCTCGCGAGCGTCTGCGCTCCTGCCGCGAGTTGAGCGGTGCCGTCCGCGAGTTTGGCGGTGCCGTCTGCGAGCGTGGAGCTCCCCGTCGCGGCCGTCCCCGCGCCGTCCGCGAGCTGCGTGGCCCCCTCCGTCGCGGTGACGAGGTTGTCGCGCACGTCACTGAGGCCGGTGAGCAGTCGCTCGGCCGCCTGGCTCCCGACCATCTCAGCCACCGAGCTGCGGATCTTCTCGACGGCCTGGGTACCCATCGACGAGGCGAGATAGTTGTTCGCGTCGTTGGTCTCGAGGACGATCCGTGCTTGGTGGGGGTCCGTGCCGGCGGCGGAGGTCAGTGCGGTGGAGAAGTCCGCCGGAATGGTCACGGTGAAGTCGACGGCACCCGTCCGCAGTGCCTCGGAGGCGTCGTCCGCCGTCATCCGCTGCCAGTCGAAGGCATTGCCCTCGAGGAGGTTCTCGGCCACATCCTCGCCGTAGTTCACATCTTCGCCGGTCGCCGGCTCGGTGCCGCTGGTGGGGGCGGGCGCACCGGCGTCGTCGACGACCAGAGCGACGGGAACCTCGGGGAACTTGGCATACGGGTCCTGGTTCGCCCAAAGGTAGAGGCCGCCGTAGAGGATCGGCACGCAGATCAGCGCGACCAGGGCGAGGATCCCCATCCTGCTCGCAGTCAGTCGCCGCAGCTCAGCGGCGATCATGGCGGGAACCTTCATCGCCCACCTCCGTTCTCTGAGGGGTCCTCGCGCAGGGGAAGCGGGGTGTCCGCGTCATGGTTCGTGGCGTCCGCCGCAAGGTTCGTGGCGTCCGCCGACACGCCAAATGCAGGACCTTCTGCCCCGTCCGGTCCGACATCTGGCGTGTCGGCCACCGGTCCGGGTTCGGGTCCGGGGTCGGGCTCGGGCTCGGGTTCGGGGTCCGGTCCGGGGTCGGGTTCGGGCGCGGGCGCGGGTGTGGGAAGCGGATCGACGGGTCCGGAGGCGTTGATCGCATCGAACTCGTGCATCCGCTCCAGAGCGACCGCTGCCGAGCCGCCGACGATCACGAGCATCGCGTAGCCACGGTCGGCGAACTCCCCGGCGATGCGCCACCAGCCGTCCGGACGTCCGCCGTGCCGGTCGGGGGAGACGAGGACCAGGCCCTCGACGCCTTCGCGCAACACGGCGAGTTCGCACAGGATGCGCACGCGGGCGGCAGGATCGATGTTCCCGATCGGCACCGAGGCGAGCTCACCGAACCCCAACCGGGCGAGCCAGCGCCGTGCGTGCAGTGGTGTGGCGCCGACGCCGGCGAACATGAGCTCTTCGCCCACGACGCCGGCGAGCGTGATGTCGGGATGCGGATCGCTGACATCCGGGGCATCGACCAGCGCGAGGTGCCGGCGCAGCGCCTTCGGGTCGGTTGTACCGTCGATGCTCACCCGTCCGGTGTCGGGGCGCATGCGGCCGCTCGCGATCAGTCCGAGCACGGTCGGACGCTGTTCGGTCTCGGCGAGGGCGAAGCGCACGGCACCGGTGTGGAATTCCAACGACGTCGCGGGAAGGGCCTGACCGCCGCGTCCTTTGCTCACGTCCTGCAGGGCGATCTTCATGCGCGGGCCGTCCGATCTGCGGGTGCGGTGGCGTCGATGTCGGGGTGAGCGGTGAGGAGGTCGTCGATTTCACGCCAGGAAAGTCCGGCGATGCTCAGCACGGTGCGCACGGCGACGTCGGCCGCGTCGGAGCTGGTGGCATCCGTGCGCGAGACGACGGTGCGGGCCATCTCCTCGATCAAGCGTGCGAGCGTGGGCGCGGCGAGATCCGTGCGGAAGCTCCCGTCCTCCTGGCCGCGGCGCACGAGGTCGGCGACGGTGCGACGCAGGGGTGCGAGTGCCGCCGCGGTGTGTTCCACATGCGTCTCATCGAGCGCGAGTGCCGCAGCGAGGTGCACGTGCGCCGCCTCGTGCCAGAGCCGCGCGGCGAGGCGGGCGAGGGTGATCCGGGCATCCTCGTCATCGATCGAGGCGGCGATCGAGTTGAATCGTTGTGCTCCGGTCGAGATGAGCTCGCGGATCAGGGCGTCGCGATCGTCGAAGTGCCCGTAGAGCGTGCGACGGGAGAGGCCCGCGGTGCGTGCGATGACATCGATCGAGGCATAGGGGTCGACCGCCAGGGTCGACCGTGCGGCGGCGAGGATGACGGCGCGATTCTCGACGGCGTCGCGACGGGGTGCACGAGTTGTCATCGGTCCAGGATACGATCATGCACACTAGTGTGCAAGATAGAGGGTGGATTCGAAGTCGGCTCTCAGGATCGCCGCCCCGCGGGCATGGCTCGGCCCCGCAGGTATGGCTCGTCCCACATGCATGACTGCTCCCCGGATGCATGAGCGATCCGGATGGGCCGGTCATGCATTCGTCGCCGGATCATGCAGGTGCGCGGCAAACCCGAGTGCGGCGCGGCAGGTATGGCTCGGCCCGCAGGTATGGCTCGTCCCACATGCATGACTGCTCCCCGGATGCATGAGCGATCCGGATGGGCCGGTCATGCATTCGTCGCCGGATCATGCAGGTGCGCGGCAAACCCGCGTGCGGCGCAGACCCGCGTGCGGCGCAGACCCGAGTGCGTGCTGGGCCCCGGGTCAGGCGTCCGGGATCAGTCGGTGCCGGAGTCGAAGGCCGCACCCTCGGAGGCAGAGTCGACGGCATCCGCCAGGGTCTCATCGGCCTCGGAGATCGACCCGTGGACCGACTCGGTGATCTCGCTCGACTCGCCGGCCGTCACGCGACCCACGAGCTCGCCGGTCGCGCCCCCCACGAGGCCGAGTCCCGCGTACTGCTCCAGACGTGCGCGCGAATCGGCGATGTCGAGGTTGCGCATGGTGAGCTGGCCGATGCGGTCGACCGGTCCGAATGCGGCATCGCCGACCCGCTCCATCGACAGCTTCTCCGGACCGTAGGAGAGGTTCGGGGAGACGGTGTCGAGGATGGTCCAGTCGTCTCCGCGGCGCAGACGGATCGTCACGGTGCCCGAGATGGTGAGGCCGACCCAGCGCTGGATCGACTCGCGCAGCATGAGCGACTGCGGCTCCAACCAGCGGCCCTCGTACATGAGGCGACCGAGGCGGCGGCCCTGCTCGTGGTAGGTGGCGAGCGTGTCCTCGTTCAGGATGCCGTTGACCAGGCGCTCGTAGGCGATGAACAGCAGCGACATGCCCGGGGCCTCGTAGATACCGCGGGACTTGGCCTCGATGATGCGGTTCTCGATCTGGTCGCTCATGCCCAGGCCGTGGCGTCCGCCGATGGTGTTCGCCTCCATGACGAGGGCGACCGGGTCGCTGTACTCGACGCCGTTGATCGCGACCGGACGACCGGACTCGAAGGTGACGGTGACGTCTTCGGTCTCGATCGCGACGGAGGGGTCCCAGAACTTCACGCCCATGATCGGGTCGACGGTCTCGAGCGAGACGTCCAGGTGCTCGAGCGTCTTCGCCTCGTGCGTCGCGCCCCAGATGTTGGCGTCGGTCGAGTAGGCCTTCTCGGCGGAGTCGCGGTACGGGAAGTCGCGCGCGACCAGCCAGTCGCTCATCTCCTTGCGGCCGCCCAGCTCGGTGACGAAGTCGGCGTCGAGCCACGGCTTGTAGATGCGCAGACGCGGGTTGGCGAGCAGGCCGTAGCGGTAGAACCGCTCGATGTCGTTGCCCTTGTAGGTGGAGCCATCGCCCCAGATGTCGACGCCGTCCTCCTTCATGGCGCGCACCAGCATGGTGCCGGTGACGGCGCGACCGAGGGGCGTCGTGTTGAAGTAGGTCTTGCCGCCGGAGCGGATGTGGAACGCGCCGCAGGAGAGGGCGACGAAGCCCTCTTCGACCAGGGCGGTCTTGCAGTCGATCAGGCGCGACGCCTCCGCGCCGTACTCCAGCGCGCGGCCGGGGATCGATTCGATGTCGTCTTCGTCGTACTGGCCGAGGTCGCCCGTGTACGTGAAGGGCACGGCGCCCTTCTCGCGCATCCACGCGACGGCGACGGAGGTGTCGAGTCCTCCGGAGAAGGCGATGCCGACGCGCTCGCCGACGGGCAGGGACTGGAGGACCTTGGACATGGCTCCCAGTCTATCCGCGGGCGGCGTGTCGCCCTGTCCCGCATGACGGTGGGGATGCCGCCCTCAGGCGAGGAGGACCTCCACCCGGAGCGCGGCATACGTGCCCAGGGCGCGACGGTCGCACGTGAGTAGTGGGACGGCGGATTCCCGTGCGGCCAGGCCCACGAGTCCGTCGTACACCGAGCCCCCTGCGATGCCCGCCTCGGCGAAGGTGGTGATCGCAGCCGCCGCCGTCGTCGGCGAAAGCGGTGCGGAGGCGGGGAACGACCGGTCGATGATCTCCTGCGCGCGACCGGGGCTGACGCGCGCGGCGCCCGGCAGGCGCGTCAGCACCGAGTACGTCTCGACGGCCGCATGCCCGGCGAGCCCGATGACGCGACCGTGGGTGAGCTCGAGCATCCGTTCGTGTGCCGGGTGCCGGTCATGGACCAGCGCGATCGCGGCACTGGTGTCGAGGAGGAGATCAGCGCTGATCGGCAAGTCGGAGCTCCCGGATCTCGTCCACAGTGAGTGTCGGGCCGCCTGTGATGACGAGACGGCCATCCTTCTCGATGAGGTTGTCCGGAGCGTCGATCTCGATCCGGATGCCGTTGCCGTCGAGGAGGAGATCGACCGGGCCGGGGATCAATCCGACGCGCTCACGGAGCGCGGCCGGGATCACGATCCGCCCTGCCTTGTCCATGGTTGCTCTCATGCCATGACCGTACCATTCGAATGGTGGCAAACGAGTGCTTCATATCGGCGGCGGACGCGCAGGCAGCGTCAGTCGTCTCGTCCTCTCCTCGGCCGCTGGAGGCGAAAACGGAGGAGTGGCGGGCGCGGGGCGGCGTGTCGAGGCGCGACTCGCCGACGGACGCACGACACGTCTCCGTTTTGGCCGAAGTCGGAGCGGCGGGGAGGCCCCAGAGGTGCAAGAGTGGGCCGACGGAGGTCGGACATGGCGGACATGGGTGGAGCAATCCTGTGGGGTGCGGTCGCGGCGGCACCGCTGTTCATCGGTGCGGTGCTCGCGCTGCTCCGGAAGTGGCCGCCGCGGTGGCTCGGTATCGTCCTGGGCTTCGGCGCGGGCGCGCTGATGGCGTCGATCGCGTTCGAGCTCTGGGAGGAGGGGCTGGATCTCGCCGGCCCCATCCCCCTGGTGATCGGTGTCGCGGCCGGAGCGATCAGCTACTACATCGCCGATCGCATCCTCGACGCCCGTGCCGCGAAGACCAAGGCCGAGGCGGGCGGCGGCCAGCTCGCGGTCGGAGCGCTGCTCGACGGCATCCCGGAGCAGCTCGTGCTCGGGATCGGCCTCGCCTCGGGGGAGCCGGTCAGCATCGCGCTCGTGGTCGCCATCCTGGTGTCGAACCTTCCCGAATCGATCGGCTCGGCCGCTGACCTGCTCGAAGGCGGGATGGCGAAGTCCCGGGTGCTCCTGCTGTGGGCGGGCGTCGCCGTGATCTGCGCGCTCGCGACGGTTGCCGGATTCGGGCTGGCGAGCGTGACCGGGGATGACTTCCGCTCGGCGGCGAGCGGCTTCGCGGCCGGTGCGCTGTTGGTGATGCTCGTGGACTCGATGATCCCCGAGGCGCAGTCGAAGGCGAAGGAGTCCACGGGCCTCGCGACCGTGCTGGGGTTCGCGCTCGCCGCAGGGCTGGCCCTGGCGAGCTGACGACGCGCGGCGAACACCCCGCCGCCGGCGATCAGGTCTCTCCGTGCTCCTGGTCTCGACGGACGATGCGCCCCGTGATGTGCTCGATGTGGAACGCCAGGGGGAGGTCCCGTTCGCTCCCGGCCCACGGGGTCACGCGAGCTCCGGCGCCGGCCGCCTTTTCCTCGGGCACCCGGGACAGCGGCCCGTGCATCAGGACGCTCCAGGCGGTGCTGCCGAGGGGGTCGTGATAGTCCACCTCGAACGAGACGTCCGCCGGCTCGTGCGTCAGCTCGGCCAGCAGTCCCTCGGGCGCGGTGCGGAGGAGCAGGTCGTGGCCGGAGACGACGTAGTTCACGGGCAGGATCTGCACGCGGCCGTCGTGCACGAAACCGATGCGGCCGATCGTGGTGGTGCTCAGCAACTCGGCGGACTGCTGTTCATCGAGAACTCGGATCATCCGCGCCTTCCTTTCCCTGTGGCGCCAGGCTATCCACGGGGGGAAGCGTGTTCAAGGGACACCTCCACCGGGGAGGGGAGGCACCCGCCACCCGGCGGACGGAATGCGTCGGATCGGCCTCGGGTGGCGGGTTATCCTCGGGTGTCGCGTGCGCGAGTCTGGCGAGACGCCGCCGCGACGGCGGCCGAGGACAAAGGAGTTCTGATGACGGACACGACCCTGGCACGACCGCCCTTCGATCCCGAGCTCGAAGCCGCGCTCGCCCTCGTCGGCGACCAGCTGCCACCCACGCTGACGCCCGAGATGATCCCGCTGCTCCGGCAGTCGCCCGTGAGCGGGGATGAGGAGATCTTCGCGGCGCTCGGGGAGCGGGGCTTCACGCGGCGGGACGTCACGATCGCCGGACACGAGGGCGATGACATCGTCGTCTCCGTGATCGAGAAGGAAGGCCGCACGGGCACCGGCCCCGGGTTCTTCCACACGCACGGCGGTGGCATGATCATCGGCAACCGCTGGCTCGGCGTGGTCGGATTCCTCGACTGGGCGGAGCGATTCAACGGAGTCATCGTCACGGTCGAATACCGACTCGCTCCGGAGTTCCCCGACCCCTATCCCGTCGAGGACTGCTACGCGGGGCTGCGGTGGACCGCGGAGCACGCCGACGAGCTCGGCATCGACACGTCGCGGCTGCTGATCGGTGGCGGCAGCGCCGGGGGCGGGCTGGCGGCGGGCACCGCCCTCCTCGCCCGTGACCGGAAGGGTCCTGAGCTGATCGGTCAGCTGCTCATCTACCCGATGCTCGACGATCGTGATGCGTCGGTGTCGACGCATCAGATCGATGGGATCGGCGTCTGGGACCGCGGCTCGAACGTCACCGGATGGTCGGCGCTCCTCGGCGACCGCAAGGGCACGGACGACGTGTCGATCTACGCGGCACCCGCCCGCGCCACCGACCTCTCCGGCCTCCCGCCCGCGTTCATCGACTGCGGCAGCGCCGAGGTGTTCCGCGACGAGGACGTCGCGTACGCCACGAAGCTGTGGGAAGCCGGCGTCCAGGCCGAACTGCACGTCTGGGCCGGAGGGTTCCACGGCTTCGACATGTTCGCCCCGCACGCCGCCGTCGCGCAGGCCATGCTCGCGGCCCGCGACAACTGGGTGAACCGCCTGCTCTCCTGAGTCCGGATTCCGTGCCCGGACCCCTCCCGTCGCACTCCCTGCCCGTTTCCGGCCCTCGGGGCGGCAGAGAGTGCGACGGGAGCACGGCACGTCGACCCCGTAGGGTGGAATCCCCGCGCGATGGAGCCCGACATGCAAGACCTGCTGGGGCGGCTCACCGCCCTCGACCCGGATGCCAGCGAGACGCTCAAGGTCGTCACGTACTTCGACGCCCTCGTGGCCCGTTCCGTCGGCGTCGAGAGCATGCTGCGGGGTGCCGCGGTGCTCAGCGGCGCGACCGCGGGACACCGTGACGGTCGGCAGATCGTGCGCGTGCGCGCGGACGGGGTGCGCATCGACCCCATCGAGCCGTCGCCCACCTGGCTCATCCGGGAGAGCGGCCCGGACGCCGTCGCCTGGATCGAGCGCGACGGCGATCCCCACACCAACGACGCGATGATCCTGGAACGGCTCAGCCTCGCGCTCGGCATCATCCGGGCTCGTCGCGCGGTGGGGCCGGAGAGCGCTGTCGAACTGGCGATCAGCTCCTACGCCGGTGCCGACGAGAGGGCCGCCGCACTGCCGCGCCTTCGTCTCACCGACGCGACGCTGCGGATGGTCGCCTCTCCTCCCGACCCGGCACCCCTGCCGCAGTATCCGTCTGCCGTGGTCGCCACCCGGCACGGACTCACGCGGGCGACGATCCTGGATGCCTCCACCGAGGCGCGGGACGCCTGGCCCGACGGTGCGGAGCTGCGGCTGGGTCTCGGGGTCGCCGGCACGGGAGAGCAGCTTCCGCGATCGTGGTCTTCCGCTCTGGTGGCAGTCCGGCTCACCGATCCCGCGGAACCGGTCGTCGATGCCGCCGACCTCGGAGGGCTCCTGCTCGTCGCGGAGGCCGCGGACGCCGGCCCCCTCCACCCGGATGCGGCCGCGCTCGCCGCGCTCGACGACCGAAGCCGCGAACTGCTCGACGCCGTCATCGAGGAGCAGAGCGTGCGGGCGGCGGCGGTGCGCCTGGGAAGACACCACTCCAGCGTGCAGGAGCGGATGGCGGCGCTCGTGGTGATTCTTGGCTACGACCCGCGGACCTCCCGCGGACACGCCCGCTACGTGCTCGCCCGGATGCTGCTGACGCTCAGCGCCTGAGGACCCTGCGCCTCGGCTACTCGTAGCCCGGGTAGTCCTGCAGCCGCGTCTCGAACTCCTCGCGATCGGCGTCGCTGAGCACCCCACTCGCGAGCACGAACAGCTGAAGGCCCTCGAGTGGCTCCCCGGTGCGGGCCTGCTGCGCCTCGCGTGCCGCGAGGAATCCGCCGTCCTGATCGTTCGAGAGGTCGTGGATGTCGGCGTAGAAGCGCAGCGGATCCGGGTAGTTCTCGGTGTAGTACTCCCACGTGTGCTGCGAGCGGGGGTCGTCGCTGCCGTACAGCTTCGTGATCATCCCCGGGTCGATGCCGGAGATGGCGGGGTCGTTGAACGAGTACAGCTCCCACAGCCCGTGTTCGATGACCACCTCGTTGATGACGGCCATCACCGCGTACTTGCGATCGTCGTCCTGGATCGGCTGCTCGGTGGCCCAGCCCTGAGAGGTGTACTCCACCAGCATCGACTCCCCGCCGTACCCGTTGCGCTCCGGCCGCAGGTCTTCGTCGCCCACCGCGACCCAGGTGTACCCGAACTCGTCGGTGAGCCGCGCACGGATGTCGGCGAAGAGCGACTCCGACTGTGCCCGCACGTCTTCCAGGGACTGCTGTGCAAGCGTCTGCTGCGGATCCGTGCCCTTGATCCCGGGATACGCCTCCGCGTGCTTCTGCTCGGCGGACTTCATGCCCTCGTAGTTGCCGGAGGCCGACGTCTGCAGGGCGCTCATCCCGCCGACGGTGGCGACGTTGAACAGGATCGTGACGACCAGGGCGATCGCCCCCAGCAGGCGTCCCCGCGGTGAGAGCAGAGCGGCGATGACCGTGGCGACCACGACGAGCTGAGCGGTCACCATCGTGACGCTGTAGAGGATGTCGGTGCTGCCGGCCAGCAGTGTGCCCAGGAGCGTCAGGGCGAACAGGACCGCCACGGTGAGGGCCGTCCACCCGAGTGCGTTGGCGGGCTTCCTCGGCTCCTCTTCGACGGCGACGGAGACCGCGGCAGGGGGGGAGGGCACGAAGGCCTCGCGGCGTGCGCCGCGGTAACCGCCGGGCGGGGGAACCGGGGGCGCGCCTTCGGTCCCCGCGAGGTAGCGAGCCCTCTGCTTCTCGTGATCCATCACCACGGCTTGTCCGTTCCCGACCCGCCGGGATCCTCGCCCAGCTGCTGGTCGCGCTCCTGGGTGCCCTGCTCGAGCTTGTCCTGAAGGTCCTGCAGCTTGTCCTCGGACGGCTGCTCGTCCTCGTTCGGCTGCGGAGGCGGGGGCTGCTGCTGATCCTGCTCCTGCTGCTTCTGCTTCAGGCGGTCCTCGGTGCTGTCGAGCGAGTCGGACATGTCGCGCTGAGGATCGGACGACTGCTCCTGCGCCTCCTCGCTGTGACACTCCTCCGGCGTCTCGGCGGTGATCGTCAGGGCTTCACCGTAGAGCTGGGCCGCGGTCGCGCCATCGCCGCCGGCGCGGGCGGCGTCGCCCATGCGCTCGACGACGAGAGCCAGGTTGATCCGCACCCCGCATACTTCGAGCCCGGTGGCCAGGCGGAGCGCCTCTTCGAGCTCCGCCCTCGCCTGCGGCAGCTGTTCGGCCGCTCCGAGCGCCGTGCCGATGTTGAAGGGGGCCTTGTACGGCTCGAACCAGTTGAGGAAGCTCTGTCCGCGCGCCGCCGCCTCCGAGCCCGCGAAGTCGTCGACCACGTAGGCGGTGATCGCCTGGTGCGCGAACGCGTACATGCTCAGCAGCTTGCCCACGAAGAACAGTGCGGCGAGAGTGAGCGGAAGGGTGCCGATGGCGACCCATCGACGGACGCGGCGGCGTCGCCGATTCGACCGCAGGAGTGCGGCGGCGGCATCGTTCGTCATCGTCACGAGGTGCCTCCCGGTTGCCGGGGGGATTCCCGGGGCGCGCGCAGTCGCCGCAGCTGTGCGATCAGCATCGTGGCGCGCGCGAGCTCGACGCCGAGGATGAGGAGGATGACGAGCGCCGCGACCCAGTACAGCTCGATGGCGTTGCCGACCTCTCCGGACTCGGCGTAGTCGGTCGTCGTCGACGGCGCCTCGGGCAGTACGGCTTCGGTGTCCGCGGTCCGACGCTGGTAGTCCACCCCGAGCTGGTCGGCGATCCTCTCCAGGTTCCCTTCCTCGATCACGGAGAGGGCGTCGGACCCCTGGTATTGGATATAGCCGGTCCCGCTGTCCGAGAGCTCGCCCGTTGTGATGCGCATCGGTCCGCCCTCGGTCGTGCCGTAGCCGAAGACGCCGCCCGCATCGGTGTACTTCTCGCTCGCGCTGAACGACTCCGGCGGGGTATCGACGGTCTGCTCGCCGTCACCGAAGTAGAAGACCATCCGCGACCGGTCGGGTGAGGATTGGGCCGCCGAGGTGAGTGTCTCCGCGAGCAGCGGCGCGGCGATGCCGATCGAACTCCCGCGCGACTGGCTGGTGACCTCGGGGCGCAGCACGTCCAGCGAGCCCAGGAGGGCCGTCGTGTCGGTGGTGAGGGGCATCCGCAACTCGGCGGCGGCATCCGAGGTGATCAGGGCGAAGCGCGCGCCCGGGTACTCCTCGACCAGCGCGCGCACGTCGTCGCGGATGCCGTCGAGTCGAGGTTCCCCGTCGCCCCAGTCCTCGGCGACGATGCTCGCCGTGGTGTCGACGACGAGCACGATGTCGGTGTCGGTCGCGAGCGTCTGGGTGGCGCCGCCCGGGATGCCGGGGCGCAGCAGCATCACGACGCAGGCGAGCACCAGCACCAGGCGCATGGCCCACAGGGCGCGGTGTCCGGCGAGGGAGCCCGGTGCGGACGAGGCAGCAGCCGTCGCCTTCGCCGGTCGCACCAGGATCCACACGACCAGGGCGATGATCGGGAGGCAGATCAGGGCGATCAGCAACGGAGCGAGTACGGGATGGAAGATCACAGTCGCAGCCTCCACAGCACCACGACGAAGGCGAGGAGGCAGATCGAGAGCAGAGCGATCCAGAGGTCGGGGGTGTCGGTCCAGACCACCTGCGCCTCTCCCCGCAGCTCGGTGGCCTCCTGCTCCTGCACCTGGGTGACGATGTCGGAGACGGTCGTCGTGTCGCGCAGGCCGAATGCGGCGCCACCGGTGGCTTCCGCGGCGGCGGTGAGCTCCGCGCTCACCGCCGTGTCCTTGCCCTGCACCGGGTTCAGGGCGAACACGCGTACGCCCTTCGACGCCGCGTAGGCAGCCGCTTCGTCGAGCGTGACGATCGAGGCGCCGTTGATCTCGTTGTCGGTGGCGAAGATCACCGAGCGCGAGCGGTCATCGTCCGGGTGGTCGAAGCCCATCGTGCAGGCGGCGAGGCCGTCGCCGATCAGCGAGGCGCCGTCGCCGTTGAGTGTGCCGAGCCAGTGCTCCGGGACCTGGTCGCCGTAGTCGAAGCTCCGGGTCATGCTCTCGAGGTGCTCGCGGACGAAGTCGTAGTCGTCGGTGAGCGGGAAGATCTGCACCGGTGAGCTGTTGAAGATCGTCAGCCCGATCCGCTCACCTTCGAAGCCGTCCAGCAGCTCGTCGAACACGGTCAGCACTTCGACGTCGACCTCGGTCATGGATCCGGAGACATCGAGGCACAGCATGATGTCGCGGCTCGTGTTGACCGGTTGGACGGTCTGCGCCGACATCGGTCGGGCGGACACCACCCCCGCCACGAGCGCCGTGACCGCGCCCAGGGCGAGGATGCCCGAGAGCGCCACCGCCCGCCGCGCCAGCGCCTGACGGAAGGTGGGCAGCGTGCGGAGCCGTTCGGCGCGGGCGATCCGGGCCGTGTCCGCCGCGCGACCACGGCTGCTCCGGCGCAGACCGAGGACGAGGCCGATCGCCACCGCGATCAGCACGACCGCCGCGGCGGCGAAGAGCACCCAGGGATTCGCTAGTGCCATGAGCGCACCACCGTCCGGGCGGCCTCGGCACCGGCGACTGGATCGATCGCGGGTCCCTGCCGGAAGATGCTCGGGTAGTAGTGCCTGCCCATCGCATCGATGAGCGCGGGATGGACGCCCCGTGCCACGAGGTCATCGAGCGCGAGAACGGGAGCCTCCAAGCCGCTGTACTCGTTGACGAACGTCCGCACGACGCGGCTGAGCTCGAGGTTCGCCTGCCGCGGGGAGAGGCGGCGCTCGCGGTAGTCGGTCTCGATCTGCTGGATGCGCGTCAGGTACTCGGTGCGCAGCTGCGAGAGCACGTCGACGATCAGCGGTGTCTGTCCGGCATTGTGCTCGCCGACGGACAGGGTGCGCCGGGGGCGAGTGAGGAGGATCAGGAGCCAGGCCCCCGCGATCAGCAGGAGCAGGATGCCGATCGCGAGCAGCATCCATCCCCAGCCGTACTGTGCCGGCGGGTAGAGCTCGTCAGAGCCGGGCATTCGACCTCCGATTCAGCAGCTGCAGGAGCTGCGTGACGGCGTCGTCCTGTCCGTCCAGAGAGGCGTGGCTGATCTCCATCCGCGTGAGGAGCTCGGCGAGGTGCGCGGCGTCGGCGTCGCGCTGCGCGGTCAGCTCTCGCACGATGCCACGGTCGCCCTGCACGAAGTCCGGCACCTGCCAGCGGCTGTCCACGTCGCTGCGGATGCGCCCGGTCGCGTGGTCGAGCACGGGGTCGGCGTCGCGCACGGTGAGCCACAGGACGTCGTGCTGCACGCGCAGGCGCCGCAGCATCCGCTCGGTCTCGCTCGTCACGGGGGCCTCATCGGTGACGACGACCACGATCATCCGGCGCGAGATCGTGCGCGTGATGAACGACAGCAGTGCATCCCGGTCGCTCGGTGCGGAGGTCTCGTCGATCGCGCGGTCGATCGTGCGCAGGGCATGTTCGAGCGCCCCCTCGCTGCGGCCCGGCGCGAGTCGACGCACCTTCGCGGAGTCGCCGTAGACCGTGGTGAAATCGTCGCCGTGGCGCAGCGTCAGCACGCCGAGCATCCCCGTGGCGAGGATCGCCAGTTCCTTCTTCGAGCGTTCGTCGGCGGCGAGGGCCGACATCGAGCGGCCGGTGTCGACGGCGAACAACACGGTGTGCATCCGTGTGGCGCGCGAGCGCTTGACCAGGGGAGTGCCCAGCCGCGCGGTCGCCCGCCAGTCGATGTCGCGCACCTGATCGCCGTACTCGTACTTGCGCAGGTCTTCGAAGTCGAGGCTCCGCCCGTGCAGCAGCGACGCGTAGGCGCCGTCCAGCGCGTGCAGCGACTTGCGCGTCGAGTGGATGAAGAGCTTGCTCTTCACCTGCGTGATCAGGCTGGCCATGAACGGGTCAGGGAGTGGGGACCGACGCGAAGATCTGGTCGATGATCTCCTCGCTGCGGATGCCCTCGGCGTCGGCCTCGAACGTCAGGAGCACGCGGTGGCGGAGCACGAGGTGCCGCAGCTCGCGGATGTCTTCGGGCAGCACGTGTGCGCGCCCCTTGAGCAGCGCCAGTGCCCGCGAAGCCTGCAGGAACGCGATGCTCGCCCGGGGGCTCGCGCCGTACTTGATGAAGCGCGCGCGCTCCTCGCCGATGTACGGCGCCGGGTTCCTGGTGACGTAGGCGATGGACACGATGTAGTTCCGGATCGCGGGGTCGACGTAGATGCGGCTCGCGACGTCCTGCAGCAGGTGCACGTCGTCGAGGCTGACCGTGCTGCTCACATGGCGGTCGGGGTCGAGCACACCGGAGTCGATACGGCTGAGGACCTCGAGCTCCTCGGCGGGGCTCGGGTACTCGACGATCTCCTTGAGCAGGAAGCGGTCCATCTGCGCCTCGGGCAGCTCGTACGTGCCCTCCTGCTCGATCGGGTTCTGCGTCGCGATCACGAGGAACGGCTTCGGCAGGTGGTGGACCTCGCCGCCGATGGTCGTCTGGTGCTCCTGCATCGCCTCGAGCATGGCGCTCTGGGTCTTGGCGCTGGAGCGGTTGATCTCGTCGAGCAGCACGAAGTTCGCGTGCACCGGACCGAGCACGGTGCGGAAGGAGCCCGTCGCCGCGTCGTAGATCTGGTTGCCGGTGATGTCGCTGGGGAGCAGGTCGGGCGTGCACTGGATGCGCTTGAACTGCGCTTTCACGGTGTCGGCGAGAGTGCTGGCGGCCGTGGTCTTCGCCAGGCCGGGAACGCTCTCCAGCAGGATGTGACCGCCGGCGATGAGGGAGACGAGGAGGCTCGTGCGCAGCCGATCCTGGCCGACCATCTTGGCGGAGTAGGAGTCGGAGATGATCCGCAGCACCTCGGCGGCTCTCCTGAGCTCGGCGTCGGTCGGCGCGGCCTTCGTCGCTGTGGGTGCGGCAGGGGCGGCGGACGGGACAGGTGCGGCGGGCGCGGCG
>NZ_SJYZ01000049.1:0-5856 GCF_004337555.1 Microbacterium sp. PI-1 | reverse complement strand
TCCGTCGTCGACGCCCCCTTCCGTCGTCGACGCCCCCTTCCGTCGTCGAGGCCCCCTCGAGTCCGCGTCGCCCCAGCGGGGCGTGGACGACAGGACGGGGCCTCGACGACAGGACGGGGTGGCGGGATGGCGGAGCGGCGCGGGTCAGCGACGACGCAGTCCGTCGAGCGCGATGGCCACGACGTCGTCCGCCAGCCGATCCGCGCCTTCTCTGCCCCCGGGTCGGTACCACTCGACGATCGAGTTGATCATGCCGAAGGTCAGGCGGGCGACGACGCTGGCGTCCATGTCGGCGCGCAGTGCGCCCTCAGCCTGCGCCTCGGACACCAAGGCCGTGATCCGACGATCGAAAGCGCGACGACGGGTCAGCGCTCGACGCTCCACCTCGGTGTTGCCGCGCACTCGGAGCAACAGCGTGACCGCCGGCAGCTGCGCGATCAGGACGTGCACGGCGCCGCGGAGCACATGCTCGAGTCGTGCCACGGCGCTGGCCTCGACCGCCGACGCGGGAAGCGGGTCGTCCACCACGGCCTCGAGTCCGCTGAGCGCCGCATCGAGAGCGAGGTCGAGGATCTGGTCCTTGGACCCGAAGTGGTGGTAGATCGCGGACTTCGACAGTCCGAGCCGCTCGGCGAGCATGCCGATCGACGTGGCGTCATAACCGTGCTCGTTGAAAGCGGCGACCGCGACCGCGAGGATGCCCTGCTGGTCGTATCCCGGGCGGCCGCGTCGTGTGCTCTGCATCTCTGACATCATGCACAGTCTCGCATCCGATCGTGCCGTGCGGCGGGAGCGGTGGCCGCGAGGCGTGCTCGGCCACCGCTCCCGCGGGTCAGCGCAGGTCGTAGACGCGCTTGTACTTGCCTTCGCTCCGCGGCAGCGTGCCCGGCTCCTCGAGCTGGACGGCGACCGTGGAGCCGACGAACACCTTGATCCGCTGCGCCAGCACCTTCGCCGCGCTGGTGCAGGTCTCGACCGAGAGGTCGGGGTGCCGCTCGATACGCACGGTCATCGTGTCCATCCGGCCCTCCTTGGAGAGCTCCAGGATGAAGTGGGGGGTCAACTGCTCGATGCCGAGCACCAGTTCCTCGATCTGCGTCGGGAAGAGGTTCACGCCCCGCAGGATGATCATGTCGTCGTTGCGCCCGGTCACCTTCTCCATGCGCCGCATGCCGGGCCGAGCGGTCCCGGGCAGGAGCCGGGTGAGATCGCGGGTGCGGTAGCGGATGACCGGGAAAGCCTCCTTGGTGAGGGAGGTGAACACGAGTTCGCCGAGTTCGCCGTCCGGGAGCGCGGCCCGGGTCTCGGCGTCGATGACCTCCGGCAGGAAGTGGTCCTCCCACAGGTGCGGGCCGTCCTTGGTCTCCAGGCACTCGTTGCCCACGCCCGGTCCCATCACCTCGCTGAGCCCGTAGATGTCGAGGGCGTCGATGCCGAGTCGCAGTTCGAGCTCCTGCCGCATCTCGTTCGTCCACGGCTCCGCTCCGAGCACCGCGACCCGGAGCGAGGTCGAGCGCGGGTCGATGCCCTGCGCGACCATCGCGTCCGCGATCGTCAGGAGATAGCTCGGCGTGCAGAGGATCGCGTCCGGCTCGAAGTCGCGGATGAGCTGCACCTGTCGCGCGGTCTGGCCGCCGGACATCGGGATGACCGTGGCTCCGAGCGCTTCGATTCCTGCGTGCGCACCGAGCCCACCGGTGAAGAGGCCGTAGCCGTAGGCGTTGTGCACCTTCATCCCCCGGCGGATGCCGCTGGCGCGCAGTGACCGGGCGACCAGCGATCCCCAGCGATCGAGATCGCCGCGGGTGTAGCCCACGACGGTCGGACGCCCCGTGGTGCCACTGGACGCGTGGATGCGAGCGACGTCCTCCATCGGCACGGCGAACATGCCGAACGGGTAGGTCTCGCGCAGATCGTCCTTCGTCGTGAACGGCAGCCGCTCGACATCGGCGAGGGTGCGGATGTCGTCGGGGTGTACTCCGGCGTCATCGAACTTGCGCGTGTACAGGGGCACGTTCGCGTAGGCGTGGCGCACGGTCTGCTGCAGGCGGGTGAGCTGAAGCCGCTCGATCTCCGCTCGGCTCATGCGCTCTTCGGCGTCGAGCTCGTCGGCCGAGGGCGGGTGGATGCGGGTGGATGCGGCGGTCGTCATCGACACGGGAGACTCCATCGGATCGGGGGGTCAGAAGGTCTGGGTGGTGGTGCGCGAACGGCCACGGAACTCCGCGACCGTGTCGCCGAGCTCATCGACCACGGTCACGTCATAGATGCCGGAGCGGCCGGTGCGGGTGCGGCGGACGGCCGTCGCGGTCAGCGTCTGCCCGGCGACCGTGGACTTCAGGAACGAGATATCGGCGCCCGCGGCGACCGTGACCCTGTCGTCCTCGTTGCAGGCGATCGCGAACGCGGTGTCGGCCAAGGCGAACACGAAGCCCCCGTGCGTGATGTGGAACCCGTTCGTCATGTCGTCACGCACGCGCATCGAGACCACGGCGTGACCGGGGTCGTCGCGCTCGACGACGAGTCCGAGTGCGGCCGAGGCCTGATCGCGCTCCATCATCGCGCGGTTCGCCCGCACCGCATCCGTGGTGCGCGTCATCGCTTCCGTCATCGTCGACCTCCTCGTCGCGTGGTGCCGCGGCAGCGGTGCCCCGACGGGCCCATACTAACTGAACGATCGGTTAGTAATGAAGCCCGATGCGAAGATCGGTCTGCGAGAAGGCGTCAGCCGAAGATCAGCGCGTTGCGCAGGGTGGCATCCTCCAGCGTGATCCCGGTGATCACGGCACCGTCGTCGCCGACCGAGTCACGGTCGAGACGGAAGCGCAGCGTCACACCCTCTCGGGTCGACCACTCGTAGAAGTACTCCCCCGAGGAGACGATACGAAGGTCCGTGCCTTCCGGGAATGCGGCGACGGCGACGGAGACGGGATCCCCGACCTTCACGCCGTCTGCGGACGGAAGCGCCGCTCCGTCATCCGACCGATCGCCGACGGTGTTCGCGATCCCCACGGTGAGGGCCGAGACCAACGTCCCGCCTTCCTGCGTTTCGAGCAGCAGCGACGCGGAATCATCCGCGGCGATCAGTCGCGTCGGTCCCCCTTCCCACTCGGGTTCCTGGATGCGGGCTCCGGGCGCCGCCGCGATCGCCTCGTCGAGCTCGACGCCCAGCTGCACCGGCCCGACGCCCACCGGAGTGATCTGCCAGGCGCTCCACGGCGCGGCCGGGTCGGCTGCCGCGGGCGTGTCGACGGGCGCAGGAGGGTTCGCCGTCAGCTCGTCGATCAACATCCGCCGAGCCTCCTCCGCGCGATCGCGCAGCAGCGCTGCGGCGGCCTCGGCGTCGAACGCCGGCTCGCCGGTGAACGGCTGCCACACCTCGACGATCACGTTCCCGACCGAGACGTAGCTCTTGTAGAGGCTGTGGCCACCACCGGTCGAGTAGGTGATGATCAGCGAGCCGGCAAGGGCTCGGATGCCGCCGTCGCCTTCTGCTGTCGAAGACGCGAAAGTGGCCGGTCCGCCGAACTCGAATTCGACGCACTGCGCCGCCGCATCGACATACTGATCCATTCGGGCCTTCGCGGCCTCTTCGTCGGCGAACTGGAGCACGTGGAGCCACCCGTCACTCCCCTCCTCCGCCGTCGTCCAGGTGACGGAGCGCGCACCGATCGACCCCAACGAGGTCTCGGCCGCGAGCGCGCTGCAGATCGCGGGAACAGGCTCGGGGCCACCTCCATCGGAGACCTGGATCAGGGAGGAGACCGCCGGGCTGACCTCTCCGACATCGGGGAGCATGGCCGCGATCTCGTCGGCACTCAGGAGGAACCAGTCCAGCTCGTCTCCGACGAAGGCGATCGGCCCCGCATAGGGATCGGGCGTCGGAGCGACCGGAGCGGTGCTGGGCTCCGGCGTCGATTGCGGAGTGGGCGCGCAGCCGGCGAGCGCCACCAGGACACCCACCGCCAGAGCACCGATCACGCTCTTTCGTACCGACAGCTTCTGCGACATGTGTCCCTCCGACTCCTCTTCGGCGTCCGATCCGACACCCCGTTTCCGACGAGCCTAGGGCGAGGCTGCCGACCGGCGACGAGCGCCCAGGATGTCGATATCGGAATGAGACGGTGAACATTCCCCGCCGGGCATGAATCCGGGGTCAGAGAAACTCGGCGTGGGCCTCCCCCGTCCTCGCCACCGCCCTCGCCTCGTCGACGGTGCGTGCGCCGAGCACCGCTTCGGCAGCCCGGCGGCAGTCCTCCTCGCTCACCACGGAGAGGGCCTCGGCGACGCGGCCGAGCGACCGCGGAGTCATCGACAGCGAGGTCGCACCCAGGCCCACGAGAACCGGGGCGAGTGCGGGATCGCTCGCGGCTTCCCCGCACACTCCGACGGACTTCCCGGCCGCCCTCCCCGCCTCGCCGACGATGCCGATCAGGCGCAGGACGGCCGGCTGCCACGGGTCGTTCAAGTCGCCGAGATCACTCAGGAGGCGGTCGGCCGCGAACGTGTACTGGGCCAGGTCGTTCGTTCCCAGACTCACGAAGTCGACCACCTCGAACAGCTCCGCGGCGAGCAACGCGGCCGAGGGAGTCTCGATCATGATGCCCGCGCGTTCGATCCCCGCAGCACGAGCCCGCTCGGCGAACTCCCGCGCTTCTTCGACCGTCGCGACCATCGGAGCCATCACGTCGACCTGCGCCGACTCCGCTTCTGCGGCCCAGGCGAGCGCCCGCAATTGATCGTCGAGGAGCTGCGGACGACGACGCGCGATCCTCAGACCGCGGACCCCCAGGGCCGGGTTGTCCTCGTGATCCGCATTCGCGAACGGGAGAGGCTTGTCACTTCCGGCATCCAGCGTCCGAACGACCACCTTGCGGCCGGGGAAGGCAGCGAGCACGCCGCGGTATGCGGCGGTCTGTTCCTCGACCGACGGGGCGTCCGCCCTGTCCAGGAAGCAGAACTCCGTCCGGAACAGCCCCACGCCCTCCGCGCGCGCTGCCGCCGCGTTCACGGCGTCCGCGGCCCCTCCGACGTTCGCGAGCAGCGCCACGCGGTGTCCGTCTGCGAGACGCCCGGTCCCGTCGAACTCCACCGCGGTCGCCGCTGCCGCCGCTTCCGCGACCCGTGACTCCGGCGGGTCGACCTCGACCGTGCCGCGGCCGCCGTCGACGAGAAGCGTCGCCCCGACAGGAATGCCGACGGCGCCGGCCACACCGACCACCGCGGGAAGCCCGAGCGAGCGAGCGATGATCGCCGTATGGGAGGTCGGACCTCCCTGCTCTGTCACGAGGCCGACGCACCGCCCCTCGCCGAGCGTCGCCGTGTCGGCAGGCGACAGGTCGGTCGCGACGAGCACGAACGGTTCCTCACGCTCCGGCACCCCCGGCATGTCGACTTGGAGGATCTCGGCGATGATCCTGTCGCGCACGTCACGGATGTCCGCCGCGCGCTCCGCCATGCGACCGCCCAGTGCGGTGAGGCCCTTCTCGTGCGCCAGGCCGGTCTCCCACACGGCACGGGCGGCACTGCGCCCCTTCGCACGGACCAGCGCGGTCGCCTCGGAGACCAGCTCGGGATCGGAGGCGAGCAGCCGCGACGCATCGAGGATCGCCCGCGCCTCCCCCGTGGCCTGGGCAGTGCGCGTCCGCAGCTGGTCCGCCACCGCCACGGCCGCCCATTCGATCGCCGACACTTCGGCATCGCGTTCCTCCACCGCGATGACGGTGTCCGCATCGGGTTCAGCAACGGCCGGCGCGAGGTGCACGACGGGGGCCGCGACCCGACCGGGGCTCACCCCGCGCCCGCGCAGCACAGCGCCGGACGCGATCGTGACCGGGGCGCCCTCGACAGCGGCGG
>NZ_SJYZ01000048.1:0-6362 GCF_004337555.1 Microbacterium sp. PI-1 | reverse complement strand
AATGTGAAAGCGGCCGCGATTTCCGACAAGTTTCGTGAGACAACCGGCAGTTTCCGCAGCGCACCACTCACCCGTCTTTCCGGGGGTGCTCCGTCTCACCAACCGACAAGTTTCGTGAGATCGGACAGTATTGCGCTGATGCGCGTGACGATCGAGCGCTACACCCCTCCGCCGCCGTGTTGAGCGAACTCGCTTCGGGAGGGACATCACGAGTGCGGCACGCGGGATGAGAACCGTTGATGTCCGCGAAGGGAGCGAACGCAGGCCTATACCTCGCAGAGGGCCGTGAAGAGCGCGACCCCACCAGGAGGTATCGAATGGCAACTCGTGTGGCGAACCGTCCGCCGGCACGGCCGACTGCGCCGGCCGTGACCGCGCTCGGCGTCCTGCCCCGCCGGCAGCTCACTGGGATCATCCCCGCACTGTTGGCTCTCGCGATCGCGACGGCTGTCACCGGCCTCAACACTGTCCGCCCCTTCACCAACCTCGTGCCTCTCGTATGGGTGGGGGCTGTGGTGCTGGCTGCGGGTTCGATCGTCGCGGGAGTGCGAGCGTTCCAGCGCGCCGGTCGGATGGATCCCGCCATCGAAGCGCTGCTTCCTCTGCTGGGCGCCTCTCAGCCCACGCGCGCTCTGGTGGAACCGGTGAAGTGGACGCGCGGGTGGGTCGGCGTCCCCGAGCGCATCAAGATCCGTTGGGCCTCCCACGTCGACGACACCGACCCTCGCTTCGTCGACCAGATCCTCGCCGGGCTGAGTCGCCGGCTCGGAGTGGAGTACCGAGTGCGCAAGCACAACTCCCGTCGCTGCTGGCTTGTGGTGGAGATCGCGCCGGAGACGGACCCCGTCTCTCGTGAGCAGCAGCGAGCGATCGAAGTGATCAAGCAGGTTGTGGATCCGTCCGCGACGGTGTCGGTGACGAGCGCCGAAGACGGATCGGTGTCCAAGATCGAGGTCAAGCACAACGTGGGACCGAAGATGGCGATCGCCGCACGTCGCTCGTCGATCGAGAAGGTCGTCTCGTCGATGCTGCCCGGACGCTGGCGTGCCCGATGGGACCTGGAGGGAGACAAGATCCTCTTCGAGGTCCGCCCGAACATGCCGGACATGGTGCTGCACGAGGTCACCCCCGCCGCAGCTCTCACCCACTCCGCCTACAAGGGGTTCAAGATCCCGATCGGCGTCGACGAAGACGGCGGGGTCCAGCATTGGCATCCAGCGGTCTCGCCGCACTGCCTCGTCATCGGCGGAACCGGCTCCGGTAAGACCAGCTTCCAGCACACCGTGCTGACGCACCTGACTCACGCGCACTGGCGGGTGTGGGTTCTCGACGGAAAGCGGATTGAGTTCGCCGGCTTCCGGGACTGGCCCAACGTCGAGCTCGTCGGCGCCCGGGTCGAGCACCAGGTGCGGATGCTGCACGCCGCACACGAACTCATGGAACAGCGGTACTCCCAGCTCGAGAACGGAACGGCTCGCCTTGAGGACTTTGACCCGCTCGCGCTGATCATCGACGAGTACGCCACCTTCAAGGCCCGAGTGCAGCGCTGGTACAAGACCGTCAAGCCGAAGGGCGCGCCGGCTCAGGCGCCCGTCCTGGATCTCCTCTCCGATCTCGCCCGCCTCGCCCGCAGCGCGAAGATCCACCTTCTGCTGGGTCTGCAGCGCCCCGACGTCGAGTTCCTCGGCGGTGAGATGCGCGACAACTTCGGCGCCCGCGTCAGCTTCGGTCGACTCTCCCCACAGGGCGCCAACATGATGTGGGACTCCTTCGCGGTCGGCGTAGCCATCCCCCGCAACAAGCGTGGTCGCGGTGTCACCCTCAGCGGCGAGTCGGTGCCGGTCGAGATCCAGGCGTTCTACACGCCAGACCCCGCCAAGCTCGACTCCACCGACGAAGCGGACTGGAAGCACCTGGCTGCGCTGCGCCCGGAGATCCCCGACTACAGCCGGATGATGGTGAAAGACCCCGAGCCGATCATCGGCGACGACGGCGAGGGCGAGGAGCTCGAACCGGACTACTACGAGTGGGCCGGCGCCGAGATCGTTGAGTGGGATCCCGCGGCCGCGGCCGCGCGCCTCGAGACGATGCGCCCGGGGAACGTCACCCTGCTGCCTTCCCGCACTGCCGTCCGATTCGTCCCGGAGCCCGTCGACGAGGACGCCGTCGACGATGCGGTCGACGGCGACGGCGACGGATACGGCGAAGCGATCGACGGGCCCGCGGTCGAGCTCGAGGTCGGAGACCTGCTGCAGACCGACGAGAGCCTCGGCATGTGGGGCGTCGTCGAAGGCGTCGAGAACGACGTCCTGGACGATGAACAGCTCGCCATCGAGTACCGGGATCTCGAAACCGGGGAAGAGGGGCTGCTGACCATGTCGGACACCCAGGTCATCACCTACCGCCGTCCCGACGTCGCGGCCGGCCACTGACGAAAGAGAGGGAGCCCATGTCCAACCAAGCGTCTGTCTCCGAGGACGACTGGATCTCGCTGCTGCTGATCGTCGTGCTCGCCTTCGCCACAGGCATCGTCTCGCTGGGGATGTTCCTCGATCCACTCCGGGTCTGGATGCTGCAGTACCACCTACTCGAGCAGGGCGAGGCGACGGTGATCCCGATCGTCGACGGCATCGGATTCGGATGGGGTCAGATCCTCGTCATCGCCGCGATCCTTCTCTCGGCGATCGCGCTCCTCGTGTGGCTCAAACGCCGAGCTGCCGCCCGTGTCTGAACTGTCCACCATGCTCAACAAACGAGACCCAGAAAGGAGGAGAGACCACACATGACAACCACACTGACGAACGGGGACAAGGCGATCACGCTGTTCACGAAGCCATCGTGCGTGCAGTGCACGGCCACGTATCGCGCGCTGGATGCGAAAGGCATCGAGTACGACGTCGTTGACCTCAGCGAGGACGCCGCTGCGCTCGAGCAGGTCAAGTCGCTCGGGTACCTGCAGGCGCCTGTCATCGTCACGGACGAAGACCACTGGTCGGGGTTCCGCCCGGACAAGATCGACGAGCTCGCGAAGCGACTCGCCTGATTAACAGCAGCGAGGCCCCGCCGGAAACGTGCCGGCGGGGCCTCGCTGTGTGCGTCGACGGCCTCGCGTAGGGACATCAGGAGTGCGGCATGTGTGCCCTCGCCCACTGGCGGAGCAGCTCGTCGCGAAGATGACGGTTCCGCTCGAGCATGAGCCGCACGCCCGCAAGCTCGCCCGGGCCAGGCCCGGTCTCGGTGAGGGCGCGCACGCCGTCGACCTCGACAGCCCACTGTGCGAGCTGGTCGAGGTCGACGGTCACGGTCGCGGTGACTTGCGCCGGTTGCTGCCACGCCACCTTGTACGCGGGCATGGGCTAGTCCGGACTACGGAAGAAGTCGACCACGACCACGACGAGCAGCGGGACCAGGATCACGGCCAGGGCGGCGACGATGAGCCGGTCGAGGATAGGCGCGAGCAGCAGGCCGAGGTAGCCGGCGCCTACCGCCAGGACGACGAAGGCGACGCCGGTCACCAGGCGGCGCAGCCGCACGACGAGCTCGGCGGGGATCTCGCGCGGCACCGGGCGGGGGCGAGTGGCGATGCTCACGATGACGCTCCCTTCTCGGCCGCACGGTGCTCGCGGATGTGGGTGTACGGGACCGTGCCGCGATGCCCATAGGTGTCGGTGATGCTGACGCTCTTCGCGTTGGTGCGGGTCACTGTGCACCAGGCACCGAAGTATCGGATCTGGTCGCCGGGGCGGATGGTGTCGCGGGAGTGGTTGGCGACGATCCCGGCGGCGATCTGTTCCTCGCGAACGGCCTGCCAGTAGGCATGCTGCTCGTCGACGGCGGCGAGCTCGCGGGTGAGTCTCTCGGCGTAGTCGCCGGTCGCCGCCGGCGTGATGTCGAGATAGCCGCCCGGCAGTGTGCGGCTGTACCCCTCGAGGCGCCGGCGGAGGCTGACCTGGTCGGCGCGGAGCTTCTCGATGCGGTTGGCGACCGTGATGGGTGCGTAGCGGGCTTCGTTCGCTCCGGCGGCGATGTCTGCTCGTGCGCGAGCACGGCGGGCGTCGGTGTCGGCGTCGATGGATCGCCGGATCGCGGCATCCGCCTTGGCGATCGCGCTTCGGTGGGCGGATTCGGAGTGGTGGCCGACGTGGATCGGCTCGCCGCCTTCCGGGAGCCGCCGAAGTGCTCGAGCTGCGCGCTCCGCTTCCGCGGCCGCGGTGTCGGCTCGCCGTTCAGCTTTCGCGTCCAGGGCGGCGGCGCGGTCCTCTCGACGTGCGAGGAGATCTGTTTCGACTGCAGCTGCGGCGCGTCGGGCGTAGTCCACCGACACCGTCACGGTGAAGCCGGCTTCCTGCAGCTGGGCGACGGTGCGGTCGATGACGTGCCTCTTCGGCTCGCGATCTCGGGAGTGGGGCACGTACCAGGAGCCGAGAGCTCGGCTCCATCGCCAACCGTTGGTGCGGAGCACCTCGGCCGAACCGTCGCCCTTCGCGGTGCCGTCGATCAGGGTGCCTTCGGCGGCGGTGTGCGTGATGGTGAGAGTCATATGTGGTCACTCCCTCTCACGCGGCCGCGTCGTTGGTTAGCGGGTGACGGAAGCCGATGTGCCGTTCCCAGACTTCGGCTGCACGGTGGAGGCCGTCATACTCCATGACGCCGCGGTGCTCCGGGGATGCGACCAACGGCCAGTGCGCGAAGCGCAGCGCGATCGCTTGGCCGAGGCGCTCGACGAGATCACGCGCGGGGGAGTCGTCCCATCCGTCGTGATGGCAGGAGACCTCGGTGAGCAGGAGCCGACTGCGCTCGATCTGCAGCACTTGCTCGTCGTCCGCACAGGGGATGATCTCGGCGACGGGCTGCCACTCGTACCGCGGCGCGGTGAGGTGCTCGCCGATGGCGAAGCTGACGCTGCTGTGGTTCTCATCCCACAACAGCTGACCCATGCGATCGGCGTGCTCGACAAGATCTCGGGGTGTGCTGATCCGGTAGGCGGGAGTGCTGATGTAGGCGGCGGTGACCAGTAGGTCGATGGTGTCGCGGTTCACGGGGAACGCACGCATGATGAGACCTCCTCTAAGGATGGTGAATGTGACATTCACCACGATATGCCCCGGAGGTGTCTCTGTCAACGACTCTTCTGCTGCGACCGGGCGATGTTGCATCGGATGCAACTGTCGATCTCGTCCGTGATGCGTTGGGCGCAACAATGATGCGGCTAACGCATCTGTCGTCTATTCGCGGCGCTGCCGAGCGGAGTCAGGCTCTCACGGTGGCCAGCTCGTCCCAGTGCGTCGTCGCGCGGGGGGTGAGCATCGACCGCTTCATCTGCCACGACGGTCCTGGCCGGAATCCTCCGTAGCCGAGTCCGAGGAGCTCGCGGCCTTCCTTCCGCTGGATCTTGTCGATCAGTTCTGCGACGCCGGATTCTTCGTGTGCGTGGCGGAACATCTCGAGCGGCTGATGTGCGTCTGCGAGGCGGAGATCGGTGAGCATGACGCCGGCTCGGGCGTACCGGATGCCATCTTCGATCAGTGGCAGCAGCCGATGCGCGGCGTGGGTGAGCTCGACGGGGTCTGCGGTGGGGAAGGGGAGCTTGACGAGCACCGAGGGTGAGGATCGCTGTTCGGAGTAGTGCGACGTGCCGGCGAACACCGTCATCAGCTTCGCCACCTGGTGGTGCTTGACCAGACGGGTCGCTCCCTGTTGGGCGTAGATGGACAGCGCCTGTCGGATGCCGTCTCTCGTGGTGACCTTCTCCGAGAAGGAACGGCTGACGATCAGCTGCTCCTTGCGCCCGGTGCGGTCCTCTTCGGCGATGATGCTCGGCACCCCGCGCAGCTCCAACGCGGTGCGCATCACGACGACATTGAACGCCTTGCGGATCCGCACTGGATCGGCCGCGGCGAGATCTGCGATCGTCGAGATCCCCATCGCCACCAGGCGTCGCTCGAGGCGGGACGCGATACCCCAGACTTCTGACACCGGTAGGGACGACATCAGCCGGTGCCGCCATTCCGGCCGGGTCGCCGGCCACACGCAGACCCCGTCGAACACGTCCAGTTTCTTCGCGGCCCGGTTGCTGAGTTTGGCCAATGTGCGTGTCTCCGCGATCCCGACGCACACGGGCACGCCGATGAGCCGACGCAGCGTCGAGCGGATGTCTCGGCCGAGCTCGGTCATCGCTTCGGGATCCCGTGCGACCTTCGGCGAGATCTTGAGGAATGCTTCGTCGATCGAGTAGATTCTGACCCCCGTTCCGGCGTGTTGCGTGGGTCGGATTCTGTCATCGCAGTGAGGCTGGCCGGGTGCCTCGAACCGCCGCCTGGAACCTCCACTTCGTGACCGATCTCAAGATGCGAGCGGACGAC
>NZ_SJYZ01000047.1:0-10297 GCF_004337555.1 Microbacterium sp. PI-1 | reverse complement strand
AGAAACGATCGTTTGCGGCAGGGAGATGGCGCCGCCGCGATCCGACAGGCCTCCTGAGACTCCGCCACTTTCGTGAGACGCTCCGACACCTTTCGTGAGACTCCGACACTTCTCGTGAGATCGGACATCTGTGCTGAAAACCGAAGATTCCGTGACCAAACCGTTGCATTCGTTATCTCGCCGTTATACAGTGATCACACGGTGAATGTTTGCTGTGGCACTCACCGCATGTGATTGCAGGACACTCTTGGTGCAAGGGACAAGGGCCGGTCGGGAGCCTCTCCGACCGGCCCTTTACTGTTCCCACTATTCTGTGAGGATGACCGACCGCAAGCTCGCCATCGAAGCCTGGGAGAGCCTGTTCCGCGCACAGCACGAGGTGTTCACCGCGATGCTGGCCGACTTTGAAGAAAACCACCTCGCACAAGCGGAGTACGACGTGCTTCTGACCGTCACCCGCTCCCCCGACATGACCGCACGGCTGCGCGACATCACCTCCAACATGCTGATCAGTCAGCCGAGCGTCTCTCGTCTGGTCGACCGGATGGTCACCCGAGGTCTCGTGGCGAAGTGCTCGGATCCCGACGACGGTCGCGGCGCCCTGATCCGCGCCACGGACGAAGGGGCCAGGGCCTTCCGCGCACTCGCGACCGTGCACGGACGCTCGATCGCCGAGCGCATGTCGCGCCTCGACGACGATGAGCTGCGCACTCTGCGCGACCTCGCCGAGAAGCTCCGCTCCCGCTGACCTGCGCCTGTGGGCGCCGAGAACGACCTCCGCCTTTTCTGGCAGGGTGGGTGGCATACGCCTGCGCATTCGGCGGGCACGTCAGACCGCCCCCTCGGGGGGAACCAGGGAGGTCATTCATGGAGATCGCCGGAATCGTCGGCATCCTCGTCATCGTGGGCATCGGCGTCGTCATCGCCGTCGTCCTGCTGCTGATCCTGTTGCTGTTCGCACGCAGCTGGATCAAGGTCGCCCGAGCCGACGAAGCCCTCGTCATCTCGGGGCGCAAGCAGAAGATCCAACGCGCAGTCATCGCCGCAGACGGCACGACCAGTTCGGAACTGGCGGAGTCGCCCGTCACCGTGATCGTGAACGGCAAGTCGCTCGTCAACCCGATCACGCAGCGCCACGAGATCATCTCTCTGCGCTCCCGTCAGGTCTCCCTCAACGCCGAGGCGCAGTCGCTCGACAGTGTGACGCTGAACGTCGACGGCGTCGCGATCGTGAAGATCGGCTCCGACCCGCTCTACGTGCGCCGCGCTGCCGAGCGTTTCGCATCGCAGGACAAGGCCATCGAGCAGTTCACCACCGAACAGCTCGAAGGTGCGCTCCGTGGCATCGTCGCGACCCTGTCGGTCGTCGAGCTCATGCGCGAGCGCAAGAAGTTCTCCGATCAGATCGCCGCCGATGTCTCGCAGGAACTCGCCGAGCAGGGACTGATCCTGGACTCGTTCCAGATCAAGGGCATCACCGACAAGGTCGGCTACATCCAGTCGCTGGGTGCCCCCGAGATCCAGGCGAAGCGTCAGGCCGCCGAGATCTCTCAGACGAACGCCGACCGCGCGATCAATCAGAAGAACATCGCGAACCAGGAAGCCAACCTGATCGAGCAGACCGCGCTCGACACCAACACCGCCAACGCCGACTCCGGCATCGGACGTGCACGTGCCGAAGCAGAGCAGGCAGAAGCTCTCGCACGCGCTCAGGCGGAGCAGGCCGTTCTGCAGCAGCAGGCCGAGAACAAGCAGGCCCAGCTCGACGCCGACGTCAAGCGTGTTGCCGACGCCCAGCGGTACGAGGCGGAGACCCGCGCTCAAGCCGAGCTCTACACCCGCGAACGCGCGGCCGAGGCCGCCGCGATCGAGCAGGTCAAGCAGGCGGAAGCCCGCACCCGTATCGCCGAGCAGCAGGCGCAGGCTGACAAGGCTCGTGCCGAGGGTGAAGCAGCCGCCGCCATCGCGAAGGCGAGCGGTGAGGCGAACGCCCTCCGCGCCCAGGCCGAAGCCGAAGCGGAAGCCCGCCGCCTGCGCGCCAGCGCCGAAGCCGATGCCATCCGCGCCGAGGGTGACGCGCGTGCCGGCGCCCTCGAGGCCGAGGCCAAGGCCATCGCCTCGAACCAGGACGCCTTCCTCTCGCAGCGCGTGCTCGACGTTCTGCCCTCGATCATGGCCGAGTTCTCGAAGGGCTACGCGGCGATCGGCAACGTGTCGATCATCGGCAGCTCCGGCGAGGACGGCGCATCGAACGTGGTCGGCGCCGACAACGCCAAGGCCCTCCGCTCGGTGTTCGACAGCGTCCACTCGGCCACCGGCCTCGACCTCGCGGGCATCATCCAGGGTCAGGCGGTCGGCCGTGGTTTCGGCGCCGGTGTCGCCGAGGCCACGCCTCCGACGCAGTCCCCCGCGCGTGCGTCGACGCCCTCCACGGCGTCCCCCGCCACGGAGCCTGCTCCCGCCACGGAGTAGCACCCACGCAACACGAAGCGGATGCCGCGGCCGATCGGGTCGCGGCATCCGTTTTTCGCTTCCGGCACCCCGTTCGCCCGTTCACAATTCAGGAAGAACGAGGTGGTCGGGGCCAGCGAGAGCCGCTCGGGGTCCGCAGGGCGCGTTTCTCCTGAGTTGTGAACGGCTCCGGTCGCTGACTCGACGCGGCAGACTGGACGGATGATGCCCGCCGCCTTCGATCTCGACGCCATCGGCGCCGGGCTGTCGTTCGCGGGCGCCCTCGACGAGCTCTCCGCGGCCCTCGACGCCGGTGGCTCAGTGGTCGTGACCGCACCGCCGGGCACGGGCAAGACCACGCTCGTGCCGCCCCTCGTCGCCTCGCGGTGCACCGGTCGCGTGATCGTCACCCAGCCTCGCCGCGTCGCCGCCCGTGCCGCTGCCCGACGACTCGCCCACCTCGACGACTCGCCGCTCGGCTCACGTGTGGGGTTCACGGTCCGCGGCGAGCGCTCCGCGGTTCCCACGACGCAGATCGAGTTCGTCACCGCCGGCGTGCTCCTGCGGCGGATGCTCGACGATCCCGGCCTCGACGGCGTGGACGCCGTGATCCTCGACGAGGTGCACGAGCGCGCGCTCGAGACCGATCTCCTGATCGGCCTGCTCTCCGAGGTGCGTGAGCTGAGGGAGGACCTCGTGCTCGTCGCCATGTCCGCCACCCTCGACGCCGAGCGGATCGCATCGGTCCTCGGCAGCGAGTCGGCCGCGGCCCCGATCGTGGACCACGATGTGCCCGCCTTCCCCCTCACGGAGCGCTGGGCCCCGAGCCCCGTACCGCGCCTCGACGAGCGTGGGGTCACCTCAGGTTTCCTGGACCACGTCGCACGCGTCACGACGTCTGCGGCCCTGACGCAGATCGCGGAGGATCCGGAGGCCGACGTCCTGGTCTTCGCACCGGGGGCCCGGGAGGTGTCGGAGATCGCCCGGCGCATCCGGGAGTCGAGCGAGACGTTCGATGTGCGGGAGTTGCACGGACGCATCCCGGCGGCCGAACAGGATGCGGTGATCCGAGGTCGTACGTCGGAAGACCGTCCGCGCATCATCGTCACGACCTCGCTCGCGGAGTCCTCGCTCACGGTCCCGGGCGTACGCCTGGTCGTGGACACGTGCTTGTCGCGGCATCCGCTGCGCGACGCCTCCCGAGGAATGACGGGTCTGGTCACGACCGCGGCATCCCGGTCGTCGTGCGTGCAACGAGCGGGACGCGCCACCCGCCAGGCTCCCGGTGCCGTGGTCCGCTGCGTCGACGAGCGGTCTTACGCGGCGGCTCCGGCGCGCCCGGTACCCGAGATCGCGGTCATCGACCTCGCGGATGCGGCCCTGCTGCTCGCGTGCTGGGGATCCCCCGGTGGCACCGGGCTGCGGATGATCGACCCGCTGCCCGCAGAGAACCTCGCCGATGCCCTCACGGTCCTCCGCGGTCTCGGCGCGATCAATGACGAGGGTCGTGCCACCGCGGAAGGGCGCGCCCTCGCCCGCGTTCCGACCGATCCTCGACTCGCCCGCGCGCTCCGCGACGGCAGTCCGGCAGTCGGCAGACGCCTCGCCGCGGAGGTCGTCGCGCTGTTGGGCGGCGATCTGCGAGTCGCCGATGCCGACGTCGCACAGGCCCTCATCTCCTTGCGGGGCGGACGCACGCCGGATACCCGCCGATGGCGCGATGACGTCGATCGCCTCGAACGCCTGGCCCCACCGGCACCACACGCCTCTGCGGATCTCGACGGCGTCGGGCTCGTGATCGCCCTGGCCTTTCCCGAGCGGATCGCCCGCCGCGTCGAGCGCACCGCGGCCGGAGCGACGTTCCTGCTCGCATCCGGGACGCGAGCAGGAGTGACGGGCCCGCTCGCGGCGGTCGAATGGCTCGCCGTCGCCGACGTCGCCCGCGCCTCCGGGCGCGCGGCAGCCGGGTCCGGAGCGGTCATCCGCGCGGCAGCGACGCTCACCGAGGCGCAGATGGAGCAGGCCGCCGACCACCTCCTGACGGACCGCGTCGAGGCCGAGTTCAGCGGAGGCCGTGTCCAGGCCCGACGCGAACGGCGGCTCGGGGCGATCCTGCGCACGTCGGTCCCGGTCCGGGCCTCCGCGCAGGAGGGACGGGATGCTGTCCGCCGCACCCTGCGCCGCGACGGACTGGGCATGTTCGCGTGGTCCGACGGCGCGGAGGCACTGCGCCGTCGGCTTGCGCTGCTGCGGCGCGAGCTCGGCGCCCCCTGGCCGGATGTCTCGGGCACGGGCCTGGTCGACACCCTCGACGCCTGGCTGGCACCCGAACTCGATGCGCTGGCGTCCGGCACCCCGGTGGGACGACTCGACCTGCTGTCCGCCCTTCGCCGCCTGCTGCCGTGGCCGGAGGCGGTGCGCCTGGACGAACTCGCCCCGGAGCGCCTCGAGGTGCCCAGTGGATCCCGCGTCCGCATCACCTACCCGGAACCCGACGGCGACACGTCGGCACGGCCCGTCGTGGCGGTCAAGCTCCAGGAGTGCTTCGGGTGGGCGGAGACTCCTCGGCTGGTCGATGGGCGCGTGCCGGTGCTGTTCCACCTGCTGTCCCCCGCCGGGCGCCCGCTCGCGGTGACCGACGACCTGGCCTCGTTCTGGTCCGGTCCGTACGCACAGGTCCGCGCCGAGATGCGGGGGCGCTACCCGCGGCACCCCTGGCCCGAGGACCCGTGGGCCGCCACGCCGACCAAGCACACCAAGAACCGCACCGCGCGTTGAGCAGCGGAACGGACCGAGACCTCAGCGTGTACGCCGCCGCAGCGTGAGCGCCGCGAGCACCAGGGCACCGACGGCGAACGCGACGACGATCAGCAAGGGACCGAACACGTCCCAGCCCTCGTCCCCCGCGGCGACGGCATTGATCGTGTCGATCGCGTAGCTCAGCGGCAGCCAGTCCGAGATCGCGTACAGCACATCGGGCATCTGGTCGCGGGGCATGAAGAGCCCCCCGAGGATGATCTGCGGGAACACCAGCAACGGCATGAACTGCACCGCCTGGAACTCCGTCTGCGCGAACGCACTCGCAAGCAGGCCGAGCGCGGTGCCGAGCAGTGCGTCGACCACCGCGACCAGACCCAGCTGCCACAGCGGCCCGTCGACGTCGAGCCCGCACACCCCGACCGCGAACGACACCGTGATCACCGCCTGGACCACCGCCATCGCTCCGAACGCCAGCGCGTAGCCGAGGATGAAGTCGGCCTTCTCGAGAGGCGTCGTCATCAACCGCTCGAGCGTGCCCGAACGGCGCTCCCTCAAGGTCGTGATCGAGGTGATGAGGAACATCACGATGAACGGGAACAGCGCCAGGATGGCACCGCCGACCTGGTCGAAGACACCTTCCTGGTCGCTGAACAGCCAGGCGAAGAGCCCTACGAGGAGGCTCGGCGCGATGAGCATCAGGGCGATCGACCTCGGATCATGCCGCAGCTGCGTGAGGACGCGCCCTGCCGTGGCGAAGATCCGGCGGCCGTTCATTCCCCGACCTCCCCGTGCGTCCCGCGCGTATCTCGGCGCGACCTCCTGGTGTCTCCGAGGCCGGCCGCGCGGTCACGCTCGATCAGCGCCAGGAAGGCGGCCTCGGCGTCGGTCGTCCCGGTGTCGGCGAGGAGCGACGTCGGAGTCGTGTCGGCGATGATCCGCCCCTCCCGCATCAGCAGCAGCCGGTCGCAGCGCACGGCCTCATCCATCACATGGCTCGACACGATGAGTGTCACCCCGCGATCCGCGAGACGACGGAAGAGGGTCCACAGCTCAGCGCGCAGCACCGGATCGAGTCCCACCGTCGGCTCGTCGAGCACGACGAGCTCGGGCGCACCGATCAGCGCCACCGCGAGCGACACCCGCGTCGCCTGTCCTCCGCTCAGGGCGTCGACGAGCTGCCCCGCCTGCGGCCCGAGACCGACCTCCTCGATGACCCGATCGACGTCGCCCTTCGGGGCTTTCAGCAGCGAGGCGAAAGAGGCGAGATTCTGACGCACGCTGAGGTCGCCGTACACCGATGCACCCTGCGTGCCGTACGCGACCCGGTGCCGGAGCCCTCGCGAGCCGCCCGGCTCTCCGAGGACCCTGACGTCTCCGGAGGCGATCCTCTGCACGCCGACGATCGAGCGCATGAGAGTCGTCTTGCCGCACCCCGACGGCCCCAGCAGGCCGGTGATCTGCCCGCGCGGAATCGTGAGGTCGATCCCGTCGAAGACCTGGACGGCGCCGCGGTGCACACGCAGCTGCGAGATCTCGACAGCCGAGTTATTCATCATGTGATGAATTATGCGCCCGAGTACCGATGGCGTCAACGGGATCTGTGCGCCTGCGCCTGCGCCCCCTCAGTCGAAGAGGTAGCGCTGCACGGTCGGACCGACTCGTCCGACGAGTTCATCGACCGATGCACCAGCGAGCGCGGGGAGCCGCAGCACGTAGCGGGCGATCAGCATGCCGGCGATCTGCGAGGCGACGAGAGCGGCGCGCAGATCGGCATCGTCGGTGTCGAGACTCCGGGCGACGCGGGAGAGCAGCTCGCGCGAGAGGAAACCGGCCAGCAACGGGGTCGTCAGCCGACTCCCCACGGCGGTGCGGATCAGCATGACCCCTCGCCGGCGCACCTCCGGCTGCTCGAACGCCTCGAGCACGTAGCGGACGAGTCGCTCACCGACGCCGTCGCGAGATCCGGCCAGGATCCGCGGCACGTCGATGTCGGGACGCAGAGGGATGCCCACGGCCTCGGCGAAGAGGTCGGCTTTGGTCCCGAAGTAGTGATGCACGAGCGCGGAGTCGACACCGGCGCGGGCCGCGATCGAGCGGACCGTCGCGCCATCGTAGCCCTTCTCGGCGAAGTCGTCGACCGCGGCCGCCAGAATGCGCGCCCGCGAGTCCGAGGCACCTCTCGGGCGTCCTCGCCGGCGCGGTGACTTCTGCTCGGTCATGCCCGCCAGCCTACGACTTCGCTCCCCGCGATCGACCCGGGCTCAGTCGAGCAGATGACGGAGGTAACGCGTGGGGTGGTCGAGGAACGAGCGCCAATGGTCCACGATCTCGAGGTCACCCCAGTCCGCCGGACGCACGCCCCACTCCCCGACCTCGAGGATCTTCGCGCCGGGGAGGGCCGCGAGTACCGGCGAATGCGTCGCGCAGAGCACCTGGCCCCCCTCGTCGGCGATGCGGCGGAGCACCGCGATGAGGGCGAGCGTCGAGGTGAAGGACAGGGCCGCCTCGGGCTCGTCGAGGCAGTAGAAGCCCGGCTCGTCGAACCGGCTGTCCAGCAGCGCGAGGAATGACTCCCCGTGGCTCATCTCGTGGAACGGAACGTCGCCGCTGGCCGAGGGGTTCTCTTCCAGATACGTGTAGAACGAGTGCATCGTCTCGGCGCGGAGGAAGAAGCCCCAGCGATTCGCACCTACCCCGCGCTGCAATCGAAGCCAGTCCGACAACGGCGACTCGGTCGCGCGCGTGCGGTGCCGTGCCTGCCGTGACCCACCCTCGGGCGAGAGTCCGTACGCCAGCGCGATGCCCTCGACCAGAGTGGACTTGCCGCTGCCGTTCTCGCCCACCAGAAAGGTCACTCCGGGGTCGAGGTCGATCCCTTCGCGGAGCACCTGGGCCACGGCGGGGATGTTCGTCGGCCACTCCCCGTCGGGCGTCGGGGCATCATCGTTCGGCCGGACGGCGACCACCGGCTGCTGCCGTCGACGGCGAGAGCTCGGCTCCCAGAACGCATCCATCGTGCTCCCTCCGCGCGTCACGTCTCGTGGAGGCTATCGCCACCCGCGGACACGATCACGATCGGGCGGTCAGCACTCGATGACGTTGACCGCGAGACCGCCCTCGCTGGTCTCCTTGTACTTCGTCGACATGTCGGCACCGGTCTGGCGCATCGTCTCGACCACGGCGTCCAGGGACACGTAGTGGCTTCCGTCGCCGCGCAGGGCGAGTCGGGCCGCCGTGACCGCCGTCGACGCGGCGATCGCGTTGCGTTCGATGCACGGGATCTGCACGAGTCCGCCGATCGGGTCGCACGTGAGACCGAGGTGGTGCTCCATCGCGATCTCCGCCGCGTTCTCGATCTGACGATTCGTGCCGCCCATCACCGCCGTGAGCCCGCCGGCGGCCATGGCGCACGCGGATCCGACCTCGGCCTGGCATCCACCCTCGGCCCCGGAGATCGATGCGTTCGCCTTGAAGAGCGAGCCCAGAGCCGTCGCAGTGAGCAGGAAGCGGCGGATGCCACGGCGACGGTTCGCCTCGGCCGTCTGCTCCTCGTCGAGCCCGCTGGCGCTCTCCAGCGTCCGCACATCCGACTCGAATCCCAACAGCGCGCTGCCGACGAGTTCACCGTAGGGGGTCACCGCGTTGCCCGCTCCCAGCCCCGAATCGGCGAGGAACCGCCACCAGTACATCGCGACGGCCGGAAGGATACCGGCGGCTCCGTTCGTCGGGGCCGTCACGACCCGTCCGCCTGCCGCGTTCTCCTCGTTCACCGCGAGCGCGAAGGCGCCGAGCCACTCGCCCGGCAGCTCACGATGCCCGTCGGCCTCGACCGCCTCGAGCTGACCGCGGATCACTCCGGCCCGCCGCTTGACCTTGAGGATGCCCGGGAGGGTTCCTTCCGCGTGCAGACCGGCGTCGACACAACCCGCCATCGCATCCCAGATCGCGTCGAGTCCGGCAGCGACCTCTTCCTCGCTGCGCACGGATGCCTCGTTGAGTCGCGCGACCTCGGCGATCGACAGCCCGTTCTCGTCGCAGAGGGCGAGCAACGAGGCAGCATCCGCATACGAGTACGGGAACCCTGCGGTCGCGAGCTTCGCCTCCTCACCGTCCCTGCGGATGAATCCTCCGCCCACCGAGTAATAGGTCTCCTCGGCGACGACATCGCCCGCTGCATCCCGCGCGGTGATCGTCATGGCGTTCGGGTGCCCGGGAAGCCGGGTGCGCGGCGCGAAGACGATGTCGTCCTTCACGAACGGCACCTCGTGGGTGCCGTCGATGCGGATCACGGCACCCGCGGGGAGGTCGGCCCAGGCGGCACGGACCTCAGCCGGGTCGCACGTCTCCGGCGTGAGCCCACGGAGCCCGGCGACGACGGCGTCCGGAGTGCCGTGGCCGATCCCCGTTGCACCGAGCGAGCCGTACAGCGCGACCTCGATACGGCCGACTCGCGCCAGAGCACCGCTCGCCGTGAGGCGTCGCGCGAAATCGAGAGCCGCCCGCATCGGTCCGACCGTGTGGGAGCTCGAGGGACCCACTCCGATCGAGAAGAGGTCGAAGGCCGAGACGTACGCTGTCACCCTTCCAGGCTACGCCGGATTCACCGGTTCGGTTCACCTCGGTTAACTCGACGGGGAGTCAACCCCCTTCCGACGAGCGTGCGGTCGGGGCATCGTGGTCCGAGGACATCGCCGAAAGGGGTCACCATGACCGACACCACTCCTGAGCCGGAACCCACCGACGAGCTCTCTCCTGAAGCGCAGACTCCGACGCCCAGCCCTTCTTCGGACACGAGCCAGGCGGAGGCGACGACTCCCACCGAGGCCGAGTCGCCGGAAGACGCCGACCCGAGCGAGGTCCCGAGCACCGAGGAACTCGAAGAGCCGAGCACCGAGGAACTCGAAGAGCCGAGCACCGAGAAGGACCCCGGCGAGGAACCCACCGCGCCGAAGCGGGATGAGCCCGAGCCCGACCACGAGGCCGTCGGCATCGGTGTGATCGACACCGAGGAGCCGCAGGCCGGCTGATCCGTTCGCCGAGACCCCCGGTCGCCGCCGAGACCCCACCCTGCAGCCGACGGTAGGGC
>NZ_SJYZ01000046.1:0-10796 GCF_004337555.1 Microbacterium sp. PI-1 | reverse complement strand
GAAGGGTCGGCGAGCGGGGTTAGGGTCGAAGGGTGACCCCGGAACTCGCTGCACGCATCGTCGCGGACTCTCGCGATCGCGTGGCATGGATGCGGGCTCGCTCGCGCGGGATCACGGCCACCGACGTGGCCGGACTCACCTCCGAGAGGTCGATCGCCCGGGCTGCGGACTCGAAGCTCGGCGGCGGCCCGCGCTTCGGCGGCAACGCCTACACCGACCACGGTCGCCGGCGCGAACCCGAGATCGCCGCCTGGGTCGCCGCGACCCACGGCATCCTCCCCTCCTCCGCCCTCTTCCGCGCCGAGGTCGAGCACCGCCACCTCGCCACGCCCGACGGCATCGCGGTCGACGCCGAGGGCCGCGTGAAGCTCGCCGAGATCAAGACGACGAACAAGGCGTTCCGCGGGATCCCGCGCACCTACCTGCGCCAGGTGTGGTGGCAGCAGCACGTGCTCGGCGCCGAGCGGACGCTGTTCGTGTGGGAGGAGCACGTCGACTTCGCCCCGATCCACGACGAGCCCCGGTGCGTGTGGATCGACCGGGACGACCGTGAGATCGCCAAGCTCGTCGGCCTCGCGACCGATCTCATCGACGAGCTCTATCGGCGCACGACCGGCCAACAGGTCCCGAGTCGGACCGCGGACCCTGCGATGAGCCGCCGCGAGCAGCTGCGCGAACGAGACGCCTTCCGCGCGCTGGCCCTCGCCGACTGACGCTCGCCGACGGCCCCTCGCGCACCCCTGCGCGGGAGAGCAGGGTCCGGCTCACGTGCAGGTGTTGTTGCCGCCGAGCCCGAACAGTCCGCCGACGGACAGGGAGCGCGTCGCCGCCGGCGAGACCCACGATGTTCCGGGGTAGATGGTCTCGACCTTCACCGTGTTGGTCGAGCCCAGGAGGCTTCCCAGGAGCGTGTTCAGCAGTCCGGAACTGATCGTCGACGAGTACGTGTACGGCCCGGTCCCGGTCTGCGTGACGTTCGTGTTGTCCACGATGACGCCGTTGATGGAGAAGCGCTGTCGGAGCTTCACGGCGGGCGATGTCCACGTGATCGTGAACCCGGTGAAGGTCCCGAGGAAACTCGTCACCGTGCAGGATGCGACCACCGGGGTCGGGAGGGTCGCCGCGGTGAAGGCTCCCGCGCCGTACTCGCTGTCGGTGAACCTCGCCTCGGTCGACTCCACCGGCGGGAACGACGCGATTCCGACCAGGATCGCGACGCCGACCGTGCCCGCGAGGATCCGCCGGCGCCCGCCTCTCATGGCCGCTCTCCCAGTTCTGCCTCCGCCCGACGCCGGCGCAGGACGGCGAGCGCACCGCCCCCACCGCGAGGAGCACTCCGCCGACGACCGCCCAGCGAGCCCCGGGCGCGGGGCCGGTGCTCGCGAGGCCTCCTCCGGGCCCGACGTCCGCGGTCTCCCCCGCCCCCG
The DNA here is from genome assembly GCF_004337555.1 of Microbacterium sp. PI-1. Lineage (NCBI taxonomy): Bacteria > Bacillati > Actinomycetota > Actinomycetes > Micrococcales > Microbacteriaceae > Microbacterium > Microbacterium sp. PI-1. The sequence goes on along the minus strand of NZ_SJYZ01000046.1, from coordinate 9,369 downwards.
TCGCGATCACACGCAGGTCGGTGCTGCCCGCGCCATCGGCCGGGTCGAGGGCGACGGAGAGGCGCAGATGGGCGGTGTCGGCGTCGCTGATCTCGGCGAGCGGGACCACGGCACCGTCCCGCGGAATCCGCCACTCCGTGCGCAGCACCGTCTCCGACCCGGGGCACCCGGCATCGCGCCAGGCCCGCGAGCACGTCGAGATGTCGACGAGCAGTCGGGCCGTGCCGGTCGCACTCACGCCGATCCGCACCACACCGGGATCGGGAGCATCCGCGCTCATAGCGACGTCCCATCGCACCGGCGCCCCGGGAAGCAGGCCGGCCGCGGCATCCCAGTCCGCCTCCGAGACGAGGCGGAGCACCTCTCCCTGGATGACCTGCGTGGTCGGCGCCGCCCAGGCAGCGCTCGGCGTCATGACCGCGGCGGCCGCGATCGTGAGGATCCCGAAGACACGCAGGGCCCGGATGCGACGGGAGCGCAGTCGCCGCTTCTCCCGCATCTCTCTGCGGGTGACCATCAGAGGACTCAGTTCGTCGACGTCGCCGTGAACTTCCACGTGGCGGCGGTCACCAGTGAGGGTTCGAGGTCGGCGTCCGCGGTCACCTTGATGCACAGCTGCACGTCGACGCCGGGATCGATCGCGGTCGCCCCGGGAGCGAGCGCCACCGCGGTCACCCCGGTCTGCGCGTCGAGGGTGGCGCCCGTCGCGATCGGCGTGCCGACGGCGGTCGTGGCGTCGCAGGTGTCCCCGGGTGCGAGCTGATAGATCTGATACGACAGGTGGTCCGAGTTGGAGGTGCCTGCGGCGTCTGCCGTGGTGCCGTCGGCCTCGAGATCGGCCGCACTCGTCGTCCCCGCCGCCAACCGCACCCAGAAGCCGGCGTAGACCGAGTCGGTGGGCGACATGTTGTCGACGACCCCCGCCGGCAGGCTGAAGGCCAGCGTCGCCGCCGCGTCTCCGTCGTCGGTGTTGTGATCGCTGAACGTCGTGCCGTCCGTCGATCCCTCCAGGTTGAAAGCGCCGGCGGTGAAGGTGCCGTTGGCGAACTCGGAGTCGTTCCACGCGGCGAGCGTGACGGCGACGCCCACTCCGAGGACGAGTCCGCCTGCCAGGACCGCGAGAACCTTGCGCTGTGTCTCTTTGCTAGCCATCGGTGTCCCCCTCAGGAATCAGGCGATCGCGTGGATGTCCGAGAGCGGCTGCCCCTCAGAAGCCCCGCGTCCCCGCTGTGCCCTCATCCTCATCCACGCCTCCGAACAGGACAAGGCGATTTCGCGCATGCTCCGCGCTCATCGCGCGCAGTCCCTCCGCGGTCGAAGATGGTTGACGTAAATCAACGATCGACGTATAGTTGACCCAGTTCAACCATCTCGTGCGCGCCAGAGCCGTCGCCGCGTCCCCGTTCACGACAGCGAAAGGTCCCGCATGACCACGGACTCCCCCGTCAAGATGACGCACCGGCAGGTGCTCGAAGCCCTCACCGGGCTCCTTCTGGGCATGTTCGTCTCGATGATCGCGACGACGGTGGTGTCCACCTCGATGCCGGTCATCGTCCACGACCTCGGCGGAGACCAGGCCGCCTACACCTGGGTCATCACCGCAACGCTCCTCACCACGGCGATCTCCACACCGATCTGGGGCAAGCTCGCCGACCTGTTCAACCGCAAGCTGCTGATCCAGCTCGCCCTCGTCATCTTCGTGGCCGCGACGGCCGCCGCCGGCTTCGCGCAGGATACGAACACGCTCATCGCGTTCCGCGCCATCCAGGGCATCGGCGGTGGCGGACTGGCCGCCCTCAGCCAGGTCATCATGGCCGACATCATCAGTCCGCGTGAGCGCGGCCGCTACATGGGCCTGTTCGGCGCCGTGATGGCCGTCGCGACCGTGGGCGGCCCCCTGCTCGGCGGGTGGATCACCGACGTCGCGAACTGGCGCTGGAACTTCTTCGTCGCGCTCCCCTTCGCCGTCGCCGCCCTGATCATCCTGCAGAAGACGCTGCGCATCAGCACCGAGCGCACACGCAAGGTCTCGATCGACTACGTCGGCATCGTGCTGCTCTCGGCCGCCGTCTCGCTCATCCTCATCTGGATCACCAACGCAGGCTCGACCTTCGACTGGTGGGGCACCGAGACCGTGCTGATGGTGGGCGCGGCGATCATCGCGACCATCGCGTTCATCATCGTCGAGCTCAAGGTGCGCGAGCCGCTCATCCCGCTCACGCTGTTCCGCGGCCGCACGTTCACCCTGTCGGTGCTGGCATCGATCTCCATCGGCGTCGCGATGTTCGGAACCTCGGTCTACCTCGCGCAGTACATGCAGCTGTCGCGCGGCGCCACCCCCACCGAGGCCGGACTGATGACGCTGCCGATGATGGCGGGCCTGCTGATCTCCTCGATGGTCGTCGGTCAGCTGGTGACCCGCTTCGGCAAGTGGAAGGGGTACCTGATCCTCGGCTCGGTGCTGCTGATCGCGGGCTCCGTGATGCTGTCGACGCTGCACTACGACACGAACTTCATCCTCGTCTCGATCTACATGTTCGTGATGGGCGCGGGCGTCGGCATGACGATGCAGAACCTCGTCCTCATCGTCCAGAACGTCGCGAAGCCGAGCGAGATGGGCGTCTCCAGCTCCGGAGTGACGTTCTTCCGCAGCCTCGGGGGCACGATCGGCGTTTCGGTCATGGGCGCCGTGCTCGCGAACAGCCTCACCGGACTGTTCTCCGACGGCAAGGAGCGCATCGGCGCGGCGATCGCGAAGCTCGGGGACAACGGCGCCGAGGTCGCCGCACAGCTCTCGTCCGGCACTCTTCCCCAGGTCCGGCTCCTCCCCGAGCCCGTGCGCTCGATCATCGAGGACTTCTACGCGCAGGCCATCTCGCACGCGTTCCTGATCGGCATCCCGCTCGCGGTGATCAGCCTGATCGCGATCCTGTTCCTTCCGAACCGTCCGCTCACCACGATGACGACCTCCGAGCGCGCTCGGGCGGATGCCTCCGGGAAGCAGGCGGCCGACGGTTCCGTGGAGGATGCCGCAGACGTCGCGATCGCCGACGCGGAGGCGCTCTCCGGAGCATCCACCGGTTCCGTGACCGTGGTCAGCCGATCCGGCGACGACCGCGACGATACGACATCCGATGCCGGCCGCTGACGACGTGCTCGACACTCCGGAGGCGCGGGCCGAGGCGGTCCGCGCCCTCGAAGCGGAGTTCGGCGAACTGATCACGCATTTCCGTCGTGTGATCACCGAGAACGCCAACCGGGTGAGCCCCGGGATGCTACCCGGGGCCTACAAGATCTTCACCACGATCGCGCGCTGCGAGATGGTGACGGTGTCGACCCTGTCCGAGCGGATGCTGATCGACAAGGGGCAGGTCAGCCGGACGGTGCGGGAGCTGGAGGAGCTCGGCCTGATCGAGCGCTCGGCGGATCCCACCGACGGCCGTTCGTTCCTGCTGCAGCTGACGGCGACGGGTGCACAGCGCCTCGCTGCCGCCCGGCTTCCGCAGGAGGGCCGGTTGCTCGAGACACTCGCGGAGTGGAGCCTCGCCGACATCGGGAGCCTCACCCGGCTGCTGCACGCCCTGGCCTCCGGGGCGGCTCCGGACGAGAAGCTGTCTGCGTGACCCCGGTGCCGCCGAGCACACGGCGGGCCTCGGCGGCGACTTCCCCGGCGATGGTGTCCAGCAGTTCCGAGCGCAGGTTCCACTGCTGCCAGTAGAGCTCCACTCGCAGAGTCGGCCCGCCCAGCGGAACCAGGCCCGGTCGCTCTTGGAGCAGCGGGACCATTCCCCAGCCGAGGCCCAGACCGACCGCGAGCGCGTAGTCGTTCGAGGCGGGGACGTAGTGCCGTGGCACGCCTTCCTGCCCGACCGACATCGCACGCAGCCACTCGTGCTGCAACGTGTCTCGACGGTCGAAGTCCACGAAGGGGGCCGACCCCAACGCCTCCGTCGTGACCCCCTCGGGGAACCAACGCGCCGCGAACCCCGGCTCCGCCATCGCCCGGTATTCGAGCACGCCGAGCGGCGACACCGAGCACCCGGCGACGGGAGCCGCCTCGCTGGTGACCGCAGCCATCACGGTGCCCGACTCCAGCAATCTGGCGGTGAAGTTCTGATCATCACGATGCAGATCGAAGTCGATGTCGTGCCCGGCGGACAGACGCGCGAGCGGAGCGAGGAACCACGTCGCCATCGAGTCGGCGTTCACGGCCAGCGGGATGCTGATGCGACGCGTCCCGCCGGCCTCGTCGATGCCCACGCCGAGCAGAGCATCGTGTTCGAGCAGGGCGACCTGTCGCGCCAGCCGCACGACCGCTTCTCCCGCCTCCGTCACCCGCGCGGGCTTGGCGCGCACGAGCAGGATCCGGCCGAGCTGCTGCTCGAGCATCTTCAGCCGCTGACTCACCGCGGACGGCGTGATCCGCAGACGCCTCGATGCAGCGTCCAACGTCCCCTCATCGACGATCGCGGCGAGGGTGGCGGCCAATTCCGGGTCGATCCTCACATTAGTGATACTAATGGTTCTGAAGAAACCATCGCTTCCTCTCATGTCCAACGGTTCCTAGGCTGAACCCGTGCTCACCGTCCTCGCCGGGCTCGGACTCGGACTCTCCCTCATCGTCGCCATCGGCGCGCAGAACGTCTTCGTGCTGCGCCAAGGGATCCGCCGCGAGCACGTGCTCGCCGTCGTGATCATCTGCGCCGCCTCCGACGCCGCCCTGATCGCCGCCGGGGTGGCGGGGCTGGGCTTCGTCCTCTCGGCCGCCCCGTGGCTCGTGGTCGTGGCCCGGTGGGCGGGCGCACTGTTCCTGCTGACCTACGGCGTCCTCGCCGCACGCCGTGCGTGGCGCGGCGGAGAAGAGCTCCGGGTCGACGGGACGGAAGCCGTGGATCCGAGCGCGCCGCTCCCCCACAGCGCGACGTCGACACTCGTCCGCCCCCGACTGGCACCGGTCATCCTGACGACCCTCGCGCTCACGTGGCTCAATCCGCACGTGTACCTCGATACGGTTCTGATGCTGGGATCGATCGCGGCCACGCACGGCGACGACCGCTGGCTGTTCGCCGGCGGAGCGATCGCCGCGAGCATCCTGTGGTTCACCGCGCTCGGCTTCGGCGCGCGCTATCTGGGGCGCTGGCTGCGCACCCCGCTCTCCTGGCGCATCCTCGATGCCGTGATCGCCGTGGTGATGATCACGATCGCGGTCAGCCTCGTGCTTCCGGTGCTTCGAGGCTGACGGCGTTCACGCTCCGTCGATCTGTGCGAGCCGCGCCCGCACGAGGCTCTCGAGCACCGCGGTCGGGATCGGATGCTCGGGCTGGAATCGGATGGTGCCCTTGTCGACGCTGATCCCGGGACTGCCCTCGAGCAGGCCCGCGACCGCCGAGACCGCGTCCGGGCTGAACGGGTAGATGCCGATGTGCTTCTTGGCGCGCATCACCGAGAGGAGTGCCTTGCCGCGGTGCACGAGTGCCGGCATGCCGTATCCCTTGCCCTGTTCCGCATCCGGAACCTCCCGGCGGGCGACCGCGTAGACCCGGTCGATCGCCTCACGATCCGCGGGGTCGAGTTCAGCGAGGTAGTCGTCGATGGTGCCCATCACGTCATCCTTCCAGCCGTCGCCCGCGACCGCGAGTGGTCAGGCGCCGTCGAGCGGGCGGAGGATGCGCGTGAGGAAACGCTGCGTGCGCTCGTGCTTCGGCGCGCGGAAGAGCTCGGCAGGAGGCCCCTGTTCGACGACCACCCCGCCGTCCATGAACAGCACATGATCCGCGGCCTCGCGGGCGAAGCTCAGCTCGTGGGTCACGACCGCCATCGTCCAGTTCTCGTCCGCGAGCTCCTTGATGACCAGGAGCACCTCGCCCACCAGTTCCGGGTCGAGCGCGCTGGTCGGCTCGTCGAACAGCAGCAGGTCGGGCTTGAGGGCGAGTGCACGCACGATGCCCACCCGTTGCTGCTGCCCACCCGAGAGCTGATGCGGACGCGCATCGGCCTTGTCGCTCAGCCCCACCCTGTCGAGCAGCACGAGCGCCTCGGCGACGGCCTCGGCCTTGGGGCGCCCCTGCACCCGCCACGGCCCCTCGATGACGTTCTCGAGCACGGTGAGATGCGGGAAGAGGTTGTGATGCTGGAACACCATCGCGGAGCGGTCCCGGAGCGCGAGCCGCTTGCGTTTCTGCTCCCGCGTCGACGGCTTCGCCGACGGGGCGAAGTCGAGGTCGGGGCCGCCCGCGACCACGATCGTGCCGGCATCCGGGGTCTCGAGTCCGTTGAGCGCTCGCAGGACGGTGGTCTTGCCGGAACCGCTGGGGCCGATGAGCACGACGACCTCGCCGCGGTGCAGCGTCAGATCGATGCCCCGCAGCACCTCATTGTCACCGAAGCTCTTGCGGAGGCCGCGGGCGGTGAGAAGGGCGTCGGTGGTGTTCTCAGTGGGCGACACGGCTGTCGAGCCTCCTCTCGAGGGCGCTCTGTCCGAAGGAGAGCACCAGGCAGAACACCCAGTAGACCAGCGCGGCCGCGAGGTACACCACCATGAACTCGAGGGTCGTCGCGGCGATCTGCTGCGCCACCTTGAACAGTTCCGTGACCAGGATCAGCGAGGTGAGAGAGGTGTCCTTGACGAGGGAGATGAAGGTGTTCGACAGCGGCGGCACCGACACCCGCGCCGCCTGGGGCAGGATGATGCGCGTGAGCGTCCGCGTGCGATTCATGCCGACCGTGTACGCGGCCTCCCACTGCCCCTTCGGGACGGAGAGGATCGCCGCACGCACGACCTCGGCACCGTAGCCGCCGACGTTGAGCGACAGTGCGATGATCGCGCTCGGCCATGGGTCCAGCGTGATCCCTACCGACGGCATGCCGTAGAAGATCACGAACAGCTGCACGAGCATGGGCGTGCCCCGGATCACGGAGATGTAGAAGCGCGCGACCCCCGCGACCACCGGATTCACCGAGATCCGCATCAGCGCGACACCGACCGCGATCGCGAGTCCCAGCGCGAACGACAGCAACGCGAGCGGCACCGTCGCCGTCAGACCCGCCCAGGCGATCGGCCCGAGCGCATCGAGGAACAGCTGCCAGGGACTCTCCATCGGCTACTTCGTGACGTCTTCGCCGAAGTACTTGTCGCTGATCTCGGCCAGGGTGCCGTCGGCGCGGAGCTCATCGAGCGCGCCGTCGACGGCCTCGACCAGCGCTTCCTTGTCTTTGGTGAAGACGAAGGCCTGGGTGCCGGCCTCGTCCGTCTCGGCCGCGATCTTCAGGCCGGTGGGGCTGTTGGTGGTCTCGTAGTCGAGGAAGGTCAGCTTGTCGTTGACCGTTGCATCCACACGCCCTTGGCGCAGCAGCTCGACGGCTTGAGCCCAGCCCTCGACCGCTTCGACCTTGGCCCCCGAATCCGTGGCCAGCTCATACCAGTTGCTCGTGAGCGACTGCGCGGTGGACTTGCCGTCGAGATCAGCGAAGGACGAGATCGAGTCGTCGTCGTCCGCCACCACGATGACGCCGGGCGAGACCGTGTACGGCGTGCTGAAGAGGTACTTCGCCTCGCGCTCGTCGTTGACCGACACCTGGTTCGCGATGACGTCGAACCGTCCCGCATCCAGCCCGGCGAAGATCGCATCCCACTGCGTCTCCTGGAACTTCACCTCGAGGCCCAGCTTGTCGGCGACGGCCTGGATGATCTCCACGTCGAAGCCCGTGAGGTCGCCCGCGCCGCCGTCGTCGTGGAAGCTGAAGGGCCGATAGGTGCCTTCGGTCGCGACTGTGAGGGTGCCCTCCTGCACCAGCCCGAAGTCGGCGTTCGCGGATCCCTCTCCGCCGCCCGGAGTACTCGCGGGGGTGCTCGACCCGCTGCAGGCGGTGAGCACCGCGGCAGCGGCGACGAGTGCGGTGACGGCGATGAGACAACGGGACATGGACCCTCCTGGGGTGTGAAGCGCGGTGCGAGTTTACGTGACCGGCGCGGGAACTTCCTCACAGTACGCGGGGGCCGCCGGTTTCCCTCATCCGATGACGTTTCGTTTCACCGCACACGCGGAGCCGGGTGCAGGGACGCGAGAACGCCCCCGGGCGAACCCGGGGGCGTTCTCTGCGAGTCAGACTCAGATGGCGTTGACGTCCAGCGGGATGCCGGGGCCGAACGTGGTCGACACGGCGCCCTTCTGGATGTAACGGCCCTTCGAGCTCGACGGCTTGAGGCGGACGATCTCCTCGAGCGCTGCGCCGATGTTCTCGCCCAGCTGCTCTGCGGTGAAGGAGGCCTTGCCGACGACGAAGTGCACGTTGGCGTGCTTGTCGACGCGGAACTCGATCTTTCCGCCCTTGATCTCCTCGACGGCCTTGGCCGGGTTCGGGGTCACGGTGCCGGTCTTCGGGTTCGGCATCAGACCGCGCGGTCCGAGCACCTTTCCGAGACGACCGACCTGGCCCATGAGCTCCGGGGTGGAGACCGCGGCGTCGAAGTTGGTCCAGCCGTCGGCGACCTTCTGGATGAGCTCGGCGCCGCCGACCTCATCTGCACCTGCGGCGATCGCTGCCTCGGCCGCGGGGCCGGTGGCGAAAACGATGACGCGGGCGGTCTTACCGGTGCCGTGGGGCAGGATGACGGTGCCGCGCACCATCTGGTCCGCCTTGCGGGGGTCGACAGCGAGCTTCAGCGCGACCTCGACGGTCGAGTCGAACTTCGACGAGCCGGTCTCCTTCGCGAGGGCGACGGCCTCGGCCGGGGTGTAGAAACGGTCTGCCTCGATCTTCTCGGCGGCAGCCTTGTAAGCCTTGGACTTGGTAGCCATGATTATTCTCCTCAGCCCTCGACCGTGATGCCCATGGAACGGGCGGTGCCGGCGATGATCGAGATAGCGGCCTCGACGTCGTTCGCGTTCAGGTCGGCCTGCTTGGTCTCTGCGATCTGACGGACCTGGTCCTTGGTGATCTTCGCGACCTTGACGGTGTGCGGGGTCGAAGAACCCTTCGCGACGCCTGCGGCCTTCTTGATGAGCTCCGCGGCGGGCGGGGTCTTCAGGATGAACGTGAAGCTGCGGTCCTCGTAGACGGTGATCTCGACGGGGATGACGTTGCCGCGCTGCGACTCGGTCGCGGCGTTGTACGCCTTGCAGAACTCCATGATGTTGACGCCATGCTGACCGAGCGCGGGGCCGATCGGCGGCGCCGGGTTGGCTGCACCGGCGTTGATCTGAAGCTTGATCAGGCCGGTCACCTTCTTCTTCGGTGCCATTCTCTTTCCTTTCATCGAATCGGATGCCGGAGCATCCGCTTCTCCCACAGATCCGGCGTTTCCGAACCGTGGTCGTCTCTGCGCACGCCGAAGCGGCACACAAACCACACAATCTTACCTCATCCCCC
>NZ_SJYZ01000045.1:0-11247 GCF_004337555.1 Microbacterium sp. PI-1 | reverse complement strand
TGTCCGATCTCACGAGAGTTGTCGGTTGGTGAGACAGAACATCCCCGGAAAGGCGGGTGAGTGGTGCGCTGCCGAAACTGCCGGTTGTCTCACGAAACTTGTCGGTATTCGCGTTTCGTTCTCACCCTGCCTAAAAGGTCGGGCGGACCGTTTCGGCGCGACAGGTTCCGGCAGGGGGTTTCGGCAGGTGCGCGACCGGCGTGTCGTGCAGTCGGCCGGTGACCGCGGTGCGCCTGCCGGAAACGATCGTTTTCGGCAGCCGGTGATACGCGGACTGCGAAGCGACGGATCGCACCGATGAAGCTGATGGCCCAAAGTGCAGAGCCTGGAGGATGACCGAGCTGCGCGCTACCTGCTCAAGGCACTATCGGGTCGAACGCTGCGCTGAGAAAACCCACTCGAGCCCAGCTGCTCTTCGATCAACCCATCCGATGAACAGATCGTCGTAAGCCCTCACTGCGCGGTCGAAGTCATACAGGGGCACAATCTGTTGAACCTGACCAGCACTTCTACCGAAGACATATCCGTGCCCATACATCGAGGACGGCGACGCACCATTGCGTGCAAGGTACTTCGCGATGCGAAGCGAGATCTCATGATCCTCAGGTGTCGACGAACTGTCATAGGCAATCGTCGCTGCTACAGACAGCGCCGTGTGCCCAAAAACGTTGGGAAGTACGTCGACCGCAGCACCCAACTCGCACAATGCTACGACGGCACCTAGCTGCGCCTTGCTGGCAGCGCAGTACAAAGCCGTGTCACCTTCCCCATCTACAGCATTCAGATCAGCGCCTGCGAATCCGAGCATCTCGATCGACGACACAGACCCGCGCGCAGCCGCACCCATTAGCGGACGCTGACCGCTCAGCGCACGGGCATTGGGGTCTGCGCCTTGAATCAGGAGTAGACGTAACGCCCCCGTCCATCCTGCAGCGGCAACGAGTAGTGCCCCTTAAGGTGGTGTAGCCCGCGGTGGCCGGCTCGTCGCTTACGACGTAAGCGCGGTCACCGTGTGATCCTTCGAGAAGTCTCTAACCTCCACTCGAAAGGCATCATCACGATGACCGCACTTCATATTGTCGACCCTGCGAGCGTGCTCGCTGAAGCTTTGACCGACGCGTCGCCAGATCTGATGCGCAACCTGTTGCAAACCACGATCAACGCGCTGTTGTCCGCTGATGCGGACGCCGTCGCCGGCGCGGAATGGGGCACGCCGAGCCCGGACCGTGTCGCGCAACGCAACGGCTACCGGCACCGCGACCTCGATACCCGTGTTGGGACGATCGATGTCGCGATCCCGAAGCTCCGAGCGGGCACGTACTTCCCGGAGTGGCTGCTCGAGCGCCGCAAACGCGCCGAGACCGCGCTGATCACCGTCGTCGCCGACTGCTACCTCGCCGGAGTCTCGACGAGGCGGATGGACAAACTCGTGAAGACCCTCGGGATCCATTCCCTCTCGAAATCGCAGGTCTCGCGGATGGCCGCCGAGCTCGACGAGCACGTCGAGCAGTTCCGCCACCGGCCCTTGGGCGACGCGGGCCCGTTCACGTTCGTTGCCGCGGACGCGCTGACGATGAAGGTCCGTGAAGGCGGGCGCGTGATCAACGCCGTGGTGCTCGTCGCGACCGGCGTCAACGCCGACGGCCGCCGTGAAGTCCTCGGCCTGCGGGTCGCGACCAGCGAGACGGGAGCGGCCTGGAGCTCGTTCTTCGCCGACCTCGTCGCCCGCGGGCTCTCCGGAGTTCGTCTGGTCACCTCCGACGCTCATCACGGCCTCGTCGAAGCGATCGCGGCGAACCTGCCTGGCGCGGTCTGGCAGCGATGCCGCACCCACTACGCGGCGAACCTGATGTCCGTGACGCCGAAGGCCATGTGGCCGGCGGTCAAAGCGATGCTGCACTCCGTCTACGACCAGCCCGACGCTGCCGCGGTGAACGCCCAGTTCGACCGGCTCCTGGACTACGTTGACGGCAAGCTCCCCGATGCGCACGAGCACCTCGACACGGCGAGAGCGGACATCCTCGCCTTCACAGGGTTCCCCGAGGGCCTCTGGCAGCAGATCTGGTCCAACAACCCCAACGAGAGACTCAACCGCGAGATCCGCCGCCGCACCGACAGCGTCGGCATCTTCCCGAACAGGGACGCGATCATCCGCCTCGTCGGCGCGGTCCTCGCCGAGCAGACTGACGAGTGGGCCGAGGGTCGCCGCTACCTCGGCCTCGATATCCTCGCCAAGTCCCGTCTCACCCTCATCCCCGACACCGGAACCGAGGAGGTGAGCGATCCCGTGCTCGAGCTCACCGCCTAACCAACACCCGAAGGATCACCAACGGCTACACCACGTCCTGGGGCTTGACCCGGCAACGGCATGGATGATGCTGTTACCTCGTTCGCCAGATAGATCTGTACTTGGCGCTGAGGCTGATGCTCCGGACTTGAGCAAGAACTCGAAGAGATCGAGGTTCCGTGGGCCGATCGCGTATCTCAAGACACCATCGCCGTCCTCATCTGTCGCGTGCACGTTCGCGCCCTGTTCTATCAGGCATCGCACAGCGGCCTCGTCCCCTGAACCGCATCGCCCCAGCAGTTCGGCTGATAAAGAATCCATGCGGTCAAGATATCGGAGCCAGCCAAGTCATCGACGCCACAGACGGGATGACGAGGATGCTGGTATCGCGCGAAGCTCGCGGGTTGTCGAGGCTACGCATCCCAGTAGGTCAGTAGACCAAGAAGACTTTCAGCTTCGGTTCGACGCAATCCTCACGCTGATCACCGGCGGAATCTGGCTCATTTGGATCTTCGCGCGCGAGATGCGCCGCACGTAGCGGTAGGCCTGCGACTTTAATACTGCACGGCAGTCCAGTCGCTCGAATCGCAGAGCCGAGCAAGGTCGCCCGATCTAGTGGCCTTCGGGTTTCGCCTCATCTAAGAACTTTGGTTCGGCATCCACGGTGTCACGCAAATGAGGCTGCTGACCCGAGCACACTGCTTCCATGAATCGCTGAACCATTCGTGCGCGCTGGTCGAGGAACTCTTCGAAGTCGGGGTGCACTGCCGCTCGCAATTCACTGCCGGCTGGTTGCTCGTAAGGGCCAGCTGCTGCGACGACGGTGTAGGGCACGAGATGTGACTCAAGTCGATCCTTGATGTCACGCGGTTCGGGGGCGAACTCAGCACGCCTCTCCAGGTAGGTGATTGGGTCAAGCCGACCGATGGTGCGGTTGGTCTTCCAGGTGATGAGCACGCAGTTCAGCGCCAGCATCGAGTCAAGGCCTGCCTCGGTAAGTAGCTGGTTCGGGAAGACGTGGTGATACTCGCGCCTGGTCACATTCTCGGCTGAGATAGCAGTGTCGTCGGCGAAGTCGCGCGCTCCGAAGTAGTTCGCAGCCGCGAGAATAGCTCGGGGAACGGACCGCCTCTGTTTCGGCCATGAAGCGTTCCTCAGCTCCCGGACGCCCGGCAAGGGGAACAGCTCTTCGTCAAACACAGGAACGTTCGCCTCGTCGCCGCCCGCAAGCACCTCCGCGAGCGCCTTGTGATCGGCCGCCGCACGAGAGGCAGCGGTCGCCTCGTACCGGTTAGTGAAGAATGATCGCCACGCATACTTGCGCATTAGACGATCTACCACAGCTCGACGGTCTCCCTCCTCGGGCTCGTCTGCGAGTAGCGCAGCAATAACCGGCACTGGGATTGCAGACGGAAGCCGCTCCCCGTCGAAGATGCGCATCGACTCAACCGTCTCCACCGCGCGCCGGAGACCGCGTGTCATGCGTCCCCAGTTCTCAACGAAGACGGAGTAGTCCATGTCGAAGTAGCCACGCTGACTGGGCACTTTCCCTTGGAGTAGCGCCGAGGTCTGCAGGACGGCGCTGTCGAGGTCAATGAGATGTCTCAAACGTGGAAGCGTTACATCGAGTTCCGCTTCCATCTCTTTGAGCCGCCTACCTGTCGCGCCTTCCAACTCAGCGACGACGATGTCGTAGGCGGAGAGTGGCTTCGCGTTTGTGTTCATATTCACGAAGACGGACAACGCGATGTCCTTGGTTGTTGTCGCAGGAAGACGCAGGTACGGAAGATTGAAATGCCTGACTGTCTCCCGCCGCTCCGCGATCAGCTTCTTGAGCCGATCACGGAAAGCCGTCGCCTCGACCAGCAGTCGTTTGTACTCCACGATGTCGGCCACGTCTTCGCTCGGCTCCAGGTAAGCAGTGGCGTGCTCAACCCACTCCGCCGTCTCGTCACGCGTCGGGTCTAGAAGCCTCACAGGGATAAGACCTCTGTAGAGACAGTCGCGCGGTGAATCAGCCCAGATCGGGAACCGCGCATCGTTCTTGTCCCGCCACCGCTTCACGACACGGACAGACTCTTCCTCATCATCGTTGCGCGGCTCATCGTCAAGTTCCGGAACGTGCAGGAAGTAGGTGTACTTGTCGTCGTTGTCACGAAGCGCCCGGTACAGCGCTGTGAGGCGCTGTTGTCCATCAAGCAGATGCTCAGTAACCGCTTCGCTGGTATCCGGAGCAGTGTGTAGAGCACGGGAGACGAACTGCTCCTTATCTCCGACGTTCAATACCAGCGCAACGCCCAGGGGAAGATCATGGGTGATTGTCTCCAGCATCGACCGGACCCGTTTCGGTTCCCAGGCGACACCGCGCTGAAAGCTCGGCAACCGGAGCTTGCCCATGTCGATGCTGACAAGCCAGTCATTCAGCGTCCGATTCTGCGCCTCGCTACCTGCACCCAAGATTTACTCCATCCTCAAGACATCTGTTCGAGATCACGCTAACGGACGTCCTCACTCAGAAACCCCCACCGGAGCTAGGTTGCGAAGACCCTTTGCGGCGAGGCGTCTGAGTCACCTTTGATCCCCCGCCGCTAACGATCGATCGTTTTCGGCAAGTGCCTGCTTAGTTCGGTGAGCCTCGCTCAGGACTTTTGGGCGCCGGCGCCCTCCGCAGCGGTCGGCTGGTCCTCCTGGTGGATCACCTCGAGGTCGATGACATCAGCGTCGCTGGCCGCTGAGCGGTGGTCGGGCTTGGTCAATTCAAGGCTTGCCAGATGTCTCTGCAGTCGCTTGGACATCGGGAGGAAGGTACTGAGCGTCAGCCCGCCAGAGAACACCGCCCCGAGCACAGGGATTGCTTTCGCGATTCCGCCCGCGAAAAGCTTCTTGGTCATGCTTACCCCGAGGTATCCCGCGACCTTCTTGACGATGGGGTAGAGCACGCCCTTGGTTAGCGCCTGTTGCGGGAGCTTCTTCGCCACATTCGCGGCGATCATGGCCGCGACCTTTGACACTCCGCCCTGGGCGAGCTGTACGCCGAACATGACACCAACAAAGAGGATCAGGAGGCTCTCTGTTGCCTCATCCAACTCCTCGTCGTCAGCGAAGAGGTCCGGCCAGCCGTAGATGTATGCGAGCTTCTGCGAAACCCGAAGCATGTGGCTCATGTACTGGGCGAGATCGGCGGGAACGGTGCCGATCATTGCGAGCCCACCAGGGATGCCGGCAAGCGCTGACAAGCCAGTGACCTTGCTCGTCTCGTATCCAATGGAGGTGTTCGCTACCTCCTTGATGACCTCAGGTGATATTCCGGCTGCAGCAGGGTTTTGAGAGATCGCTCGGTCGATCTGCTCGTCGGTGCAGTAGCGCCTTAGCGCTTTGCGGAGGTACGCAGCACGATTGATTCTTACGCCGGGCAACTTTGCGGCTGCATCCAACACCTGCGAGAACTTCGTTCCTGAGTTCTCTACTTCCCCAGATTCCACCATGAGGCCAATGCTACTGAGCAGCAGCTCGATCGATCTCTCCTGCTAGAGCCGATCGATCCAGGTGTCCTCTGTGCGATCATCCCAGCTGCTGCCGGTCGACACGCGTGCCTGATTCGCGATTCGGGATTGAAGGCGCGCGATCAAACGATGAGCGGTCGCGCCGTCGAGCTGCCCAACCGACGTGATGCGCGTCCCCGTGACCTCGGCGACGAGTTCGAACTGCTCGCGAGCAGTTCGAACCTCTAGCGACTCGAAGAGAGATCGGATCTCAGACCGCTGAAGATCCGACATCATCACGGGTGCAGTGGGTGCGTCTTCCGTTGATGGATCATCATCGAAAAGCGAGAGCATCTGTCTATTTTCGCAGTCGTCGTTGCCGAAGCCTGAGGGGCGGGCTTACTAGTACGTCACTGACCAGCGCCGGTAGGCGAAGTCGGCGTCTGATTCCTCGAGAACTTGCGCTCGGACGTCCGGGTTCGTGAAGTCCAGGACGCGCAGCTCGCCGTCGATGCGTGAGATGGATTCGATGCGGTGGTACTCGTCGCCGTATATGGCGGCGTAGCGAGCCATGCCGTGTAGCTTCCAGATCGCGTCGGGTAGCCAGTGTCCGTGGGGATCGACGATGTTGGCTCGGACGCCTTCGTCACTGTCGACGAAGAAGAGGAAGTCTGGCCGCAGTGTTCGCCAGTCGCCGTGTCGGTCTTGGTAAGCGATGCTCATCGAGTCTCGCCCGCCAGTGGGATTTCGATACCAACCGAGGAGATTTCCTCGGGCGATCTCCGTGTCAAGTACGGCGATTTCATCGGGGTTGAGCTTTCCGACAGGGAACATGCCTTCGTCGTCGGCCAGGAGGTGCAGGGCTCGCCGCTCTAGGAGCTGCTGGGTCTCTCCGATAGTGCGCTTCGTCTCTTCCTGCCGGTTCTTCGGCAGGGCGACAGAGATCAGCTGAGGATCGGTGCTCATAGCGGTGATCTCCGCGTAAAGACTCTGGCGCGATTCGGAAAGCGCCTTGATCGCGACCCGATACCCCGAGAGCCATTCCTGCGCGATTGCGTCGGCGGCTGCATCTAGTGCAGGTCGTGTTTGCGGGAGCATCGCAAGCGCAGCGACGCGCACGTTTGCATCGCGGTACGCGTCCTCGTCTTCGGCGTCGTTGGCCAGGTGCTCCACGTAGGTGCGCGCGACGTCGGGAGTGATCGTGCGGGCTCCGGCGCGGTAGGCGTCTTGAATGGCACGGTCGTCTGCGACCTCGGTCCAGGACTCGTCGCGCCGCAGGCCGTGACGAGTCTGCCCGCGCACGGTGCCGCCTTCGACAGTCAGCACGTTCTCCACCGCTTTGCTGAACTCTTTCGAGTACTGCGCGGCAAGACCGTTCAGGACGCCGTGGAGGCGCTCATGGGCTAGCTTGCCGGCGTCGGGCACGAGCCGATCGGCTGCCAGAGCGTGAGCCAGCGAGGTAACCCGTTTGATTGGGTTGGCGTGCTTGCGTGGAAGGGTCTCGGCGGGGAGGGATCCGAATCGCTCCCACACTTCATCAGAAATCGCCGGGTTCGCCGTCATTACCTGTGGGTCGATGAGTATGCGTTGTCCGGTGCCGCCGTCAGAGTCCATGAGGTCGCTCCCCATGATCTTTTCCAGCACGAGACTCGCCGTGGCCTTGTTGAAACGCGGCAGGATGCACTCGACGCTATTCAATAGGTCGTCCCCCTCCACACGGCGAGCGAGCGGAGTGCGGATCATTCGGCCGAGAAGCTGGGTGATGTGGGTTTCGTCCTTTGCGGGGCGGAACGAGACCATGACCTCAGCGCGCGGGCAGTCCCACCCCGTGCTGATCGCATCTTTTGCGAGCAGCACTCGAATGTAAGAAGCGTCCTGCACGCGCTCTGGCGAGACGTACGGGACGTTGTGGGCACCGAAGGTCTGCGCGGTGTGCTCACCAAACACATGCGCGATCGCGTCGGACTCCAGCTCTGGCCATTCATCAAGGATCACGTCGATAGCTGAAGCGACCTCCGCAGGTGCTGGCTTGTTCGGTACTTGCAACACCATGAGCGGTTTGATCGGCTCGTCATCCTGCTCCGCGGCGTACGTCGCCCACGCAACGGAGAGTGCCTTGACCTTGCGGACTCCTCGCCGCAGAAGGACCGTGTTGAAGTCGCCCGTCTCCGCGGGGAAATCGAGCACGATGTCATCTTTCAGGAGCCCGGACTCTTGGATTCTCACCGGGTCGACCTGAACAGTTCCGAGGTGCACTCGGTTTGCCTGCACTTCGGCCGCGTTCATCGCTTCTTCGAACCGCTGCACGGTCGCGGAGACACCCCAGACGATCGGCACCGGCGGGACGCCACTGTGTCCGTTGATGAGGCGCTTGACGATCGTCGGGGTGTCCGACGGTCGCTTACCCATCCCGCGGTGCGCCTCGTCGAGCACCATATACAGCGTCAGATCATCGTCGTCGATGGTGCTGCGCAGCGTGTCCCAGAACGTGAACGGCACCGTGTCGGGGTGCGACTCCATGCCGGCGAGAGTGTTGGTGTCATCGTGCCCTCGAACCAGGAGACTGTTCTTGGAGAGCTTTGAGGTGTTGAGGAAGTACACCCGGCCCGGTTGCAGCTTCGGATAGCGGAAGGGGTGCTCCACCGTCACGAGACGGTTGCGCAACCTGTCCGATGCTTGCTCTAGACGATGCCGGGTCTGCTGGTTCAGCGCGGGATCGTCGCTGAACCACAGCACAACGGCGCCGGGATCCGGAACCACACTGAACTCATCGTTTCCCCAGAAAAGTGCCTCGATGACCGCGGCGGCCATCACCGTCTTCCCGGCACCCGTCGTGGCGGTTAGAGCGACGGAAGACACTCGCTTACTAGCGCTGCGATAGAAATCACGCGCGGAGGCCAGCTCCCGGAGGGTGTCCCCTACCGCGTCTGACTGGTAGTCCTTCAGAGTGAAGCGCATCAGAAGTCACCCGTGCTTTCGCAGTTGCGGAGATAGTCCTCGTAGAGGCGAACTGTCTCTATCCGGGGTAGCTCGCTGGCGACCTGTTGATACCGGCCTTCATCGTCCGTCACGATGTAAGCGATTCGGATCCCGTCTCGTTCCCGCAGCGCATCAACGAACTCCGCGGCTTGGTCAAGGTCACGCAGGACGCCATAGCTGTCGACCACCGCGAAGCCCTGATCGACAGAATCGATTCGGGCTCCACGCGCACCAGCCCGAAGCCACAACATGGGAGCGATTGCCGCGAAGGCGCGGTCGGTGCTCACCATGAATGGCGATTCGTATGTGAGCGTGAAGAAGGCAGCGTTCTCCGCAAAGCCGTCCGCGATGGGGAACTCGTCGACGAATCTGTATTCGCCTTTGATTGGCCCCCCGGTCGCGGTTGCGCCTGTGATTGCAGCTCGAATACGTGGTTTCGTGATGTAGTCACAGATGCCCCATTGCTCCCATTCAGGATCCCCGGGGCGGAGGCCCTGCGCACGGAGCTTCCCTTGCTCCTCCGCCGATACTTCGTTGTTCGTCACGGAGATGCACTGGCGCGAACCGCCGTACTGCTTGTTAAGTCGCATGACCGCGTGAGCGGTCGTGCCGGAGCCGGAGAAGAAGTCCACGACAACGGCATTGGGGTTGTCCGCGATGAAGAATCGAAGTGCATCCTCAACTGCGTACAGGCTCTTTGGGAAGGGGAATTCTCGTCCTGGGAGCAGCGAATCGCGGAGCAGTCGGGAACCGTACTGCGTTGCGTCGTGAGACGAGATCCTCCACTGCGTCCCGGGCACGGCTCGAACCAGATCAGTTTCGTCGCGTTCGAAGGTCAAAGATCCGTCGGGCCCTTGGCCGGTTGGGGTGTACTCGCCGTCGACGATCTTGGCGTACTCGCCGTCTTTGAGGATGGAGACGACAAAGCCGCGTCTCGCGTTGCCGCTGATTCGAACCCGCCCCTGTGCGAGTCTTCGCTCAAATTCCTGACTGCTCCACATCCATCGCCCTTCCGATCCGTCCTTGCGGAGGGGGAGAACGGCGACAGCGCCCTCAACAAGGGGTGCATCCGAGACCCCCGTGGGAAGCGGTGTCCCAACTGCTTTAACTTTGGGGCCGGCGGGATCGACGTAGATCGGGTAGAAACCTCCGGGAGAGTCTTGTCGCCTGGCACCACCGCCAGACCGGCGCAGCATGTCCCACCGTGGCGCTCCAGTGTGAGTGCGGCCCTTGGACGAAACCCACTCCCTCGACAGGGCAACACGCTGGGCCACAGCCCCCCCAAGCCTGACGAAATAGATGTACTCGTCGACGCGGCCGAAAGATCCCATCCGTGCAGAGGCAGCCGGGTTGATCTGCGAGCTGACCATCTGAATGTCCGCCTCCGGGAAGGTTTGCTCCAGCAGCAGTCCAAGCCGCAGATACTCCTTCTCGTCGATGCTCACGATGAGAACTGAATTGGCCGGTTTCAGGAGCCGCTTCGCGAGCTTGAGTCGCCGCTCCATGAAGGCGAGCCACTTCGAATGCCGGTAGAGATCGTCGCCCTCTACGTAGTCGTTGTTGTACTTCCAATCGCGTGCCCCCGTGTTGTACGGCGGGTCGATGTAGATCGCGTCTACGGCCCTCTCGTGAGTGAAGGTGAGCTGCTCCAGGACGTGGAAATTTTCGCCGTTGATAACAGTGTGGAAGGGCTTATCGCCGCCACGAGCGACCTCACCGTCCGGGCGCAGGCCCGGATAGATGCGATCACGGAACTCGGCTACGAGAAGGAGATCATCGAGTGGCGCCGAGGAGGTCTCGACGTCATCGCTGGCGGGTGTTGAAAGCACAGCCTCACCGTCAGCGATTGACTCGACGCGCCAAAGACGACGGTCTCCCTGTCCTCCCGTCCCTCGGGGTGGAAGGATCCGAACCTTGCTTCCCTTACGGATCTTGTGGCCAGCGAGCTCGACGGCTTCGGGAGCGTGGCGCTCAAAATTCAGACCGAACGGAAGTCGCTTCTGTAGCGGCTGGATCTCTTCCTCGAGATCCTTGGCGAGTTGCGGATCGAGCTGACTGGCAGCACGCAACAGGTCGGAAAGCCGCGACATCTCAACCCTTCGTAGGCAGACGAGAATGAGCCCGCAGCCGCTCCAGGCGTGCGGCGCGAACTCGTCTTCAGCCTAGTGGCCGCTGCGCCGCGCCCAGCAGTGAGCCGGCGCCCCCTCGGGGCGAGATTGGTTACTAGGCGATTCCCTATGGTCGTCGCGTCGTTGTGCACATCTGCCGAAAACCGCCGCCAAATGCGGACAATCAGCCGAAACCCTCTGCCCATTGGGACTTACGACTGACGTTACCGGCAGGCCCGAAGACGTGGTGAGTGCTGTCGCGCCAGAAACGATCGTTTGCGGCAGGGAGATGGCGCCGCCGCGATCCGACAGGCCTCCTGAGACTCCGCCACTTTCGTGAGACGCTCCGACACCTTTCGTGAGACTCCGACACTTCTCGTGAGATCGGACA
>NZ_SJYZ01000044.1:0-12766 GCF_004337555.1 Microbacterium sp. PI-1 | reverse complement strand
ACCCCGCCACATCGCGGCAGGCGGCACACCCCTCCCCGAATACCGAGCCACCGCGCACCCAGCCACCGGCGGCACCGCCGACCCGCGCGTCATCCTTGCCGCCACCCAAACCGTCCGCGACCTACTCGCCACCGGCACCGTCACAACCCCGGACGGCACCCGCACCCTCGACCCCTCCGACGTGGCCGTGATCGCCCCCCACGTCGAGCAATCAGCGCTCGCCGCGGCAAGCCTGGCCGATCTGCCCGACGTGTTCGTGGGCACGATCAACCAGGCCCAGGGACTGCAACGCGAGGCCGTCGTCGCGATCCACCCCCTACTCGGCCACGACGTGACCGAGCGATTCGCCCTCGACCTCGGACGGTTGTGCGTCGCGCTGTCCCGTCACCGCGCGCACGTCACCGTCATCACAGACGAGCGCTCGCCCGAGTCGCTCGCCGAAGCGCTGCGCGAACAGCCCCAGCACAGCACCTTCGCGCTCCACGCGGCCCTGTTGGCCCGCCTGCTGGGGACCACGTAGAACGCTCCTGCTGCGGTCGAGCTGCCAACCCCGCCGCACTGCTGATGTCCCTCCCCAGCGTGCTGCGTCATGTCCGCGAACCCCTCGACCCCAGGCCTATACCGACAGGGCCGCTCGTGGGGTGTCAATGTCGGACGCCCCCGCTAGATTGTGAATGTCACATTCACTAACGCACAACCGGGAGGAACCCCATGAACACTCGCACCAGCTTCATCACCCTCGACACCCGCCAGATCACCTCGACAGAGGCGACGACCGCCAACAGCCAGGCCCGGCACATGCGCGAGACCGACCTGAACGAATACGGCAAGTCCGGCTACGAGCTGCGCTCGACCATCGTCGTCCCGCAAGAGGACGGCATCGTCATCGTCGACACCCTCGCTCGCACCCAAGAGATGATCTGACCGCCAGGACGCCCCGCCCCCAAATCAAGGTGTAGGAACCGCTCAGAGATGTCCACGACGACTCGACGAGACCGAGGAATCGCGGCTAAAGTGTCCGCGTCCAACGCGTGTGTCTACTCCTCGAGTTGTCCATCGCGGTTCGAGCTGACGACACCCGCCAGAAACATGTGCTCGCAGCTCATCGTTTACAGAGTGGTGACGACGGTACCTGCTGGTTTGTACAGCACAGCCAAGGCGGTAACGCCGACGATGGCGAATCCGAGCAGCGCGCTAGCCGCGATGGGCAGTCCAATGACACCGAGCCAGCCCGCGATCGGGTAGCTAACCAGAAAGCAGCCGTGCGAAAGTGCGAATTGTGCGGTGTATACCAGGTTGCGGTTAGCGGGGGTGGACGCGTCGGCTAGAAGCCGTGACGAAGGGGTGTTAATCAGCGAGGTACTGGCACCGAGCAACGCCCAGGTGGCAAGCAGCATCCACCAGCCCTCTCCCGTGGTCGTGGCGATAATCGTCATCGCGATGGCCGCGATCAGACCCGAAACAAGCGTCCAGGCACCGATGCTCATGGCGCACAAGACACCGATGCGGTCGACGATCCACGGGACGTTGAGGGCAATGATCAGGGAGCCGACCCCATACGCGCCGAGGGCGAGGGCGAGGGCGGTGTCATCCAGGTCGAACACGCCTTTGGTGTAGACGACGGAGTTGACCAGGACGATAGCGGTGCCGGCCGCGACGACCACGTTGGCGGCCATCAGGAAGCGGAGGCTGGGCGTGCGGGCGAACACGCGCAGCCCGGTTGGCAGCCGCTCCCAGAACGTGCCGGTGGACGCATCGGGTACGTGTGCGGGAAGGCGGGCGATGAGGACGAGGGTGGCGGAGGCGGCGAAGCCGACGGCGGTGCCCACGAACAGGTTGTTGTAGCTGATCACGGCAAGTAGGGCTGCGGCGATGACGGGGCTGAGGATCGAGTCGAGATCGTAGGCGAGGCGTGACAGCGCGAGGGCACGAGTGTACTGCTGGGGGTCGGGCAGCACGCTCGGGATGAGTGATTGGAAGGCGGGGGTGAAGGTCGCGGACGCGGACTGCAGCACGAACACGAGCACGTAGATCTGCCAGGTGTCCTGGACGAAGGGCAGGGTGAACGCGATCGCGAGTCGAACGGCGTCGGCGCCGACCAGAACGGCCTTCTTGGGGAGCCTGTCCACGAGCGCTGCAACCAGGGGTGCGACGCCGACGTAGGCGACCATCTTGATCGTCAACGCGGTGCCGAGCACCGATCCGGCGGCATCTCCGGCGATCTCGAACGCGAGCAGTCCGAGGGCAACGGTGAGCAGGCCGGTGCCGACAAGGGCGATGACCTGGGCGAAGAACAGCGCCCGGTAGGTGCCGTTGCGTAAGACGGTGATCATGGCGCCACAGGGCGGCTGGCGTCGGCTCCGGCGTGGTGGTGCGGGGCGGCGCCACCGAGGGAGTGCTCGGCTTGGAAGATCGCGTCCGTGACCAGCTGGCGCGCGTGTTCGTCGGCGAGGGCGTAGAACACGCGGGTGCCGTCTTGTCGGGTGGTGACCATACGGGCCAGGCGCAGCTTGGCGAGATGCTGGGAGACGGCGGCGGGTGACTTGTCGACGATGTCGGCGATGTGGTTCACGGACAACTCCCCGGCTCCCTCGAGCGCGAGGATGATCCGCACGCGGGTGGCGTCAGCGAGCATCGCGAAGACCTCGACGGCGAGCTCTACGTAGAGGCTGTCGGGGTCGCGGCCGCATGTCACGTTATCTGCATTCATACGCAGATTCTTCCATATGGAGGGATGGCTCGCCGCTGACGATGATGCTCAGTCGAGGTGGCGGGCGCGGTGCAGGAGCGCGTCCATGCCGAATTCAAGGTGTGCGGCGGCGTTGTCGTCGAGGAAGAGATCGCGGACGCTGGTGAGTGCGGGGAACGAATGTGCGGCGAGTTCCTGCTCGAAGCGGTGGGCGCCGTCCTCGGGGGTGGTCTGTTCTTCGTGGACGAGTCCGACCACGAGGTAGTTGAGGCTCCAGAAGGTGGTGACGGCGAGGTCGGGGTCGACGCCGGCATCGAGCAGCGCGGCAATCACCGCCTCCCCTAGCCGCAGGGTGTTGGTTTCGGAGACCCTCGTACCCGAGACGAGATGTGCGCCGTCGCGGTGGTTCAGAAGGACCTGGCGGTAGCGGCGGAAGATCTCTTTGACCCGGTCGATCGGCGGGTGTGGGAGGTCGTCGAAGGAGAGCTCGCCGAGAATGGCGTCTGCCATCAGGTCGAAGAGGCGCGCTTTGCTCCCCACCTGCAGCGACACCGAGTTGAGGTGAACGTCGAGATGTCGGGCGATCCCACGGAGGGTGATGGCGTCCGCCCCGCCGCGATCGAGCAGGGCCAAGGCGGCGTGGATGACGTCGCGGCCGGATAGTCGGTCGGCCACAGGTCTCTCCTCCGAGCTTGGTCAGTGACCAACACTGTAGTAGCTTGGTCACCGATCAAGGAAATTGGTCACTGACCAAGTAAGGAGTGGGACATGGGTGCGGGTCACAACCACGGTGCACCGACTACCGAGGCAGGAGCGCCCGGGGATCACCGAGCACGACTGTGGATCGCGTTCGGCCTGACGGCGACGATCGTGATCGCGCAGGCGATCGGTTCCATCGTCACCGGCAGCCTGGCGCTGCTGACGGACACCGCACACGCGATCACCGACGCGTCCGGTCTGCTGGTCGCGCTGATCGCGGCGACGCTGATGCTGCGGCCGGCTAATCCGAAGCGGACCTGGGGATTCCGACGCATCGAGGTGATCGCCGCACTCGGGCAGGCCGCACTGCTGCTGGTGGTGGGCACTTACGCCGCCGTCGAAGGTATCCGACGCCTGTTCGAGCCGCCGGAGGTCGCCGCGGGAGAGATGCTCGTGTTCGGCATCGTCGGCCTCGCGGCGAATGTGATCGCGATCGTGATCCTCTCCTCGAGCCGCGGCGCGAACTTCAATATGCGGGCAGCGTTCCTGGAGGTGATCAACGATGCACTCGGCTCGCTCGGGGTGATCGTGGCCGCGATTGTGATCGCCACGACCGGGTTCCAGCAGGCCGACGCGATTGCAGGGCTCCTGATCGCGGGACTGATCGTGCCGCGCGCGATCATTTTGATGCGCGACACCACCCGGGTGCTCATGGAGTTCACCCCTGCCGGGCTCGACTTGGACGAGGTACGCCGGCACATCCTTGAGCTCGAACACGTCACCGACGTGCACGACCTGCACGCATCGACGGTCGCCACTGGCCTGCCCACCCTGACCGCGCATGTGGTGGTCGAGGATGAGTGCTTCACCGACGGGCATGCCGCGGAGGTGTTGCACGAGGTACGCGAATGCGTGGCCGGTCACTTCCCGGTGTCGATTCAGCACTCGACCTTCCAGATCGAGACCGCGCACCTCACCGAGGACGAGCCAGCCCTTGTCCGCCACCGCTGAGCCGGGCCCCCCAGCGCCGCGGTAGCGGTCGGCGGAGGAAGGGTGTCAGAGCGTCGCGAGCAGGTTAGTGCAGGCCTGTTCACAGCGGCGGCAGGCGTCGGCGCAGACCCGGCAGTGCTCGTGCATGTCCGCGTGGGTGTCGCACTCGGCGGCGCATGCGGCGCACGCTGCGCGCAACGCCTCCAGCGCGGCACGAAGCACGGTGGTGTCCGTGCCGGTGTGGCGAGAGAGCAGGCGCGCGGTGGTGTCGCAGAGGTCGGCGCAATCCTGGTTCAGACGGATGCAGGTGGTCAGATCGGCGACCATCTCCTCGCTGAGACAGGCGTCGGCGCAGGTCGTACAAGCCTGGCCGCACTCGAGGCACGCGTCGATACAGGCCAGGAGCGCGTCTCGGTTGGCGATGTCGTTGGCTCGGGGGTGGGTGTCGAACATTTGGGCGGTGACGGTCACGGCCTTCTCCTTTGAATCGGTGAGGGGGTTACGTTACGTCGCTGTTCCGGATGCCGGCGACCCCCTTGGGTTACGGTGCGGGGGTATGGTACGGACGGTAGGCTGGACGGGATGATCGGCCTGTCCGCGTTGCGCCTGCGGCTGCCGCACCCGGTGCGGTGGCTGGTTGCCGTGTGCTTCGCTGCAGCGGTCATCGTCGGGTTGATGGGGATGCACACGATCTCCTCGGGACACACCGCCCCTACGACCTCGGAGAATGTCGAGATGCCGGGCGGGGCACCTCACCACTCGTCGGCGCCCGCGACCGGCGATGAGGATGCGGAGGCGTGCGCGTCGTGCAGCCCGAGCGGGGGCCATGACGTTCTGATGATGATGTGCGTGCTGGCGTTGCTGGCAGCCGCCCTCGTGCTGCTGGTCCCCCGCGCCGCATGGTCGTCTGTGTGGGAGCGGCATGCATTGCGTCCGCCGGTGACGCGGTGCCGGCCGGCCCCGGACCGGCCTCCCTCACTCCTGGAGCTGTCGATCAGCCGAACGTGACACGCACTGTCCCTGCCCTCTGGGGCGGGGGTGAGGTTCATTGCCCGTACGCGGGTTTCACGAGTGTTTGAGAGGACTGATGATGAACAAGAAGATGCGTTTGGCAGCGGTCGCGGCCGTACCGCTGGCAGCGGTGCTGTTCCTGGCCGGCTGCGCGGACAACGGAGGCAGCATGCCTGGAATGGATCATGGTGGGTCGTCGTCGGCCCCGTCGGAATCGGCGGAGGCGGACTTCAACATGGCGGATTCGATGTTCGCGATGATGATGATCCCGCATCACGAGCAGGCCGTCGAGATGAGCGACATGATCCTCGCCAAGAGCGACGTTGATCAGCGGGTGCTGGATCTGGCTCAGCAGATCAAGGACGCCCAGCAGCCGGAGATCGAGACGATGCAGGGATGGCTCGCCGAGTGGGGCGTGTCCAGTGACGACATGGACATGGGTGAGATGGAGCACGGCGGCGGGATGATGTCTGACGAGGACATGGCGGCGCTGGAGTCGGCGTCCGGGGCCGAGGCGGCACCCCTGTTCCTGGAGCAGATGATCGCCCACCACCAGGGGGCGATCGAGATGGCCGAGACCGAACTCGCCAACGGGAAGAACGCGGACGCGTTGGCGCTCGCGCAAGCCGTGGTCGATACACAGTCCGCGGAGATCGAGACCATGCAGGATCTGCTCGGCCAGCTCTGAGCCCGATCCGTCGAGTGGGGGCGCCGCTGCCATGCGCGGTGCCCCCACTCTTCGAACGCGGAGGTACGCGTATGCACGTCCATACGAAGACACTGGCGGCGGGCGCCGCTGCTTCCGCCCTCCTGATGCTGGCGGGGTGCGCGGACACTCCGACGTCGCCGCCGGCTGGGGACGGGCGCACCGGGGTACCGAGCCATGTCCACGCGGTGGTCGTCGCCCCGGACACTGACCAGCTTCTCCTGGGAACGCATGAAGGCATCTACGAGGTCACCGACACCGGGGAGTGGGGTGGCCGGGTCAGCACGGACAGCTTCGACGCGATGGGACTCACCGCCACTTCGCAGACACTGATCGCGTCCGGTCACCCCGGCCCCGGAAGCCCCGCCGAGTGGGGGGCACCGAACCTGGGCGTGATGCGCAGCACCGACGCAGGGGTGAGTTGGGAGTCGGTGGTGTTCGGTGGGGAGAAAGACTTCCACGCCCTCGCCGCCGGCGCCGATGACACGGTGTACGCCATCGCCACGGACGTCAGCGACGTGATCCGCAGCGACGACGCCGGGCTGACCTGGGAACCTACCGGTGCGGATCTGGTAGCGGCCAGTCTCGCCGTCGACGGTCGCGGACGGGTGATCGCGGCCACCGAAGAGGGTGTGCAGATCAGCACGGACGGCGGTGCGTCCTTCGCGGCGTGGCCCGAAGCGCCGCTGCTGTACACGTTGGGGGCTGCGGCCGACCGGACTCAGGTGGTCGGTGTCGGCACCGATGGGCAGATTTGGGTGACCGGAGCCGGTGCCGCGAGCTGGGAGCCGGCAGGTCGCGTGGACGGCCGGGTGCAGGCGGTCGGTATGGACGCCGCGGGCCGCATCGTGATCGTCGACGAGACCAGCGGCATCACGATTCTGCCCGGATAGCCCGCCGGGCACGCGACGGGCCGTATGCGAGGTGCCTACGGGAGTCGAACCCGTCTAGACGGCTTTGCAGGCCGTTGCCTGACCGCTCGGCCAAGGCACCGAGTGTCCCCTTACCGGGGACGTGGACGCAGCAGCGTGGGATCGCCCGTCTGGTCCGGTTAGGACCGGACCAGACGGGCGATCGCGTCGCTGGCTTCCTTGATCTTCTGCTCCGCCTGGTCACCCTCCATGCGCGCCGCGTCGAGCACGCAGTGTTTCAGGTGGTCGTCAAGCAGCCCGACGGCCACGGCCTGCAGGGCGCTGGTCAGAGCGCTGATCTGGGTGAGGATGTCGATGCAGTACTTCTCTTCATCGACCATCTTCGAGATGCCCCGCGCTTGACCTTCGATCCGCTTGAGCCGGTTCAGGTATCGGTCTTTGTCGGTGATGTACCCGTGGGGGGCGTGAGCGGTGTCGGGTGCGGGTGTGGTCATGGCCGGGTTCCTTCGGGTTTAGCTGTCCAGCGCTGCGCGGGTGCTGGCTTCGGGGCTGAGGTCGATGCGGCGCAGCAGCTGCGCGTTCAGGGCGACCACGACGGTGGACAGGGACATCAGGATCGCACCGATCGACATCGGCAGGACGAACCCGATGGGGGCGAGCACGCCGGCGGCGAGCGGCACGGAGATCAGGTTGTACCCGGCAGCCCACCACAGATTCTGCTTCATCTTCCGGTACGCCGCACGCGACAGCTGGATCACCGACAGCACACTGCGCGGGTCGGAGCTCGCGAGGATGACCCCGGCGGACGCGATCGCGACGTCGGTGCCGGCGCCGATCGCGATGCCGACGTCGGCCTGCGCGAGGGCGGGGGCGTCGTTGACGCCGTCGCCCACCATCGCGACCTTGCGGCCCTCCTTCTGCAGCTCGGCGACCTTGCTGGACTTGTCCTCCGGGCGCACGTGCGCGAAGACCCGGTCGATGCCCAGCTCGGCGCCGACGGCGTTCGCGACGGCTTCGGCGTCGCCGGTGATCATGACCACCTGGACACCCAGCTTGTGCAGGGCATCGACGGCTTCACGGGACTCGGGGCGGATCTCGTCGGCGAGCTTGAGCCCGCCGATGACTTTTCCGTCCCGGGTCACGTGCAGGATGATCGCGCCCTCGCTACGCCACGCGTCCGCCGTGTCGACCTCGCTGGCACCGACGTCCTCGAGCAGACGGGGACCGCCGACACGGATCTCCGCACCGTCGACGGTCGCGGTGACACCGACCGCCGGGGAAGAGGAAAACCCGGTCGCCTTCGGCAGGGTCAGGTTCTTGTCCTTCGCGGCGCGAACGATGGCCCTAGCGAGCGGGTGCTCACTGTCGGCCTCGGCCGCCGCGGCGATCGCGAGCACCTGGTCAGCGTCCAGGTCACCGACCGGTTCCACGGCGGAGACGGTGGGCTCGCCCTTGGTGAGGGTGCCGGTCTTGTCGAACAGCACGGTGTCGACGGTGCGCATGCTCTCGAGCGCGAGCCGGTCCTTCACCAACACCCCGCCACGGGCGGCGCGCTCAGTGGCGATGGACACCACCAGCGGGATCGCCAGGCCCAGCGCGTGCGGGCAGGCGATGACCAGCACGGTGATGGTGCGCACGACCGCCGCATCGGGATTGCCGACGACAGTCCACACCACCGCGGTGATCGCGGCGGCGCCCAGCGCGAACCAGAACAGCAGCGCCGCCGCCTTGTCGGCGATCCGCTGCGCCCGAGAGGACGAGTTCTGTGCCTCCGTGACCAGCCGCTGAATACCCGCGAGGGTGGTCTCATCCCCCGTGGCGGTGACCTCCACGCGAAGGCCGGAGTCTGTGGCGACGGTGCCCGCGGTAACGGGGTCGCCAGTGCCGCGGGCGACGGGGCGGGATTCACCGGTGACCATGGACTCGTCCATGTCGGCGCGGCCGTCGACGATCTTCCCGTCGGCGGGGACGCTGCCGCCGGGGCGGACCACCACCACGTCCCCGACCTGCAGGTCGGCGGGTGAGACCTTGACGATCTGGTCCCCTTCGACGCGCTCTGCCTCATCCGGGAGCAGCGCCGCGAGGGTGTCCAGCGCGGAGCTGGTCTGGGCGAGGGAGCGCATCTCGATCCAGTGACCGAGCAGCATGATCACGATCAGCAGCGCCAGCTCCCACCAGAACTCCAGCTCGTGGTGCAGCAGGCCCAGGGTGGCGCCCCAGGACGCGAAGAACGCGACCGTGATGGCCAGACCGATCAGCAGCATCATGCCGGGTTTGCGGGAGCGGAGTTCGCTGACCGCACCGGTCAGGAACGGCCACCCGCCCCACGCGTACATGACGGTGCCGAGGACGGGGGCGATGAACAGTGCCCAGTCGGGGACGGTGTAGCCGAGGATCATCGCGAACATCGGGGAGAACGCCACGACCGGGACGGCGATGATCAGGTTGATCCAGAACAGTCGCCGGAACTGGCCGACGTGATCCCCGTGCCCACCGTGCCCGCCGCCGTGGCCACCACCATCGTGACCTGCGTGGTCCCCGTGGCTGGCCTGCGTGCCGTGGCCGGTGTGGGTGTCGTGCTGGGTGGGCGGCTCGGGGGTGTGGTCGCCGTGGCGGGTGTCTCCCCCGGTGGCGGTGGCGGCCTTGCCGGTGGGGTGGTCGGTGTGGTGTGCGTGCGGGTCAGTCATCGGTTCACTTCCCTGTGCCTAGCGTTGGTGTGAGTCTGCCGTCGCGGTTCCCGCGGAGGCGAGGTCCTGCGGATCGGTCGCGGCAGGAGTATGAAGGTTCGGCATCCACCCGAACACCGCGGGCACGGCGTCCAGCCCGAGCACCCCGACGGGGACACCGTCATGCTCGTGGACGACCAGGAGCGGGTCGGTAGTGTCGATGCGTGCGGAGGTGTGACCCCCGGTGATCCCGGCACCGGCGACCATCATGCCGTGCACGGTTGCCGTGAAGGGGGCGCGGGGCTGGTAGTCGCCCGGGTGGGTGCCGGCGCCGAGGTCGGCGAGCATGGTGCGTGCGGCATGTTCACCCTGCGCGGCCGCGTCCGACCAGTGATCGATGCGCCAGGCGCCCAGGGTGGTGTCATAGTGTGCGGCGACCCCGCCGGCGCTGTAGACGCCGGGGGTGGCGGTGCGCAGCTTCCCGTCCACGATGACCCCGTCTTCCCAAGGGGCGGGGCCGGTCGGGGTGGTTCCGTGGGCGATGATCAGCAGATCCGCCGTCAGCTGTGTGGTGTCGTCCAAGGCGAGCTCGAGCTGTGTGCCGGTGTCAGTGACGGCGGTGAGGGTGCGGCCGAACGCGACGTCCACGTGCTCCCGGTGCGCGGCGGCGAGGCGCTCCGCGGCGCCGGCGCCGAACACGCTGACCCCGGGGGTGGTCGCGCGGGCGAGGAGGGTGACCTGATGTCCACGGTCGCGGAGCAGCGTGGCGGTCTCGGCCGCGACCAGACCGGCACCGGAGATGACGATCTGCGCGGGGCGGCCAAGCGTGCCCAGGAGGTCGCGGACGGCGACCGCGTCTTCCAGGGAGTGCAGGGTGGTGACCCGTCCTGCCTCCGTGGCGGCGGTCAGGCCGGGCAGCGTGTCCGGCAGCAAGCGGGGGGTGCTGCCGGTGGCGAGGAGGAGCGCGTCGTACGGTTCGATCCGGCCGGATGCGAGCCGCACGGTCTTTCCCTGTGGGTCGACCTCGACCGCGGTGTCACTGATGACCTCCACCCCGGGGGTGACGACCTGTTCCGGGGTGAGCAGCCCGATCGCGACCCCCTTGTTGACCAGGGTGCGGTTGTACGGGGCCTGTCCGGTGCGGTCGACGAGGGTGACGCTCACCGTGCCGGAACCGTGAAGAACGCGCGCCGCGGCCGCGCCGGCGGCGCCGGCTCCCAGGATGAGGACCTTCTGGGGTGACAATGTTGCTCCTTGCGTCTCGCGAATGTGGGGGCTGGTGACCGGTATCCCCGGCCTGTGGTCGGTTAGGCGGCCGTGGCGTACTTGGCGGGGTCGGCGTCGAAGAGGGGGCCGCAGGCGGAGCAGCAGAACCAGTACCGCTGCCCGTCGTAGTCCCGGTAGAGGCCTTGGGCTTCCGCGGTGCTCTTGCTGACGGTGCTGCCGGGCATCACCGGGCAGGTGACGATGTCATCGGCGGGGGTGCCGGCGGGTGCTTCGTGGTGATGGTCGTGGCTCATATCCGTTGCTCTCCGTGATGTGGGTCCGGGGCGGCAGCCGTCGTCGCTGCCTCGTTTGTCTGCGTCCGAACCCCTCCAGGCTATACCCCGTACGGGTATGACAACAGGTGGGGTGTGGCGTGTATTCCCTGGACTGCTGGTGCTCAGGGGCGGTAGGCGAGCACGGTCATCATCCCGGCTTCGCCGTGGTAGATGTTGTGGCAGTGGGTCATCCATTGGCCGGGGTTGTCGGCGTCGAACTCGAGGTCGAGGGTTTGGTTCGGCAGCACGATGGAGGTGTCTTTGCGGGGGCCGCCACCGGCGTGCTGATAGGTGTGGCCGTGCAGGTGGAAGGGGTGCCACATGTCGGTGTCGTTCGTCACCCGCAGCCGCACCCGTTCCCCCGCGACCAGTGCGTGCGCGCCGCGCAACGGGTTGTGCATGTCGAACTGGGTGCCGTTGAACCCCCAGTCGTAATTGGCCATGCTGCCGGTGAGGGTGAGGTCGAGGGTGCGGTCCACGTCACGACGGTCGAGGGTGACCTCGGGTGCGGCGAAGAGCATGCTCGCCACCGCGACGACGCGGCCTTCGCCCAGTTCGGCGATGTCCGCGTCCGGGGTGGGCGCCTGTCCGCTGCCGGTGCGGATGATGGCGAAGCCGCGTTCCCGCTTGCCTTCGGCCTCCGCCACCAGGGGGAACGCACCGTCGCCCAGGGTGACGATCACGTCGTAGCGTTCCCCCATTCCCACCAGGACGCTATCGGCAGCGACCGGGTCGACGGGGAACCCGTCGGTGTGGGTGACGGTCAGCCGGTGCCCGCCGATGGCGACGCGGAACGCGGTGTCGCCGCCGGCGTTGATCAGCCGGATCCGTACCCGCGTGCCGGGCGTGCCGGTGAATTGGGCGGGGTCGGCGGCGGGTTTGCCGTTGATCAGGTAGTGCGGGTAGTACACGTCGCCGGCGTCGCCGCCGAGTAGGTCGGAGTCGGCGCCCATCAGCATGTTCCCCATCCGCATGAACATGTCGCCGTGCCCGCCCATGTCGCCCATTCCTTCTCGCAGCTGCTCGAGCACCGCGTCGGGGGTGGCGGTGACCCCGTCCAGCCAGTCGTCGAGGACGATGACCCATTCGTCGTCGTAGCGCAGCGGCTCATTCGGGTCTTCGACGATGAGCACCCCGTATAGGCCGGTGTCCAGCTGGGCGCCGACGTGCGGGTGGAACCAGTGCGTACCGGGGTCGGGGGCGATGAACTCGTATTGGAACGACTCGCCGGGGCGGGTCGCGGTCTGGGTGAGTGGGGGGACGCCGTCCATGTCGTTGCGGAGTGCCAGGCCGTGCCAGTGCACGGACGTGTCGACGGGGAGGGTGTTGCGCAGGGTGGCCTGCAGGGTGTCTCCTGCCTGGACGCGCAGGACAGGCCCGGGGATGCTGCCGTAGGAGAACGTGGACGCGGGTGTTCCTGCCAGATCGAGGGTCGCCGCCGCCGCCGTCAGCGTCGCGGTGACCACGCGGCCGGTGCCGCCACGGCCCCGTTCGGTGCGGTCGACGGCCGCTCCCGTCGGGCTGACCCAGGCGGGGGTGGGGGTGCAGGCGGCCAGAGCTCCAACCGCGGCGGCGGTGGCGCCGAGGGCGAG
>NZ_SJYZ01000043.1:0-16152 GCF_004337555.1 Microbacterium sp. PI-1 | reverse complement strand
ACGGTCGCGTCGAGTTCGGGCTCGGGCTCGGGCTGCGCGGGAGGCTCCGACCGCGACGGCGCATCCTGGGTGATGCCCGGGACGAAGGCGATGAGGGATCCGCTCTCGGCCACCGGCGCAGGGGGCGCAGCCGGCCGCGGCGGGAGCGACGAGGATGCCGGAGCAACGGGAGCAGCCGGGGCCGGAACGGCCGGAGCAGCCGACGCCGCCGAAGCAGCCGGAACGGACTGCGGGAGTCCAGGGATCGCCGGTCCGGTCGTCGGTGTAGCAAGGCCCGGCGCAGAGGCGGACGAGGAGGAGGTGGCCTCGGACGCCGATCGGACGGGACCCGTCTTCCGCGCATCCAGGATCAGAGAGCCTGCGACCTTGTCGTGCCACCCCTGGAAGCGCCCCGACCCGTCGAAGAGCGGAGTGAAGTACCCCACCACGACGGCCGCGGCGAGGCCGAAGATCACGTTGCGCAGCAGTGCGCGCCCGAAGCCGAGCGGGCCGCCGTCCGCAGCGGCGACGAGCTGCACGCCCTGGGCGCGCATGCCGATCGAGCCGGCCCCTGCCTGCATGACGGTGTAGACCACGAACCAGCCGAGCAGCACCAGGCTCACCACCGGACCGCCGACGAGGAGGACTCCCACCATCCCCTCGACACTGCCGGTGAGCGACGCGGCGACCAGGAGTCCCCCGCCGAGCACGATCGCGAGGCCCCCGGCGATCAGGGCATCGATGACATAGGCGACCGCGCGACGGGAGAGGGGCGCGATCTGATCGAGCGCAGGCTGCGTCATGGGGTCTCACTCTCGGAGGACGGGGGCGTCGTGCTGTTCTTGATGGTGCCAGGTTCGCGGCGTACGCGCGCGGTCGCGGCGTCCTTGAGGCTCTGCAGGCCGTTCGAGATCGCGGTGCCGCCGACGAGCGAGCGAACGCTCAAGCGCGCCTTCACGCGCTTCCAGAAACCGGCGTCCTTGCCGAGACCGCCGACAATGCCGTCGACCTCGTGCCAGAAGGACTCGACGTCTTGTGGGCTCGGCTCTGTGGGGCCGAACACCTCGGCGTCGGCCCGCTCGGCGAGCGCGGTGACCTGTGGAACCGTCAGCGCGGTGGCCACGACCTCGGCTTCCTCGGTCCGGGTGCCTCCGGGCGTGAGCCGCGCACCGTAGTCGATCGCGCGATCGGTCAGCTCGTCCCACCCGCCACTGATGCGGTCGGCGGTGCGCGCGGCGGCGCGGCGCGACCGACGCTTCGCCGCCTTCCAGGCGCCGATCACGATGAACGGCGACGCGAGGAGCGTGATCACCGCGAGCGAGATGCCACCGATCACGAGGATCGCACCGATGATGCCGGCGAGGTTCAGGCTCTCGTCCTCGGACTCCCGGTCGTCGGGAAGGGTGGGCGGCAGATCGACGGGTTCCTGCGGCGGGGGTGGCGGCTGCAGCACCTGCGGCTTCGGGTCGACGCGGGGCTTGGTGTTCTGGTCGTTCGGCACCTGGTCTTCGGGCGGAGTCGGGTTGAAGGTCACCCAACCGATGCCCTCGAAGTTCACCTCGACCCAGGCGTGGACGTTGTCGCCGGTGGCGGTGAACACCGCTTCCCCCGCCTGCTCCTCGTCGGGGTAGTACCCCATGACGACGCGCGCCGGGATGTCGAGCTGCCCCGCGAGCAGTGCCATCGCCACGGCATACTGCTCGTCGTCACCGATCATCTGGTCGGCACCGACCAACGTCGAGATGCGCTCGGCGGTGTGGCCCGCGCGGGACAGCACCTCTCCCTCGAGCCCGTGGCTGAAGAAGCCGCCCTCGGAGAGGAAGTTCTCCAACGCCCGCACCTGCTCGATCGGCGTCTCCGCACCCGACACGGTCTCCGCCGCGAGCGAGGTGAGCTCTTCCGGCACGTTGCTCGACGTCGGCAGCGCCACCTTGCCGAACGGCACCTCGGCGAGCTGTTCGTCATCGGGGACGGCGGGCACGACGGCATCCACGACGTACTCGTCACCCTGGGTGAGCTTCGGCGTCGCGACCGCGGTACCGGTCACGGTGTTGACGTACGTGCCACGACGCAGGTCTTCGGCGCGCGCTCCCTCGAACCGGATCTCGGACAGCTCTCCGGCGGTCGGCATCCAGACACCGCGGTAGCCGTCGATCGCGAACTTCAGCGTGACCGGGACGCCCTCGGCATCCGGTGCCATGTGGGAACGCAACGGTGCGAACGCGCTCGACGACGTCGGGCCGCCGTCCGTGACGTTGTAGACCATGCCGTCGAACTGATCCATGACCGCGGTGCGGATGCGTGCGCCCTGGGGGAGGCCCTGCACCGTGAAGAGGGTCTCGGAGGCCTCGTCGCGCACGTTCTTGCGGAACGCCTGCAACGGGCTCGGGTAGTCGCGGATGTCGAACGGCGGGATGATCACGTCGCGGAACACGTGCCGAGGCTGTGCCGGGTTCGCGACGGCGCTCGCGGCGACGCCGGTGCCTGCGGCGACGGCCAGCACGGCGACGCCGGCCAGCAGCCGTCGGGTGCGCATCTGGGTCGCACGCGAAGGGTCGACCTCGCTGACGGAGACGGCCATGTTCTGTGGTGCCCACAGTTGCCGCAGAGCGAGCCACGACATGCTCACCACGGCGAAGACGAGCCCCTGCACCAGAGGGAAGGCGGGCTCCGGCGTGCCGAGGGCGATGACGAGCATCAGCAGCACCCCGGCCGGGAGCAGCGCCCAGGCGACCTGTGGCAGCCGGAGCGCGAGAGACGCGGTGAGCGTGGTGACGACGAGCGCCAGCAGGAACGGGACCACCAGGTGTCCGTCGACCGCAGCCACGGGGGCGACGGTGGTGAGCATCTGCTTCCAGGCGGTGACGGTCCCCACCGCGAGCTTCTGCAGCGTCTCGATCGTCGGGATGAAGCCGAGGAGGGAGGTCTGCGGGAGCGCGAGGGCCCCGCCGAAGACGAAGTAAGCGGCGACCGTGAGCCCCGTCGTGATCAGGATGCCCCATCGTCGCCAGGTCGCGACGGCCGCGATCGCCAGCCCGATCAGGATGCCGCCGACGGCGGCCGGGAGGAAGGACGGACCGGAGAACGTCGGCCAGAAGCCGATCAGCGCGGTCGTCACGAGGAGTGCGGTCGCTCCCAGATCGAGGATCCATCGGCGCACGGCGAGACCCGCGGGGCCGGCGGCGGGCACGGTCATGCGAGAACCTTCTGCAGAGCGAGCGGAATCTGTTCGAGGGCGCCGACGGTGACCACGTCCGCGTCGCCGATCCGCCGAAGCGTCGGAGCGGACACGCTGGTGTCGGCGACGACGGCCAGCGCCTTCGCGCCGAAGGGCAGCCGCGAGCACGCGAGGCGCAGATCGTCGGAGCGCACCCGCGAGCCGCACACGAGCACCACCACACTGGCGAGAGGCATCGTGACCGACACGATCCCGGCGAGGTCGGCGATGCCGCCCTCGCGCGGCTTGCTGCCCTCGACGGCGGAGAGGGAGTCCAACAGCTGCTTTCCGGTGCCGGCCGGGAGCTCACGCCCCTGCACGCGCACGTCGACGCGCTGCGAGTCGCGGAGCGCGCGGAGGCCGATCGAGCCCGCGGCCGAGATACCGAGCTCGAAGTCCTCGGCGGTGGCGTAGTCGGACAGCGAGCGCGACAGACCGATCACGAAGTGGGAACGCCGCGTCTCCTCGTACTGGCGGACCATCATCGTGCCGGTTCGGGCGGTCGAACGCCAGTGCACATGGCGCAGGTCATCGCCCGGCTGATACTCCAGAAGCGCGTGGAAGGAGACGTCGTCGCGCGAGAGGTCCGTCGCCGGGAGCCCCTCCAGGTCGCGCAGGTAGCCGAGCGACTGTCCATCGAACAGCACGGTGCGCGGATGCACGAACAGGTCCACCGGGTCGTCGCGGCGGTGCGCCCGTTCGAAGAGACCGAGCGGGTCTCCGCGTACGACGCTCACGGGGCCGACCTTGACGACGCCGCGCTTCTGGGTCGGGATGGCGAAGAGCTCCTCCGCCTCCTCTCCGGGGGCCAGTCGCTGGATCCCGAACTCCCCACGACCAGCACCCACCGGGAGCACCACGCGCGAGGGCAGGATCGCCCTGCTGCCACGGTTGGCGAGGGTGAGTGCGCCGACCGCGCGCTCCCCCACCACCACACGGGTGCGGGCGAGGTCGAGCGACACGTCGTAGGCGGTGCGGCCGATGAGGAACAGCGCGCACAGGGTGACGGCGATCGCGATCACGACGGCGGCGACCGTGAACTCCGCCCAGCCAGCGATCTGTCCGAGCACCCAGAACACGATGGCGAGGGACATCAGCACCCAGGCGAGCGGACGGATCGCCGCCGTGATCTTCCGGAGGCGCGTCAGGGCACGGGCACCGAGGACGGCCGCGATGTCACGCCATCCGGCGTCGCGTTCCGTCGGCGATGTCGACGCCTGAAGGGCCTCCGCGGTCATCAGGCCGCCGCTCGTGCCTGGGGAGCCGCGACGCCGTCGAGCACGCGGGCGATCACGGTGTCACTGCTCGTGCCGGCGAACTCCGCCTCGGCGTCGAGCAGCAGACGGTGCTGCCACACGGGCCGCGCGAGCGCCTTGATGTCGTCGGGGAGCACGAAGTGACGACCCTGCGCGGCGGCCCACACCTTGGCGATGCGGACCATCGCGATCGCGCCGCGCACCGAGACGCCGAGCCGGATCGCGTCGTCCTCACGGGTGGCTTCGGCGAGCTCGGCCACGTAGCGGAGCACAGCGGGCTCCACATGCACGGTGGAGGCGAGGTCGGCCATGTCGGCGACCGCACTGGTCGTGATGATCGCGGAGAGTCCGGCGGAGGGGTTGCGGTCGGAGGCTCCGGCGAGGATGCTCTCGGTGACCGCGAGGTCGGGGTAGCCGATCGAGGTCTTGATCAGGAAGCGGTCCAGCTGCGCCTCGGGAAGCTTGTAGGTTCCCGCCTGCTCGATGGGGTTCTGCGTGGCGATCACGAGAAACGGGCGACCGGTCTCGTGCGTGACGCCGTCGACCGTGACGCGGGACTCCTCCATGACCTCCAGGAGCGCCGACTGGGTCTTCGGCGAGGCGCGGTTGATCTCATCCGCCAGCACGATCGACGCGAAGATCGGTCCCTTGTGGAACTCGAACCGGTGGGACTGCTGGTCGTAGATGGTCACACCCGTGACGTCGGAGGGCAGCAGGTCCGGCGTGAACTGGATGCGCGCGCTGGTGCCCTGCACGGTCGCCGCGAGGGCCTTCGCGAGGCTCGTCTTGCCGGTGCCGGGCGCGTCTTCGAGGAGCACATGCCCCTCGGCGAGCATCGACGCCAGCACGAGGCCGACGATCTCCTGCTTGCCCTGCACCGCCTTGTCGATGTTCGCGACGAGACGCTGGAAGGTGCCCTGGAACCAGGCGGCCTGCTCAGGGGTCATTGTCATGGGAGTACTGCTTCCTCTCGGATGGAAGGGGCGCCGCTACCAGGCACGGCGTTCGTAGTCGGTGTTGCCGATCGTGACCCACACCTCGTAGCCACGGCCACCCGCGCCGTGGAAGCAGCCGATCTCGATGGAGCCGTTGGCGGGGATGTTCCAACTCGAGCCGCCCGCGAACCTCGGTCCTGCGGTCGGCGCGTTGCTGTTGCACCACACCTGGTACTTCCCGGCCGGGAAGTTCGAGGTGTTGATGACGAACTTCGCGCAGGTGCCGTCGGTGCACTGCCCTGGCCAGTTCCCGGCCGTGCCTCTCGTCACCCAGGCACGGGGCTGCGGCGGGGGCGAGGAGGTCGCGGATGCGGTCCCACTGGGATCGGACCAGGCGCCCGTCGAGTCCTGCGCGCGGGCGCGGATCGAGTGCGTCTGGCTGTGCCCGTTCCCGACGTCGGTCGAGCCGGTCTTGCTCACGTTCTGCCAGCCGCCGCCATCGATGCTGATCTGCACGTTCTCGATGGGTCGTCCGTTGTCGGAACCGTTGGCGTTCCACTTCAGACGCACCTGGGTGGAGAGCGGATCCGCGCTGACCGACGGGGCGTGCGGCTTGCCGTACGGCTTGCCGCTGGCCGACTTCGATGCGGCTCCCGCGTACGTGGAGCCGCTGACGTTCGCGACGGCGCGCACCTCGACACTGTAGGAGGTTCCGTTGGTCAGTCCACCGATCTTCTGGTTTCCTGGAAGGGCCGACCATCCGCCGCCGCCGTTCAGACGGTACTGGTAGCTGATCTCGTTGCTCGCCGCCCCACCGCTGGAACCGGCGTTGAAGGCGAGGGTGAGACTGCGATCCCCGTCCGTGACCTTCAGGCCCGTCGGCGCTCCCGGCGGGATGACCCCGCGGCGAGGGGCCGACTGCGCACTCATCTCGCCCCACCCGGCCTTGTTGTAGGCCTGGATGCGGTAGGTGTACGGGGTCTGGGAGGGTTGGACCTGGATGGCCTGGCTCCGCGCCTCGGGCCCGGGGGTCAGCGTGTTCACGACCTGGCCGCCCTGCAGGATCTCGAGACGGTATACCTGGATGGCGTCACCGTTGTTGTCGGGCGCGACCCAGTTCACCTGCATCTGGGCCTGGTCGCCGACCGGGGCGAGCTCGGTCGTCGTGGGCGCGGCGGGAGCCTTCGGCGGGCCGGCCGGGATCTCGGAGGCGGACCAGCCGCTCCAACTGGAGGGGTCGGGGGCCCTGTTGTGCGCCTGGACCCGCACCTGGTAGTCCGAGCCGTTCTCGAGCCCTTCCCACGTGGTGGAGTTGCCCGTGACCTCCTTCTGCGTGACGCCGGACGGCGGCGCGGGCGAGATCTCGAGCGTGTACCGCTCGACCGGCGAGCCCGGGGTGCTCGGCGTCTTCCAGGCCACCTTGAGGGACTTGTCCCCGAAGTCCAGAGAGGGCGGGTTCGGTGTGTCGGGACGCGCATCGGGCCGCGCCGGAGCGGAGGCCGCGGAGGGCTGCGACTCGCCCACACGGTTGGTCGCGGTCACCTGGAACGTGTATTCGACGTTGTTGGTGAGGCCGTCGAGCGTGCACGTCGTGGACTGGCACTCCTTGGTGTACGGGTTCCCGCCCACGGACCTCACGGTGTACTTCGTGATCTCGGCTCCGTTGTTCGACGGCGCGGAGAACGACACCACGACCGTGCGGTCCTGCACGCTCGCGATGACCGGAACCCCGGGCGCGTCCGGAACGTCCTGCACCGTGACGACGATCTGTCCGTTGACCTCCCGATCGGGGTCCTCCGTCGCGTCCTGGATGCGATAGCGGACGACGAGCGTGCCCACGAACGACTTCGTCGGAGTGATGGTCACCTGGTCGTCGGTGAAGCCGACCTCGCCGCCGCCGGACTCGGTCACCGCGGACACGATCTTCAGCGGGGTCTCGGGGAACGGGTTGAAGTCGTTGGCGAGAGCGGGGACCGTGATGGTCTCGCCCGCATCCGCTTCGGAGATGGTGTCGGTGTTGGCCGCGGGCATGGGACGGGTCGATGCTGTGACGAGCACCGTGACGGTGCCCTCCACCGGCTCGGTCGTGCCGTCGGACACGCGGAGCTTCAGCGTGACCGTCGTCCCCTTCTTGGCGTTCGACGACGCTTCCACGCGGAGTTCGTCGCCGTCGACCCGCGCGGAGACACCCTTGCCCTCGCCGCCGACGAGTGCGTAGTCGTGCTTCCCCTTGTCTTCGGGGTCGGGGTCGTCGGTCAGCGCGGCGAGGTCCAGCGCGACCGCCGATTCACCGGGCGCCACGTTGACCTGTCCCTGGACGAACGTGGGCTGCTGGTTCTCCGGAGGCAGCACGTTGATGGGGATGCTGAGCGTGGCCTTGCGCCCCTCCGGGTCGTCGGGCCCATCGCCGTCCGTGACCTCGAACGTGAGCGCGTCGGGCCCGAAGTAGCCGTCGGCGGACGTGTAGACCAGCGTCTTCGCGTCTTGGAGGAGATCTGCGCCGTCGGCATGGCTCGCGCTGATCTTCGCCTTCTCGGTGATGACCACGTCGCCGCCGCCCGCCACCGTCACGTACTTCGACAGCGGCAGGACCTCGGTCTCGCCGCTGACCACTTCGAGCGGCTTCGTCGATGTGAGCGTCGGGCGAAGGTCTGCCCGTGAGGGGACGAAGATGAACGCCGACGCCTGCAGGTCGTCGCGGTCGGTGAGGGTGTACCGGATCAACTGCAGCTCGTCCGTGACGGTGACGCGCACCTTTCCGCTCTCGAGCCGTGTGCCGCCTTCGCCGACATCGACCGTGAGCCGGTCGGTCGTGCCGTCCGGGTCTTCGTCGTTGGCCAGGATGTCGAGGTCCGCGGTCAGTCCGCCGTCCTTCAGATCGGCGGGCTGCAGTCGGTCGTCGCGTGCGACGGGAGCTTGCAGGGGAACGTCTTCGTCGACCGTGATCTGCAGGGTCGCCATCGCCGTCGCCCCGCGGGAATCCGACACGGTGTACTGCAGCGAGGTCTCGGTGGGCGCGTCGGGTGCCTGAACGAGCACGCGGTCACCGGAGACCCGCGCATCCAACCCCTCCGGAAGCTCGAGCCCGTCCTTGACGAGGGAGACCTTGTCGCCCTCGGGATCGGAGTCGTTCGCGAGGACGGGCACGGCGATCTCACGCCCCGGTCGCACGACCACGGCGTCCTTCACCGCATACGGCGGCTGGTTGATCTCCTCCGCGGGGGCGATGCCGACGCGGATCGTGGCGACGCCCTCCTTGCCGAGTCGATCGCGCACGCGGTACTTGAACACGTCGACGCCGGACGCCCCGTCGAACGCCTCGTACGTGAAGTAGTTCGGCCCGTTGAGCACCCGTCCCTTGCTCGGACTCGAATCGAGGCCGACCAGCTCCACGGAGTCGCCGTCGGTGTCGATGCCGTCCAGCGGGACGGCGATGTTCACCTCGGTGCCGGCGAGCGTGCGCGCCACGAGGTCTTGAGGACGCGGAGCGGCGTTCTTCTCCTCGTCGATCGGCAGGATCTGGATGGTGACGTAGCCGGCGGCCTTCTGCTGGCGCGAGTCGACGACCTCATAGGTGAGGTACACCGTCTTGGCCTCCGGGCCCGCTTTGAAGCGCACCGCGTCCTGCGAGACGAACGCCTCGCCGTCCTCCGGGTCGACGAAGGGCTCGATGAGCTCCGG
Source organism: Microbacterium sp. PI-1 (assembly GCF_004337555.1). Classification (NCBI taxonomy): domain Bacteria; kingdom Bacillati; phylum Actinomycetota; class Actinomycetes; order Micrococcales; family Microbacteriaceae; genus Microbacterium; species Microbacterium sp. PI-1. The sequence continues at coordinate 7,084 of NZ_SJYZ01000043.1, read as the reverse complement.
CTCGAGGTGCATGACGTCGTCGCTGGGATGCGTGTCGTTGTCGAGCACCGGGATCGTGACCACATCGCCGGCGCGCACGGTCGCCGTATCCGGGTTGGCGATCGGCTGGAGGAGTTCGTCCGGCGCGGGGATGGGGATCACCACGACCTCACCCTCGGCCGACTTCGAGCCGTTCGAGATCCGGTACTTGATCCGCACCTGCTCCTCGAGCGCTCCCTGATCGGTGATGCGCAGCGTCTCGTGGTTGAGCACCGAGACCGAGATGCCGCTGTTCGGCTCCAGCGACACCGACTGCACCACGAGGATCCCCCCGCCGGGATCGGTGTCGTTGTTGAGCACGCCGAGCAGCACATCCCCGCCGGTGGGCAGGAGCGCGACGTCACGAACGGCGACCGGCGGGAGGTCGGTCTCCGATTCGGGCATCACGTCGACGCGGACGAGACCCTCGCCGTTCTTGGGCCCGGTGGTGACCTGGTACTGCACGTAGTAGACCCCGGCCTTCTCCGCCATGAAGGAGAAGGTCTTGTTCGGGGTGTTCGGGATGATCGTCGCGCCCGGGGTGTCGAGAACCCGGCTGAGGCGCAGCGGCTCACGGGAGGTGCTCGTGTCATTCGCCGTCGGCGCGATGGTGACCTGCTCGCCCACCTTGGTGATGACGTGGTCGGCGTTGGTCTTCGGGTTGGTCGAGCCCTGCGGCCGGACATCGAGCGCGATCGTCGACGTGCCCAGCTTCCCGAAGGCGTCCGCCACGGTCACCTGCACGTCTTTGCGTCCTTGCAGGCTGGCGGTGGCCTTGTAGGTGATCTGACCGTCCTTGCTGAAGTCGACCTCGTCGCCGGGAGCCGCGACCACCTCCTTCAGATAGATGTCGTCGCCGTCGGGATCGATCCAGTCGGGGAGGATGTTGTACGAGATCGTGCCACCGGTCTCCACGGCGAGCGCGGTCTTGCGCTTGGGCGTCGGAGCGCCGTTCTCGTTCCAGTCGTGCACGGCGAGCGACACGACGGCCGTGTCCTTGCCGCCGCGTCCGTCGTCGACCTCATAGGTGAAACTCGCGGTACCGGAGGCCTTCTCTTCGACGGCGATCTGGAGCGAGCCGCCGTTGTTGATCGGCTGGACGGTGCCGATCGCGGGCTGTGCCTCGGCGAGGGCCGCGACGAGCACATCCCCGTCGGGGTCGTTGTCGTTGTCGAGCACGGGGAGCAGCGTCGTGGCACCCGGCCGCACACCGTAGGAGTCGTCCTCCGCGATCGGCGGGGTGTTCTGCTCGCTGCGCTCCGGAAGGGTGGTCTCGACGGTCTCCTCGGTCGAGTCCTCCTCGTTCTCCGTCTCACCCTCGGGCGGAGTCAGGTCGTTCCAGTTGTCGACGCGCTGCAGGCTCTCGTTGGCCATCCAGGCGGCACCGCCGACGGCATCGTTGAGGATGATCACGTCCCGGTTCACGCGGAAGGTCAGGTTCGCGGAATCCTCTGCTCCCTCGATCGGGGAGTTCACGTCATTGGAATCGCCGGGGCATTCCCGGATGAAGGTCGCCGAACCCGCCCAGGCACCGTAGGTGCAGCCGCGGAGCCAGACCGGTGCGGCGGCCGTACCCGCGCTACCGGCCGAGGTCTCTTCGGGGTCGCTGCCGTCGAGCGGCACACGCACCAGAGCGGACGGGGTGGCGATCGCGACCGCGTCGTTCGCGGCGGACGCCTGTTGCAGCACGGCATCCTTCGCGCCCGGGACCTCTGTGCGGAAGCCGCCCGGGGTCGTGACGACGCCCGCCGCCTCGTCGAACACCACGGGTGTGCGACCCACGGCGGTGATCGTCGGCTTCGCGGCCGCATCGACCTCGCCGACCGAGGCCGTGGAGGTGTCCCGCGGCGCACCTTCGTTGTCGACGGGAACGGTCACGACCTCGCCGCGCTCGGCGGAGAGTGCGAACACCGTGCCGTCGTCGGCGACGGTGACGTCGGCGTTCTCGCCCAGCTCGGCGACGGGTTCCGCCGCCTCGATCTCGAACGACGCGATGCCCTTCACCGGGACGACCCAGAGATCTCCGGACTTCTCATCCAGGATCGCGGCCGTGTTCGCACCCATCGCGACCTTGGCGGTGGAGGGGATGATCGCCGAATCTCCGAGCGAGACCCGTGCCGGGTCGATCGCCGTCACGGTCGATGCACTCTCGTCGACGACGAGCACGTTCGCCGCGGCCTGGAGGATGTCGTAGTTCTCGCTCGTGGTGCGCAGACCGCCGTCGAGGACCGTGGACTCGTTGTTGAAATGCCCGACGAGCAGGCTCGAGGTCTTCGTGATCCAGACGCCGCCGTCGTTCAGGTCGACCTTGGTGGTCGGGAAGCCTTCATAGGTGAAGGCCATCGTGGTGAGGGCGATGACCCCGACCGTGACACCCGCCGCGGACGCGAGCGTCTTCGGTCGCGCGCGCATCCATGACAACGCCTTCATTCCCGGTTTCCCCCCCAGGGTGACACTCTGTGATCACTCGTGCGCGGGCCCGTCTGGCCGACGACGCACCCGTTCATCCTAACCGCGTGCCCGAGAACCGCTCGATGGGGAGTAGTACCCATCGCCGGGGCGGCGTCGAGTCGACCTCGGCGCCGCCCCGGCGATAGGGGGAACGGAACGCTCTCAGCTGCCCGCGCGGCGCCTCCGGGCGAGGAGGAACCCGCCGAGCGCCACGAGCAGCAGGCCGCCGCCGAGGAGGAACCAGCCGGGCTCACCGCCGGTGGCCGCGAGTCCCCCGCCGGTCGACGGTGCATCCCCACCGCCGGAGCCCGGCGCGACGCCGCCCGACCCCTCACCCGCCCCCGTGACGGTGAGCGGGGCGGTGACCTCGGTCCCGTCCGGCAGGATCACCGCCAGCGTGTGAGCACCGGCCGGCGTCGTCGAAGGGATCGTGACGACCGTGCGGAACGCCCCGTCGGCGTCGGCGGTCGCCACGCCCACCCGCACCGGTGTGGAGCGCAGCTCGATCTCGACCTCGGTGTCGGCAGGGAATCCGGTGGCCGCGATCGTGACCCGGCCGCCCGCTGCGACGTTCTGCGTGCTCAGTTCCAGGGTGGGATCGACCGGATCGACGGGATCGACGGGATCGACCGGAGCCGCCGTCGGCCGCGGGACGTCGACGTGCTTGATCTCCGTCGCGCCGGTGGAGGAGAAGGAGTACACCGTGACCCGTACGCGGTCGTCGTACAGCGCGGCGCGAAGTCCGACCGGATCGGCACCGCCGACGGCCTTCTCCTCCCAGTCGCCGCTCGGCCCGTACATCGTGGTCACCGCTCCGGTGTTCACGACCGTCGGGGCATGGGCGAGGCTCGGATCCGTCCGCAGCTCGGCGCTCCAGTCGTTCAGCGTCGGCGACCAGTGCGTGTGGCCGTTGAACATGATGACGTTCGGGTTCTGCGCGAGGAGCGCGGCGAAGCGAGCCTCTTCCTGGCCGTAGTCGTTCTTGTAGAACCGCGCGTACGACCCCGAGACCGAGTAGGGCAGCAGGTGGTGCGAGAACAGCAGCACCGGCTTGTCCTGGGCACGCCAGTGCGCGAGCCGGTCGCGCAGCCAGGTGAACTGCTCCTGGCTGAAATCGATGAACGGGCCCGAACCGGTCTTCGCCGCGTAGTCGTAGAACTCGCTCCCGATCCAGATCAGGGGAAGCTGCCCGTCGACGAGGACCTCTCCCCACAGTCCGCCCTGCCCGCCGACCTCACGCATACCGGTCGAGTCGAGGAAGCGCTTCTGATACACCGCCGATCCTTCACTGCCGTAGTACTCGTGGTTGCCGATCGTCGAGACGACCGTGCCGTAGTCGCCCCCGCCCCCCGCGGCGAGCGCCGACAGATAGGAGGTGTAGTTGGCGGTCGACCCCGTGCTGACGAGATCGCCGTTCGACACCAGCACATCCGCCGCCTGCGGCATCGCACGGAAGCCGGGAAGCACGTTCTGGCTCAGCCGAGTCGTCGCTCCCTGCACGTCGCTGAAGATGTCGACGACCGCGTCCGCCTCGACCCCCTCGGCGAGCGGGGCGAGCGGGCGCAGCACCTGCACGTCGTCGAGCATCCACGACCCCGCGGCGCTCGCGGCCTCGAACCCGAATCGAATGCTCATCGACGACGCGCCCGCGGGCACCGCGACCGGCAGACGGAGTCGCGCGGACTCCTCATCCGCGTCGGAGAGCTCGCGCAGCACGGCCTCGGTCCCGTCGTCGAAGAGGGCCGTCACCGATCCCTGCTGTCCCCCGCCGCGCTTGCGGTAGTGGCTGTCGAGGCGCACCTCGAGCGTGTCCCCCGCCGTGACGGCGATCGGTGCCGATGTCAGGGTGCCCGAGAACGCCCCCTCCGTCGCTTCCGCCACCGCGATCTGTCCCGAGGCCCGGGTGAACGCGTGTCGGCGGTCGGTTCCGTACTGCCCGACCACGCTGTCGAGAGTCGACAGCGACCACGCACCCGTCGTGGTCCAGGTGTCCTTCTCGAAGCCGTCGAACCAGAGCAGCGGTTCGGTGGTCGCCGAGTCCGGATCGCCTGCCGCGAGCACCGTGATCTCGAGCGACGTCGAGACGATGCCGGCGCCTCCGAGCGACAGCGCCACGTATCCGGGGGCGAGGTCTTCGGGCAGGGTGACGGAGAACGAGGTCTCCCCGGCGGCGTCGGCCACGGGGATACCCGGGATCGGAGTGGCGGAGTCCCCCCACGTCGCGGTCAGCTGCTGGCCGGGGCGGAGGCCGCCGATCGTGACCGGCACTGTCGCACCCGCCGTCGCGACGGGCTTGGACGCGGAGAGGATGCGCGGTGTCGAATCGGCCGGTGGCGCCTCGCTGATCTGCACGTCGTCGATCATCCAGAACCAGTTGTTGCTGCTCTCGGCATACGACCAGCCCACCGTGACGGCGTCGACTCCCGCCGGCACCGGGATCGAGACATCCACCTGCTCGTCGAGCCGGTTCCGCGCGAACGACTCGACCACGACGGGCGCTTCGCCGTCGAACCGAGCCACCAGCTGAGCGGTCTGCGGTGCCTGTCCCTGCTTGTAGTGGCTGTCGAAGACCACCCGCACCGCCCCGTCGCCGCTCTGGAGGTCGACCTCGGGAGCCCACAGGACCGAGCTGAAACGCCCCTGCGTCGGCCGGTTGGCGTCGGAGTGCACGACCGCGGTCATCCCCTCCGCGCGGGAGAAGGAACCGCGGTCTCCGCTGTTCCCCCACACGGACACGACCTCGGCCGGCGTGTGGAACGACCAGCCCTGCCACTCGGTGCGCATGCCGTCGACATTGGTGTTGTCGACCGACCACCCCGCCGGTGGCTGCGTCGCAGTGGCATCGGCGAAGCCTTCGTCGAGCGGCGGGGCCGCGGCGAGCGCGGGCGTCGCCGCGGTCCCGCCGAGCAGGGTGAGGGCGCACGTCACCGCAAGGGCACCGATTCCGCGTCTGGTTCTCATGTCTCTTCCTTGGAGTTGGTCGACCGCACATCTCGGCCGAGGCAGGGTGGAGAATCTCCGGGTCTCTTCCGAGCATGCGGAGCGAAAGTAGTCATGACAACTTTTTCCCGCAGTATTCTCGAAGTGTTCACCGACATGAGGCAGAGTGGCCCTGGCTGGCAGCGTCGAGGAGCGAGAAGTCATGACAACGGGAGCGAGGACGCGAATGCGCAGACCGCTGCACGAGCAGCTGTACGAACAGATGCGCGATCGCATCAGGAGCGGTGAGTGGCCCGAGGGCGAACGGGTGCCGAGCGAGCACTCCCTGATCGCCGAGTTCGGCACCTCGCGGGGGCCGATCAGGCAGGCGCTGGCGACCCTGCGCGCAGAGGGCGCCGTCGACGGCGGACGGGGCGCACCGCCGCGTGTACGGCGACTCGTGCCGACGCAGTCCTTCCAATCGTTCGTCTCGTTCACCGACTGGGCACGGTCGATCGGCCGCCGCCCCGGACAGCGGGTCATCGAGGCCGCCCGGCGTCCGGCATCGGAAACCGTCGCCGACGATCTCGGCGTGGAACCGGGGGCGGCGATCGTGGAGATCGTGCGGTTGCGGCTGCTGGACGACGAGCCGGCGATGCTCGAGAGGTCGGCATTCCCGTTCGCCGTCGGGAAGCTGCTGTTGGCGGCCGACCTCGATACGGGGAGCATCTACCAGACGATGCAGGAGCACGGATGCGCACCCGTCCGCGCACGCCATGTCTTCGACGCCGTCCCCGCGGATGACCTCGATGCCGCGGCGCTCGCGGTCTCGGTGTCGACTCCGCTGCTGCGGGTGCGGCGAACGGCGTGGGCCGAGGACGGCTCCCTCGTCGAGGTCGCCGATGACCGCTACTTGCCGACGATGGCCAGTTTCGCGGTCGAGAACACCTCCGACGTACGCTCCGCACTCACGCGGGAGACCGGCGAACGCTGAACCTCGCGGTTCCGATGATCAGGCGCGCCAGCACCCCGCGATGTGGTCGTCGACCATGCCCGCCGACTGCATCAGCGCATACATCGTCGTCGGACCGACGAAACGGAAGCCTCGTCGTCGCAGCTCCTTGCTCAGCGCCGTCGACTCCGGCGTGACAGCGGGGACATCGCTGAACGACGCCGGGCGAGTACCGGATGCCGGCGGCGCGAACGACCACATCAGCTCGTCGAGCTCGCCTGTTCCCATCGAGCGGACCAGCTGGGCGTTGCCGATGGTCGCCTCGATCTTCGCGCGATTCCGGATGATTCCGGCGTCCCCCATCAGGCGCTCGACGTCGTCTTCGCCGAACTCCGCGACGATCTCGGGCTCGAAGCCCGCGAAGACCTCACGGAACCGCGGCCGCTTGCGCAGGATCGTGATCCACGACAGTCCGGCCTGGAAGCCCTCGAGCGCCATCTTCTCGAACAGCGCGCGGTCGCCGTGCAGGGGCGTGCCCCACTCCTCGTCGTGGTAGCGGCGGTACTCGGCGTCGTCACCCACCCAGGCGCAGCGGTCACGGGCGTCGGGTCCGGTGAGGAGAGAGCTCATCCGCTCAGGCTATCCGCCAGGACCGACACCGCCACGGGCGCCTGCCGCCGACCGCCTGCCGCTCCGGCCCCCGCTTCCGCGTCTCCGTCCCCGTCTCCGTCGACGCCCCCGTCC
>NZ_SJYZ01000042.1:0-16239 GCF_004337555.1 Microbacterium sp. PI-1 | reverse complement strand
CGGGGGTGTCGACGGGTGGAGGCGGAGGGGATGCGGGGACGCGGGAGGCGCGGATGTGCGGATGTGCGGGTGCGCTCAGCTCACAGCGTTCGCGGCGATGAACTCACGGAGTGCGTGCTCGTCGTCGGGCATCTCGGTCACGTGCTGCGGTGCGTCCAGCATCTCCTGCAGCTCGGGTGCGTAGCCGAGCTCCACTCCGAGCGCCTCGTGGATCGTCTCAGCGAACTTCTCGGGCTTCGCCGTCTCGAGCACGAGCATGGGAACACCGGGCTCGACGTGCTCTCGCGCGACCTTGACACCGTCGGCCGTGTGCGGGTCGATGACCTCTCCCGTCGTCTCGTACACCGAGCGGATCGTCGCCAACCGGTCCTCGTGCGTCGAGGTGCCGCTGACGATCCCGAACTCCTCGACGAAGCGCTCCTGCTCCGCGGAGAAGTCGAAGAAGCCGCTCTCGTCGAGCTCACGCCAGGCACCGACGACGCGCTCCGCGTCACGGCCGACCAGCTCGAAGATGAAACGCTCCAGGTTCGACGCCTTCGAGATGTCCATCGACGGACTGGAGGTCGCGAGCGTCTGGGCGGCGCTGCGCGGGCGGTAGACACCCGTGCGGAAGAACTCGTCCAGCACGTTGTTCTCATTCGCGGCGAGCACCAGGCGACGGATCGGCAAGCCCATCTGCTTCGCGAAGAACCCGGAGAGGATGTTGCCGAAGTTGCCCGACGGAACGGTGAACGACAGCTCGGTCCAGCCGCCTGCATCGGTCGCCCGCAGCCACGCCCAGAAGTAGTAGACCGTCTGCGCAGTGATGCGTGCCAGGTTGATGGAGTTCACGGCACCGAGGTGGTGGGCACGCTTGAAGTCGAGGTCGCCGGCGAGCTTCTTGACGAGGTTCTGACAGTCGTCGAAGACACCCTCGACGGCGATGTTGTGCACGTTCGCGTCGTCGAGGGAGAACATCTGCGCGCGCTGGAACGCGCTCATGCGCCCTTGCGGTGACAGCATGAACACCGCGACGCGCTCCTTGCCCCGCAGCGCGTGCTCGGCCGCCGACCCGGTGTCGCCCGAGGTCGCGCCGAGGATGTTGAGCACCGATCCCTTGCGCTCCAGCGTGTACTCGAGCACCTGGCCGAGGAACTGCATGGCCATGTCCTTGAACGCGAGCGTCGGCCCCTCGGAGAGCCCGACGAGGGTGAGTTCGTCATCGATCGCCCGCAGCGGCACGACGCCGTCAGGGAAGTCGGCGTACGCGGCGGCGGTCATCCGGGCCAGGTCTGCGCGAGGGATGTCGGTCGCGAACAGTCCGAGCACCTCTGTCGCGAGCTGTGGATAGGTCAGTGCCCGCCAGCGCTCGAGCGTCTCACCGTCGACGACCGGCATGGTCTCCGGCACCGCCAGCCCGCCATCGGGCGCGAGGCCCTCCAACAGCGTCTCGCTGAACGTCTGCGGCTGCATGCCGCCGCGGGTGGAGATGAACTGCACGTTGGCTCCTCGGCTCGGGACTCGGCACGTCCATTCTCGCAGGGTGTTCCCGGTCCGAGTGACGGGATGACGGACGCCACCCCTCGCCGTCAGAACAGGGAGCTCGGGAGCGCCCCCTCATGCTCCAGCAGCCAGCGCTTCGTCTCGAGGCCGTGCCCCTCTTCTCCGCCGGAATAGCCGCCCAGCCCATCGCCGGCGACGACGCGGTGACACGGCACGATCAGCGGAACCGGGTTCGCGCCCATGATCGAGCCGATCCCCCGGGCCGGCACGTCGGTGCCACTGCGCGCGGCGAGACCGCCGTACGTGATCGTCTCTCCGTGCGCCACGGTCTCATGGAGTGCGGTGAGGACAGCACGCGTGGCCTCGGTCTGCGGGCCGAGATCGACCGGCAGATCGAAGCGACGCAGTGTGCCGTCGAAGTAGGCCGCCAACTGTGCGAGCGCCTCGACCAGCAGGGGATCGGACCCGGTGTCGGGCACGACCACACCGCCGCCGGGCGGAGTGGTTCGCCACGTGACCCGGGTGACGGCCGCACCGTCGCTCACGACCCCGATGACGCCGACCGGGGTCGCGAGCGTGCCGAAGGCGGACATGCGTCGAGAGTACCTCCGCCGTCCGACAGCGGAGTCACGATCCCGTGCCTCATCCGCGGGAGACCTCACGCCAGAGCGCCGCCCAGTGCTCCGGACGCAGATCCCGCGGCCATCGACAGCTGGTCGCGTCGGCTGCCACCACGGCGCGCCGCGCGCGCGACATCGGAGCGCGAGTCGCCGCCGCCAGCACCGCGGGAAGCGTGGCCCCTCTCCCCGTGAACATCGCACGGACGAACGCCTCGTACCCCCGTCGGTCGGACACCGGAACGAGCGGTGAGGCCCGTCGCGTGATCGTGAGCACGCCCCCGTCGACGCTCGGTTGCGGGGAGAAGCCCCAGGCCGGGACCCTCCCCTCGAGGGAGAAGGCGAACCACGGAGCCGACTGCGCGGTCATCATGGTGCCGCCACCGACGCCCGCACGCTTGCGCGCCACCTCCCACTGAGTCAGCAGCACGGCCTCCCTCCACTCCTTCCGCGACAGAAGACGCCGGAGGATGGGGGTGGTCACGTGGAACGGGATGTTGCCGACGACCACGGCGGCAGCAAGGGGATGACGGGTCGCGTCCCCGAACTCGATGCGGACCCCGGGCAGGGCCGCGCGCAACCGCCGCACCCGGTGCTCGTCGATGTCGATAGCCGTGAGCGGTCGGCCGAGCCCCGCGAGTCGGCGCGTGAGGGCGCCATCGCCGCACCCCAATTCGAGGATCGGTCCGGACGTGCGGTCGACGAGAGCCGTGATCCGGGCGAGGGTCGGACGGTGGGTGAGGAAGTTCTGGCCGAGTTCGTGACGGCCGCCATGGGGTGAACGAGGCATGAGTGCGCTCCAGAAGACGAATCGGAGCACCTCGGAAGGAGGGAGGACGCGAAGAGGCGTCAGTGAGTTCTGCCCGTCCCGAGGTGCGATGACATCTCGGTGGACGGCGCGCAGATGCGTGCGGTGAGCGAGCGCGCCGTCAGGCGCGGCGGTCGCGGAACACGAGGGTGCGCCCCATCACGGGCGCGGCGCATATTGTTCCCATGCGTGCCAGCATATCGGCGCTCAGATCCAGCCGCGTTCCTCGGCGGTGAGCACAGCCTGCTGGCGGGTGTCGACGGCGAGTTTGCCGAGGATGACGGAGATGTGGTTGCGCACGGTGCCGGGCGCGAGAGCGAGAGCCCGCGCGATCTGACCGGTCGTCTCCCCGCGCCGCCCCGCGCGCAGCACATCGAGCTCGCGATCGGTGAGGGGCGAGCGCTCATCGCTCAGAGCGTCCGCCGCGATCTCCGGATCGACATAGCGGGCTCCTGCCGCGACACGGCGGATGACGGCGGCGACCTCGTCCGCACCCCGGGACTTGGGCAGGAAACCGGAGACGCCGGAGGCCAGGGCTCGCCGCAGCACCCCCGGACGCGCATGACGGGTGACCACCACGCAGCGCGTTGCGATCGCCCGGTGCAGTTTCTCGGCGACCTGCACCCCGTCCAGTCCGGGCATCTCCAGGTCCAGCAGACACACGTCGGGGTGCAGGCGCAGCGCCTCGGCGACGGCCTGCTCGCCGTCGGCGCACTCCGCGACGACGTCGATGTCGGCTTCGAGTCGCAGCAGTGCGGCGAGCGCAGAGCGGATCATCGCCTCGTCGTCGGCGAGCAGCACGCGGATCAACGCCCCTCCTCCGACTGCGACGGAACGGTCACGACGACCGCGAACTCGTCGGCATCGCGCCGCACCTCCAGAGAACCGTGCGCCTCCTCGATCCGTCGCCGAACCCCCTCGAGGCCGGATCCGTCGTGATCGAGCGGCGCGCCGGGCATCCTGTCGTTCGCGATCTCGTATCGCCAGGAATCACCGATCCGTGCCAGCTGCAGCCGCGCGCGACGGCCACCCCCGTGGCGCAGCACATTCGTCGTGGTCTCCCGGATCACCGGCCCCAGCGCAGTCCCCGGTGCGGCATCGGCATCCGGATCGATCACGGCCTCCACGGTGAGACCCGCTGCGGTCAGGAGATCCCGCGCGTTGGCGAGCTCATCGCCGAGCGGAACGGACCGGAAGCGGGTCGCGAGGTCTCTGGTCCCCTGCCGCGCCTCGTCGACACTGAGTCGCGCGGCCCGGAGCTGTTCCATCCCGGCCTCCGCATCGGTCGGCAGGAGCCGCTCCGCGAGTTCCAGCTGCAACGCGATGACCTGGAGATGATGCCCCTGCAGGTCGTGCACGTCGGTCGCCACCCGCAGGCGCTCCTGCGTCGCGGCGAGCTTGGCCTCGGAAGCGCGGGCCCGGTCGAGCGTGACCAGGACATCCCACCACCAGAGCGAGCTCACGGTCATCGCCGGCAGCAGGACGGCATACACAGCGGGCAGCCAGAACGGGAGGCCCGTGTCGAGGCCTCTCGCGGTCGAGTCGACCACCGTCAGGGCCACGAGCAGCAGGGTCGCCGTCGCGGCCACGCGCATTCGGATTCCGCGCGGCCATCGCAGGAGCACGAAGAACTGCGCGACCGGCATGGCAGCGAGCGCCCAGCTCCCGACCGCCGACCCCGCCACCAATCCGTATGCGACCGCAACCAGGAAGGGCACGGCCAGGCGCCCCCAGGCGATGCCGGGACCCGCGTCGATACGGCTGCGGTAATCGGCGAGCAGCAGCATGGTCGACGCACACCAGAGCACGCCACCGATCGCGACGACGAGGATCGCGCCGCCGCGCAGATCGACGGCGGCGGTGATGCCGGTCCACGCGACGACCAGCATCAGCTCGAAGAACACCACGGCGCTCGCGGTGTACCACCAGGTGGCGGTGATGCCCCGGGCGAGCTGGCGCGAGCCGGGCGTCGGATCGGCGACGGGGAGGGGCGGGACGGAACTCACGCTCCCACGATAGAGGCGTGACACATGTCACGGGATCACCGTGCGAACCGCAGGGGAACAGGTGACGAGCCGACACTGCCGCCACGGCTGCTCCTCGGCTGGACTGGAGTCATCGCAGCGGAGACGCCGCTCGCACCGACAGCAGGGAGCACCCTATGAACCTCATCGAGACCTTCCAGAACCTGGTCGCCCAGGTCCCCGAGCTCGTGCAGCCGCTCATCGTCGCCCTCGCCGGCGCGATCCCGTTCATCGAGGGCGAGGGCGCGGTGAGCATCGGGATCCTCGGCGGCATCCCTCCGGTGGTCGCGGCGATCGCCGCGATGGTCGGCAACTTCCTGTGCGTCGCGGTGCTGGTGCTGGCGAGCTCCGGTGCGCGTCAGGCGGTCGTGAACCGCTCGCGTGCCAGGAACGCTGTCCTCGCCGGCGGCGGCACGACGGAAACGGCACCGGCAGCGGAAGCCGTCGACTCCGGGCGCGGTTCCGCCCGGAAGGAGAAGTTCCAGCGCGCCTTCGAACGCTACGGCGTACCCGGCGTCAGCCTGCTCGGCCCGCTCCTGCTGCCGACGCAGTTCACCGCGACGATGCTCGCCGCCTCCGGCATCGGGAAGGCGCGCATCCTCTTCTGGCAGGCCATCGCCATCATCGGCTGGACGACCGTCGTCGCCGTGATCATCGGCAGCGCGGTGTACGCGATCCGCTGATCGTCCGGGGGCGCGAGACGTCGTCGCGCCCCCTCTCGTTTAATACATGAGTACATGAATTCACGGTTTTCTGTATGATCGAGTGCGTGACGACCGCTCTCGCATCGCTGACCCACACATCCGCCGTCGCTCGCCTGGGACACGCACTCTCCGACCCGACCCGCGCCGGCGTGCTCCTCGCTCTGCGCGAAGCCCCCGGCTACCCCGCTGATCTGGCCGAAGCCCTCGGCGTCTCCCGCCAGGCCCTGTCGAACCACCTCGCCTGTCTCCGCGGCTGTGGGCTCGTCGAGAGCGTGCCCGATGGCCGTCGCAGCAGCTATCGTCTCGCCGACCGTCACCTCGCACCGGCCCTCGACATGCTCCTGCGGGTCACCCTCATCGTCGAACCGGACTGCTGTTCGGGTGAAGGATGCACCTGCTGATGTCGTCGACGCTCACCGACGCGCGTCGGGAGACCCTGCATCGTCGCATCCGCCTCCTCGTCGGCGTCACGATCGGCTACAACGTGGTCGAGGCGATCATCGCGATCACGGCGGGGACGGTCGCATCGTCCGCGGCTCTCATCGGCTTCGGGCTGGACTCGACGATCGAGGTGCTGTCCGCGGCCGCCGTCGCCTGGCAGTTCACCCGCCGCGATCCGGAGCGCTGGGAGAAACCCACCTTGCGCGTGATCGCCGTGGCGTTCTTCGCCCTCGCCGCCTATGTCACCGCGACCTCCGTGACCGCACTGGTCACGGCCGAGCGTCCGGAGCACAGCACGATCGGCATCATCCTCACGGCGGTCAGCGTCGCGGTCATGCCGTTCCTGTCGTTCGCCGAACGTCGCGCGGGCCGGGAGCTCGGATCGGCGACGGCGGTCGCGGACTCGAAGCAGACTCTCATCTGCACGTACCTCTCCGCCGCCGTGCTGATCGGCTTGGTCGTCAACTCGCTGCTGGGGTGGTGGTGGGCCGATGCCGTCGCCGGACTCGTGATCGCCGCCTTCGCCGTGCGCGAGGGCATCGAGGCCTGGAAGGGCGACGCCTGCGCCACCTCGATCGGAATGCTCCTCGAGAACGAGGACGACCACGACCACGGCCACTGACCGTCGGCGCGCACAGCGCCTAAGTTAGGGAGATGGATGCCGCTCCTCTCACGCCTGCCGGAGACCTGCGCGGACGCACGGTGCTGGTCACCGGGGCGAACGCGGGCATCGGCTACTGGTGCGCCGAGCAGCTGGCCGCTCGCGGAGCCCGCGTGTTGTTGGGCTGCCGCTCATCGGAGCGCGCGCAGACGGCGGCCTCGGCGATCCGGAGCCGCGTGCCGGATGCCGAGCTGCACGTGCTGGCGCTCGACCTCGGCTCGCTCGACAGCATCACTCACGCCGCTGCGGAGGTGGGCGAGCGGATCGATGTGGTGATCTGCAACGCGGGGGTGAAGGCGGCCGACCCTGCGGCGCGTACGAGCGACGGCTTCGACCTCATGGTGGGCACCAACTTCCTCGGCCACTTCGCCCTCGTGGCGCAGCTCGAACCGCTCTTCACACCGGATGCCCGCGTGGTCGCGGTGGGCTCGATCGCACACCGTTTCGCGCGGCTCGACCCCGCGACCCTCGACGCCCCGTGGAGCGGTTCCTCGCTCCGCCAGTACGGACGCTCGAAGGCCCTGTTGATGGCCTTCGCTTTCGAGCTCGCACGGCGTTGGTCGGACTCTTCGCGGTCGGCGGTCGTCGCGCACCCGGGCTATGCCGTCGACCCGCTCACTCCCCCGCGCCCCGGCCTCGCCCACGTCTCCGGTTTCCTCCGCGCCCTGACGGCGCCCACTCGGATGCTCGTGCAGGGCAAGGACGGCGGAGCGCTGCCCATCGTGCACGCGGCGACCTCCGCGGAGGTGGTGAACGGCGACTACTGGGGACCGGGTGGACTGCTCGAGTTCCGTGGGGCACCACGACGAGTGACAGCCTCGGACGAGGTCCGCTCCCCCACGACCGGAGCCGCGGTGTGGGCGGCCGCCGAGCGGCTCACCGGCGTGCGCCCCTGACGAGAAGGCTCACCCGTCGGCATCAGTCCTCGACGGGCTCCGGGCTCTCCTGCGGTGTGACCCGCACACGGGAGATGCGACGACGATCCAGGGCCATGACCTGAATCGAGGCACCGGGCACCTCGACCGTGTCGCCGACGACCGCGAGGCGACCCAACTGCTCGGTCACGAAACCTGCGATCGTGTCGGACGAGCCCCGCGGCATCGCCAGCCCGGTCGCCTCCTCGAAGTCCTGCAGGTTGAGCCGCCCGTCGAGTCCCTCTTCCGCGGAGAAGTACTCCTCGGCGTCGTACTCGTCGAAGATCTCGCCGACGACCTCCTCGACGAGGTCCTCCAACGTGACGAGACCGTCCGTGCCGCCGTACTCGTCGACGACGACCGCGATGTGGTGCCCTTCGGCCCGCATCCGCGTCAGCGTGGGCAGGACGCGCGCGCTGGAGGGGATGTACGGGATGTCGCGGACGAGCGCACGGAGCGGACGCGCTGGGTCGTCGGACGACGCCTCGAACAGGTCCCGTACGTGGACGAACCCCGCGATGTCGTCGATGGACGTGTTCGAGACGGGGTAGCGCGAATACGGGAGGTCCCGCACCTGGGCCAGCACATCACCGACGTTGGCATCTTCGTCGAGGGCCACGACCTCCGGCCGCGGTCGCATGACCTCGCTGACCTGGCGTCCCCGCAAGGACAGCACATCGTCGAGGATGCGGCGTTCGTCTTCGGGCAGACCCTGGTGGCTCGCGACGATGTCGCGCACCTCCTCGTCGGTCATCTCGTCGCCCATCTTCCGGGGGTCACCGCCGAGCAGTCGCACGAGCGCGTCGGTCGACACGGAGAGCAGCCAGATCACCGGACGCATGATCACCGCGAACCCGTTGAGAGCGGGGGCCACGGCGTATGCGAACTGGGCGTTGCGCTGGATCGCGAGCCGCTTGGGCACGAGTTCTCCGAGCACGAGCGACAGGTAGGCGATCACGAGGGTGAGGATGACGGTCGCGATCGTGAGGGCGAGTGCGGGGGCGAGGCCCCATGACTCCAGCAACGGCGCCAAGGACGGTGCGATCGATGTGGCGCCGTACGCGGCCGAGGCGAAGCCCGCGACCGTCACGCCGATCTGCACAGCCGAGAGGAAGGTGTTGGGGTTGCGGGCGAGTGCCGCGACCTTCGCCCCACGGCGGCCCCGTTGCCCGATCGCGTTGATCTGGCTCTCGCGGAGCGTGACCAGGGCCATCTCCGTCGCAGCGAAGACACCGCCGATCAGCACGAACGCGAAGACGAGGGCGATGTTCCAGAGCAGGTCGCCCATCAGCGGGCCACCTCGTCTGTGGTGGGATGAGCGCCCGGGATGAACCGGGCGCTCGTACTGTCAGAGTCCGAAGAGTCAGAACAGCGCTGCGCGCTCAAGAGTGCTCCTTGTGAGTAGGGGTGGTGTCGGTGGAAGAGGTGACCTCGCCGGGCGCGCGACGGGTCTTGAGGAGGCTCGCGGCGGTGGCCACCGCGATGGTCGCGCCGATGAACAGCAGGGAGAACCAGATCGGGATCTCCGGCGCCCACTCGACGCCCTGGCCGCCGTTGATGAACGGCAGCTCGTTGACGTGCAGCGCGTGCAGGACGAGCTTGACGCCGATGAATCCGAGGATGACGGCGAGGCCCTGAGCCAGGTACACGAGACGCTCCAGCAGTCCTCCGATGAGGAAGTACAGCTGGCGCAGACCCATGAGCGCGAAGGCATTCGCCGTGAAGACGATGTAGGCCTGGTCGGTGAGACCGTAGATCGCGGGGATCGAGTCGACGGCGAACACGAGGTCGATGAACCCGATGGCGATGATCGTGAGCAGCATCGGCGTGACGAAGCGCTTGCCGTTCTTCACGACCGTGAGCCGGTCGCCGTTGTACTCGTCGCTGACGGGCAGATGACGGCGGACGAACGTCATGAACCGTCCGTTCGCGGGGTTGCTCTCATGGTTGCTGAACGCCTGGCGATACGCGAGCACGAGGAGCAGGGCGCCGAACAGGTAGAAGATCCACGAGAAGTTCTCGATGAGCGTCGCGCCGATGGCGATGAAGATCCCTCGCAGGATCAGCGCGATCACGATGCCGATCATCAGCACCTTCTGCTGGTACTTCTTCGGCACGGCGAAGCCGGTCATCACGATCAGGAAGACGAAGAGGTTGTCGATCGACAGCGCCTTCTCGGTGAGGTAGCCGGCGAAGTACTCGCCGCCGAACGTCCAGCCGGAGAAGACGCCGATCCCGACGCCGAACAGCAGCGCGAGGCTGATGTAGAAGATCGACCAGCGCGCCGACTCCGCGATCGTCGGCTCGTGCGGGGTGCGAACGTGGGAGAAGAACTCGTACACGAAGAAAGCGATCGTGATCGCGATCGTGATGATCCAGATCAGCGGGGTGATATCCAAATGAGGGCTCCAGACTCGGGGTACGACCGTACCGCCAAAGTCTTCTCCATTCCGTGAAACAGGAACCGGTGGCCCGGGATGCGACGTGCATCCGTAATGACGATCCCACCGTGTCGGAGTACTCCCCTTGGGAGATCCCAGAGTACGAGGACACCCTTTGGGGTTCCTGTGGATTGGCCGGGAATGCGGCGGGGTGAGGCTACTCCGGGTCGGAGCGGACGAGACCCCGTTCTTCCGCGCGGTCGATCATGCCGCTGAGCACATCGTCGAAGAGAGTCACGAGCACGCTTCTGGTCTCCACCACGTCACGCTCGATCAGCGCCACGCGAAGTGCTTTGACGCACGCCGAGACGGCCTCCGCGTCGAAGGCATCACGAGCGTGCTGAGCGAATCGGCGGATCTGGGGGTCGAGACGCTCGATGGCAACTGCGCGCGCAGCGTTGCCTTCGATGCGAGCGAACCCGGTCGCGAGGGAGCGGAGCGCGATACCGAAGCCGGCCACGTCGCGCACGTGGGCGGCCGCGACCACCTCGTCCGCGAGCGCGGTCAGGTGCGCGAGGTCATCGGCCTCGATCACCGCCTTCGCATGACGGAGGGAACCGATCCAGATGTCACCGAAGAGGTCGACGGCGTCGCGGACTCCTTCGAGATCGATCGGGGCCACCCGCGTGTAGCGGTTGCGCTGCATCTCGACGAGGCCGTGATCGGCCAGACGGTCGAGCGCGTGGCGGATCGGAGTCTTCGACGTGCCCAGGCGCTCGGCGAGGTCATAGTCGCGCAGACGTTCGCCCGGGGGCAGTTCACCCGAGATGATCGCGTCCTGCAAGCGGGCGTAGGCCTCGTCGCTCATGGACTTGCGCTCGAGCGGTCCACCCGACAGTGCCACATGTCCTCCAGCGAGAGAGAAAGAACGTAGAACCTGACGTTCTACCCGCTGTGCAATATATCGCATTGCTTTGTGCCGGTCAGGCGGAGATTCGATATCCCACACACCTGCGGTGGACGAGGAAAGCGCCCAGGATAGGGTGCCGGGATGAAGTGGATCCTCTACGACATCGGCGGCGTCCTCGAGCTCGTCGACGATGACCGTTGGCCGCAGATGTTGGAGAAGAGTTGGAGCGTCCGCCTCGGGCTAACGGTCGAAGCGCTGCGCGCTCGTCTCGATGCCGCCGACCTCCCGGACACGACGCTGCAGGCGGGCGTCGAAGGCGAGTTCTGGCAGAAGTTCGCCGCCGCGCTGGCACTCGATGACGCGGAAGTCGCGGCCATGCGAGCCCAGTTGTGGGACGCATACTGCGGCGAGGCGAATGTCGAGCTCCTCGAGCATGCGCGCTCGCCGCGCGGACGCGCCGGCCTCGCCATCCTCTCCAACTCCGGCGATGGAGCGCGCGAGGAAGAAGAACGACGTTTCCAGCTCTCGTCCCTCTTCGATCCGATCTGTTACAGCCACGAGCAGGGGGTGGCGAAGCCGGACGCCGGCGCGTACCTCACCGCCCTCGGACGGATGGGAGCGCGTGCGGAGGACGTCCTCTTCATCGATGACAACGACGCCCCGGCGCGGGGAGCAGAGAGTTGCGGGATCCGCGCGGTTCTCCACCGCGACAACGCCACGACGATCGCAGCGATCGAACGGTTCTTGGCGAACTGAACTGCAACTTCAATGTTGCACCCCCGTGGCACCTCGGTATCGAGATGAGATCGAAGACCTCGGCCCCGGATTCGACGGCTTCTGGATCTCGTCCGGTCTCGCGGGAGCGTCGTGAGCGTGGAATTCTACGGAATCCACTCCGTGGACCAGTAGTCGACGATGAGGTTCAGGACACTGCCCGCCGGTCGCGCCGACACCCAGACGGTGCGAGGGTCCCAGAAAGTGCCGGGTATCGACATCTGCGGGGTGGCGCCCATCTCTTCTGCGAGCGCCTGCGGGGACTGTCCCGCGGGAGGTCGCACGGTGAAGGTCACCGAGCATCCGCCGCTTCCACAGCCGATGCTGTCGCCGAGTACCTCCGCCCCCTCCGGCAGCGGAACCGACGACGCCGGCGGGACGTCCCCTTCCGTCGCCATCATGGTCAGCCAGGCGACGCGTCCGCCGTAGAACAATGCCAGCAGCGCTGCCGCGATGATGAGCGCGGTCCACATCACCCGTCGCCGCTTGGCCGCTCTCTGTTTCGCGACCCACGCGGCTTGGTCGAAGGGCGTAGCGGTGTCCACGCTGTGAGCCTAGTAGCCGGCCCACGGAGCCGACTCCGAAATATGACCGCGTCAGGAGAAGAGTTGGCGGAGGGCGTTGAGGTCGCCGGAGTCGACGACCTTCTGGACGGCGGCGACGGTTTCCTGGCTGGTGAACATAGCCTTCAGGGTGCCGTTCCAGATCTTCCGCACGGTGTCCACATCACCGGCGTCAACGGCCGCGCCGGCAGACTCAATCGCCTGCTGGTAAGGAATCTGCGGGAACCCGGCAGGCGCATCCCAAGGGTTGTAGTACGGCACCCAAGGGAGGTCGGGGTCGGGCGTGAGCCAAAGCACCTGGCCGGGGTGAATGTCGCGCCTGTGGTTCATCGAGGCAAGAGCTGAGTACGCGCAGAGTCGTTCAGCGACCACCGCCTCGACGCCTCCAGGCTGAACGGTATAGGTCACGGGAGTGCCGTCCCCATCGACTGTCACCTCGCCCCGCGCGAACTCACGTGGGCCCAGATCTCGGAGAGTCCCCCGCCGTTCCCAATACAGACCGCCGCCGTCTCCGTAGACCTCCGACATGCCGAAGCAGGATTCCGGCTCGGTCGATCCCGGCGTCGGCATAGCCCCGGTACTTGGGTCGCCGACAGCCGTGGGAGCGGATGACTTAGATGTCTGATCTGCCGCTGGCACTGTGGCGGTGCACCCGGCCAGCGCGGCTGCAGCCAAGGCGAGTGCGGCGAGTACAGGCGCGAGCTTGTGTGTGCCGGACATGACGCCATACTGACAGACCGGTTCAAGCTTCTCGACGTCGACCGGGGCGGGCAGCGGACGCCCCGCCGATTACCTCCGTAGATCGACGGTTCTGAAGGACGTTAGTTGGTGCCCATCTGGCCCGTTCGGCGGCGTCGTGCCAGAAACGATCCTTTCCGGCCGCCCGGAAGGTATGTGCAAGTTCCACCTGATGAGCTCGCCTCGTTATGGCAGTAACTGTAGAAAGTTGCTACAGTTACTGCCATGAACAGTGAGCAAGAGTCCTCTCCCCTCCTGGAGGCGCGTGGGCTGTCCAAGTGGTACGGGAAGGGCGAAGGGCGGTTCCGGGCCCTCGACGACGTCACGGTGCGGATCCGCAAGGCGAGTCCGTGGCGATCGTCGGGAAGAGCGGGTCGGGCAAGTCGACGCTGATGCATCTGCTCGCCCTCCTGGACGCGCCGGACGAGGGCGCCGTGATCGTCGAGGGGCGCGACGCCTCCGGGCTGCGGCCGCGGGAGGTGAACGAGCTGCGCAACCGTCAGTTCGGGTTCGTGTTCCAGCAGTTCTTCCTCACCGCGAACACGTCCGTTCTGGATAACGTGACTCTGCCGCTGAAGATTGCCGGTGTCTCTGGGCGCGAGCGTCGCGCCCGCGGCCTTGCGGCGTTGCAGAAGTTCGGCCTGAAGGACAAGGCCAAGAATCGGGCAAGCGATCTTTCCGGTGGACAGAAGCAGCGCGTGGTCCTCACTCGCGCGCTGGTCGGTGAGCCAGCGGTGATCTTCGCGGACGAGCCCACTGGCAACCTGGACTCGGCGACGGGGAGCCTGGTGGAGGAGGAGCTGTTCCAGCTGAATCGGGAGCGGGGGATCACTCTCGTGCTCGTCACGCACGACGAGGATCTCGCCGCTCGGTGCGACCGCCAGATCCTCGTTCGGGACGGCCGCATCGTCGACACGGCGGAGGTGGCGGCATGAAGACTACCGATCTGATCCGGACCGCGTTCGCGAACACGTTCCGAAGCAAGCTGCGCACGACCCTCACCGTCCTCGCGCTGTTCATCGGCGCGTTCACCCTCACTCTCACGACGGCCCTCGGGGCCGGAGTGTCGGACTACGTCACCAAGCAAGTCGCGTCTCTCGGCGCGAACGACGTGTTCCTCGTGTCCAAGGACTCGAGCGCGACCGCTACCGACAGCGGTCCGCAAAAGTACGACCCCGCGACCTCCAGCCCCGGAACGGGCACCGGCAATCCGCTGACTGGCTCCACAAGTGCTTTGTCGGACTCCGACATCAGGACACTCTCTGAGATCGGTGGTCTCCGGGACGTGGAACCCGTGTCGACAGTCGCCATCGACTACGTGGAGGCCGATGGCAGCGACAGGTACCAGTTCACGATCGCGCCAACCTCTTCGATCGCCCAGGCCGACCTCACCGCGGGCGATCAGCTGGACTCGTCGAGCTCCGAGTATCAGGTGATCCTGCCCGAGGACTATGTCGATCCCCTCGACCTGGGCAGCAACGAAGAGGCGGTGGGCGCCACCCTTACGCTCGGATTCACCGACGTCACCGGAACACAGCACGCCGAGACCGCCACCGTCGTGGGTGTCTCGAACACGAGCCTGCTCAGCGCGGGAGCGGGCGCGAACTCGGCGCTGGTTGCCGCGATCGCCCAGGAGCAGAAAGCTGGCTCCAGCGCTCCCGACCGCTACCAGGTGGCCGTGGCCTACTTCGACGCGGACGCCACTGATGCTCAGATCGCGCAGCTGAAAGACAGGATCACCGAGGCCGGGATGTCGGCCCAGACCATCGAAGATCAACTCGGAGTCGTGCAGACGATCATCACCGGGATCACGGGCGTGCTGAACGCCTTCGCGATTATCGCGCTCCTTGCCGCCGCCTTCGGCATCGTGAACACGCTCCTGATGAGCGTGCAGGAACGAACAAGAGAGATCGGCCTGATGAAGGCGATGGGAATGGGCAGCGGCCGCATCTTCACCCTCTTCAGCCTCGAAGCCGCCGTGATCGGCTTCCTCGGCAGCGCGCTCGGCGTGGTCGTTGCGATCGCTGTCGGGCTGCCACTCAACGGCACACTCGCCAGCGGGCCTCTCTCGGGGCTCTCGGGCCTGACCGTCCTGCTCTTCCAGCCCAGCGGGATCATCGGCGTCATCGCACTCATCGTCATCATCGCCTTCCTCGCCGGAACACTTCCCGCGCGACGAGCGGCGAAGAAGAACCCGATCGACGCCCTGCGGTACGAATAGAGGATGAGCGAAACGATGAGCGCGCGCGGGAACAGCAACGCGAGAGGACGAGCCACCGCGCGCGCCATCGAGTCCGCCGCGGTGCGCCTCGCCACAGAGCACGGCGTAGCGGCAGTGACCGTCGATCAGATCTGCGCGGAAGCCGGCATCGCTCAGCGCACGTTCTTCAACCACTTCGACACGAAGGAAGACGCACTTCTCGGCAAGGATCTCCCCCAGGTCGACGAGCAGCGCACCCGTGAATACCTGAGCTCCACCACTGTCGGTGTGCTCGCCGGCGCCCTCAACCTCGTGCGACTCCCGACACCCGGGGACAGCGACCACGAACTCCTCCTCGCCCGGATCGCTCTCCTCTCGACATCACCCGCTCTCGCCGAACGTCAGGCGCTCCGGCTGCGCCCCCTCGCCGACGAGGTGCAGAGCATCATCACGCTCAAACTCACCGACATCGCGCCCGACCGCACCCGAGAAGAACTCCACACGTCCGCCACACTGATCACGCAGATCGCCTCCGGGCTCATGCTCACGTCCGCCCTCCCCCGCCCCGACCAACCGCTCGCCCCGTCGATCCAGGACCTCGCCTGGGTCTGGCCCCGACTGCTCTAGGCCCGACGCGCCACTTCTGGCCCCGCTGACCAACGAAGGAATGAGCACTAGCCGACCACGTCGAATCCGTCTGCCGAAAGCGGGTTCTGGTGATCCGTTCCGGCAGCCCATCACAAGCCTGACAGCGCACACCGCCGTAAACGATCGTTTCCGGCGGGGTCGATGACCCTGCCGAAAATCACAGGTCCGACACCTCTCGTGAGCATCAGACACGTTTCGTGAGTCGTTCCGCCAACTACGCGAGAATCCGCCACCTTTCGTGAGAAGGTGTCCGATCTCACGAAACTTGTCGGTTGGTGAGACGGAGCACCCCCGGAAAGACGGGTGAGTGGTGCGCTGCGGAAACTGCCGGTTGTCTCACGAAACTTGTCGGAAATCGCGGCCGCTTTCACATT
>NZ_SJYZ01000041.1:0-16847 GCF_004337555.1 Microbacterium sp. PI-1 | reverse complement strand
TCCGAACCCGGAAGCTAAGCCTCACAGCGCCGATGGTACTGCAGGGGGGACCCTGTGGGAGAGTAGGACACCGCCGGACTCCTTTTAAACAAAATGGCCACCCAACGCTGGGTGGCCATTTTGCGTTAAGTCTCACCGTCTCAGCCGAGACTCCAGCAGGGCTGCGGTCTCCTGCACAGCCCTGGCCAGAAGAGCTTCGTCCAACTCTTCGATGCCCCAGGTCACGGCGACGGCTGCGACCGGCCATCCCGCGGCATCGAGGACGGCTGCGCCGACGCTGCGCAGGCCCACCGCGACCTCACCGTCCTCGGTCGCGTATCCCCGCGCTCGAACCTCGCGCAACAGCTCCCGCAGCTCGCGTGGTGTCTGCGGCCCCTGGCCCGTGCGAACCGGGAACGCAGACGTATCGGGGTAGAGCGCGCGCACCTGTTCGCGGGGCAGCGCAGCCAGCATGGCCCGGCCCGACGCGGTGAGGTGAGCCGGAAGGCGGACTCCGACGTCGGTCACCAGTGCGGGGCGGCGTGGCGCACGCTCCTCGACGATGTACAGCACGTCCCCACCACTCATCACTGCCAGGTGGGCGCTCTCGCCCAGGCGGTCGGACAGCGCCGCGACCAGGGGAGCGCCTCGCCGAGCGAGCGGCTGCTGTCGGGTGTACCCGCCGGCGAGCTCGAACGCCGATGTGCCGAGGCCCCAGCGGCGCTCCTCCTGCAGGTGGAGCACGAAGCCGTGAGCCGCCAGCGTGGACAGCAGGTGGTACACGGTCGAGCGGGGGAGCTCGAGCTCCCGTGCGATCGCCGACGCCGCCACCGGGGCGGGGCGTCCGGCGAGATAGCTCAGGATGCGCAGCGTGTGGTCGGCGGCGGGGACTTTCGCGGCCTCTGGCTTGTCTGGGATCACAGACACAGCATGGCACGAACGGGTGCCCCGCAGGCCCCACGGGGTGTGGAATCGAGTCATGACCGAACTCGCCCCCGTGATTGTCGGAGCGGCACCGCTGTCGCCTGCCGACGTCGTCGCCGTCGCCCGCCACGACGCTCCTGTGTCGATATTCCAGGATGCACTCACTCGGGTCGCCGAGACCCGTCGAGTGATCGACGGTCTCGCTGCCGATCCGAATCCCCACTACGGCGTCTCCACAGGCTTCGGTGCCCTCGCGACCACCTTCATCGCGCCGGATCGTCGTTTCCAGCTGCAGGCGAGTCTGATCCGGTCGCACGCCGCGGGCACCGGCGCCGAGGTCGAGCGCGAGGTCGTCCGCGGGCTTCAGCTCCTGCGTCTGCAGACCCTCGCCTCGGGGCGCACGGGCGTCCGGCCGATCGTCGTCGAGACCTACGCGGCGCTGTTGAACTCCGGCATCACGCCGGTCGTGCGCGAGTACGGCTCGCTCGGCTGCTCGGGCGATCTCGCCCCCTTGGCCCACATCGCCCTCGCCGCGATGGGAGAGGGGGAGGTGCGTGATGCTTCCGGGGAGCTGGTACCGGCCTCCGCTGCCCTCGCACGCGCCGGGATCGAGCCCCTGACCCTCGTCGAGAAGGAAGGGCTCGCTCTCATCAACGGCACGGACGGCATGCTCGGCATGCTGGTGCTGGCCCTGCACGATCTCGAGACGCTCCTCGTCACCGCCGATGTCGCCGCGGCGATGTCGGTGGAGTCCCAGTTGGGGACCGACGCGGTGTTCGCTGCCGACCTGATGGCCCTGCGACCGCAGATGGGGCAGGCGGAGTCGGCCGGCAACCTGCGCCGGTTCCTCGCGGACTCGCCGATGGTCGCCAGCCACAAGGGACCGGATGACGGGCGTGTCCAGGACGCGTACTCGCTGCGGTGCTCGCCCCAGGTGCACGGCACGGCGCGCGACACGATGGCACACGCCGCGATGATCGCCGACCGCGAGCTCGCCAGCGTGATCGACAATCCCGTGATCACCGTCGACGGGCGCATCGAGTCCAACGGGAACTTCCACGGTGCTCCGGTGGCGGCCGTCCTCGACTTCCTCGCGATCTCGGTCGCCGATGTCGCCTCGGTCTCCGAGCGGCGCACGGACCGCGCCCTGGACCCCGCCCGCAACCACGGTCTGCCCCCCTTCCTCGCGGACGAGGTCGGTGTCGACTCCGGCCTGATGATCGCGCAGTATGCGGCTGCCGGTATCGTCTCCGAGCTCAAGCGCCTGGCCGTGCCGGCGTCGGTGGACTCGATCCCGTCCTCCGCCATGCAGGAGGATCACGTCTCGATGGGATGGGCCGCCGCCCGCAAGCTGCGGCGCGCGATCGACGGCCTCGGCCGAGTGCTCGCCATCGAGATCCTCACCGGCGCGCGTGCTCTCGACCTCCGGGCACCGCTGGAGGCCGGACCGGTGACCGGCGCCGTGCGCGATCTCGTCCGCACCGTCGCAGCGGGTCCCGGACCCGACCGCTTCCTCTCCCCGGAGATGGAGGCCGTCACCGCCCTCGTCCAATCGGGCGCCGTCGCCCGCATCGCAAAGGAGCACATCCATGGTTGAGCCCACCGCTACTGGGTCCACCGCACCTGAGCCCACCGCTACTGGGTCCCGCGTCGTCCGCGCCGCCCGGGGCAACCAGCGCACGGCGAAGAGCTGGGGTGCCGAGGCCGCCAAGCGCATGCTGATGAACAACCTCGATCCCGAGGTCGCCGAGCACCCCGAAGACCTCGTCGTCTACGGCGGCACGGGAAAGGCGGCACGCAGCTGGGAGGCGTACGACGCGATCGTGCGCACCCTCGACGAGCTCGAACCGGACGAGACGCTGCTGGTGCAGTCGGGCAAGCCGGTGGGCGTCTTCCGCACCCACGAGTGGGCGCCGCGCGTGCTGATCGCCAACTCCAACCTGGTGGGGGACTGGGCCACCTGGCCGGAGTTCCGCAAGCTCGAGGAACTCGGGCTCATCATGTACGGACAGATGACGGCCGGATCGTGGATCTACATCGGCACGCAGGGCATCCTGCAGGGGACCTACGAGACGTTCGCCGCCGTGGCCCGTTCCCTCGGTCGTGACTCTCTGCGTGGCACACTCACCCTCACGGGCGGCGCGGGCGGGATGGGCGGCGCTCAGCCACTCGCCGTGACCCTGAACGACGGCGCGGTGCTGATCGTCGACGTGGACGAGTCGCGTCTCGCCCGGCGCGTGGAGCACGGCTACCTCGACGAGTACACGACCGACCTCGATGCGGCCGTCGCCCGAGTGGTCGCGGCCAAGGAGTCGGGCGAAGCCCTCTCGGTCGGAGTGGTCGGCAACGCGGCCGAGGTGTTCCCCGAGCTGCGGCGTCGGGGCGTTCCGATCGACATCGTGACCGATCAGACCAGCGCCCACGATCCGCTCGCCTACCTCCCGGTCGGCATCACCGTGGCGGACTGGAAGTCCGAGGCGGAACGCGACCCCGAAGAGTTCACGCGCCGTTCGCGTGCGTCGATGGCCGCGCACGTCGAGGCGATGGTCGCATTCCAGGATGCCGGTGCAGCCGTGTTCGACTACGGCAACTCGATCCGTGCCGAGGCTCAGCTCGGAGGCTTCGATCGGGCGTTCGAGTTCCCCGGGTTCGTGCCGGCATACATCCGCCCGCAGTTCGAGGAAGGACGCGGACCGTTCCGCTGGGCGGCCCTCTCCGGCGATCCCGAGGACATCTACAAGACCGACCGTGCGATCGCCGAGCTCTTCCCCGACGATGCCGCCCTTCACCGCTGGCTGGAGAAGGCCGGCGAGAAGGTCCACTTCGAGGGGCTGCCCGCCCGCATCTGCTGGCTCGGCTACAAGGAGCGTCACCTCGCCGGACTCAGGTTCAACGAGATGGTCGCCTCGGGTGAGCTGTCGGCGCCGATTGTGATCGGTCGCGACCACCTCGACTCCGGGTCGGTGGCATCGCCGTACCGGGAGACCGAGGCGATGAAGGACGGCTCGGACGCGATCGCGGACTGGCCTCTGCTGAACGCGCTGCTCAACACGGCCTCCGGCGCCTCGTGGGTGTCGCTGCATCACGGGGGCGGCGTCGGCATCGGCCGCTCGATCCACGCCGGTCAGGTCACCGTCGCCGACGGCACTGCGCTCGCCGCGGAGAAGCTGGAGCGCGTGCTGACGAACGACCCCGGCACCGGGGTGATGCGTCACGTCGATGCGGGCTACGAGCACGCCCGCGAGATCGCGCATGAGCGTGGCCTGAACATACCGATGCTCTGAGAGGCTCAGGACATGGCAACGCTCCTCACGAACATCGCGGAACTGACCACCAATGTCGCGCTGCACGGCGACGGGCCCGGTGACCGTACCGGAACCCTGACCGATGCGGCCGTGCTGATCGAGGGCGAACGGATCGCCTGGGTGGGCGCCGCTGCGGATGCGCCCGTCGCCGAGGAGGAGATCGATGCCGGTGGGCGCGCCGTGATCCCCGGGTTCGTCGACAGTCACAGCCACCTGGTCTTCGGCGGCGACCGCGCGGCCGAGTTCGAGGCCCGCATGGCAGGGCAGAAGTACGCCGCCGGTGGCATCCGCTCGACCGTGGCCGCCACGCGTGCCGCAACCGAGGATGAGCTGCGTGCACGTCTGCGCGGCTTCCTCGACGAGATGCTCGCGCAGGGCACGACGACCGTCGAGATCAAGAGCGGCTACGGGTTGAGCGTCGTCGACGAGGAGCGCCTGGTGCGCCTGGCCGCCGAGGTGACGCCCGAGGTGACGTTCCTCGGCGCGCACGTGGTCCCCGCCGAGTATGCCGAGCGGTCGGACGAGTACGTCGATCTGGTCACCGGGCCCATGCTCGATGCCTGCGCTCCGCACGCGAAGTGGATCGACGTGTTCTGCGAGACCGGAGCCTTCACGGTGGCGCAGTCGCGTCGGGTGCTGGAGGCCGGCATCGCGCGCGGACTCGCGCCCCGGGTGCATGCGAGCCAGCTCGGCCCGGGCGACGGCGTTCGCCTGGCGGTCGAGCTCGGCGCGGCGTCGATCGACCACGGCACCTATCTGACGGATGCCGATGTCGGAGCGCTCGCCGGCTCCGACACCGTGCTCACTCTGCTGCCGGGTGTCGAGTTCTCGACGCGGCAGCCGTATCCGGACGCGCGGCGCCTGATCGACGCGGGCGTGACCGTGGCGCTGGCGTGCGACACGAACCCGGGGTCGAGCTTCACCTCATCGATGCCGTTCTGCATCGCCGTGGCCGTCCGGGACATGGGGATGACCCCGGGGGAAGCCGTGTGGGCGGCGACGGCCGGCGGAGCGAAGGCACTCCGCCGGGACGACGTCGGGGTGATCGCCCCCGGTGCCAGGGCCGATCTCGTGCTGTTGGACGCACCGACCAGGATCCACCTCGCGTACCGGCCGGGGGTCCCGCTCGTGCGGCAGGTGTGGAAGGACGGCGACCCGGTAGGGTGACGCCGTCACTCCCCGATGGCCTCGACCAGCGTGGCCAGCCGCGTCTCACCGTCCCCGGCGACCGTGAGGAGACGCACTCCGGTGTCCTGCGCGAGATCGTCCGCGAGGTCGAACAGAGCCTGGTCCATCGCCTCGCGCAGTGCGGGGTCTTCGTCCGCGGGGATGCGGATCGACCGGCGTGCATCGAGCGGGACGAGCACGACCAGATCGACGCGAGCGAGAGAGTCCTCGGCGATCGCGATCGCACGTTCCACGAGTGCGCCGTCGCTCCGCCCGAGCCGTTCGAGGGCGATGAGGTAGGCGGCGAAGTCCAGCGGTCCCCGCTCGGCGATCACGTCCTGCTGACCCGCCGTGGCGTGCAGGCGTCTGGCCGCTATCCGCAGCTGGCCGGCGAAGCTCGCCTCCCCGGACGGGTCGACCGCCTCCTGCTCGAGGTCGTCGAACGGGTCACCGAGCGACAGATACTCCGGATGCGCGGCGAGGAAGTCCGCGATCAGAGTGCTCTTGCCACTCGCGTGCGTACCGGAGACGACGATCCTCATCGCCGGGACGCGAGGCCGGCCAGCAGCTCGAGCACGCACAGCGCCGCCAGACGGACGGTGCGGGCGTCCTCCGCGTCCGTGGTCGCATCGACCTCGGCGAGGTCGGCGCTGACGACGCGCCCATCCGCGGCGACGGCACGCGTGAGGGCGCGCAGCTCCCACGCGTGGAGCCCACCGGGGACGCTCGCTGGGCAGCCGGGCGCGACCGACCGGTCGCAGACGTCGACGTCGATGTCGAGGTGCACACGCGGGGCCGCCCCCGCACCGGCGAGCTCGAGCGCCTCGGCGACGACGTCGTCGATGCCGCGACGGCGCACCTCGTCGAGCGTGACGACGCGGATGCCCCAGTCGGCCGCGCGCCGCGCATAGGCGGCGGAGTTCGCGAAGTCGGCGATGCCGATCTGGACGATCCTGGTCGGGTCGATCCGGGTGGTCGTCAGTGCGGACGCGGTCGGGACGTCTTCCACGAGGCGTCGTACCGGTGTGCCGTTGGAGACGCCGTCGCGCAGGTCGAAGTGCGCGTCGAACGTGATGAGGCCCGTGGCTTCGGCGCCGAGCGCGACCGGATACGTGAGCGAGTTGTCGCCGCCGAGTGCGATCACGAGCTTCGTCGCCTCGGCGAGTTCACGCACGCGGGAGATGACCCTCGCCTCGCCGTCCGCGCCGTCCGGATCGCTCACATCGCCGGCATCCGCGATGCGCAGAACCTCGTCGAGTTCGAGCACCGGCGGACCCATCAGCGTCGTCCCGTAGCGGGGAAGCGCTTCGCGGATGGCGGCCGGGGTCGCGTGGGCTCCGGTCGGCGAGAGTGACGTGCGCCAGGTCGGCACCCCGAGCAGCACGGCATCCGCCGCAGCCGTGAAAGCGGGCCAGGAGCCGGCGCGGGGCCAGAGCGGGTCGTGACTCAACGGTCGGGAAGAGGGCGTCATGGTCAGACTCCGGGGATCAGGGCGTGGGCGAGGGAGAAGATGGCGAGACCCGCGAGGGCGCCGACGAAGGTGCCGTTCAGGCGGATGTACTGCAGGTCGCGGCCGACCATGAGCTCGATCTTCTCGGTCGTCTCGGCGGGATCCCAGCGTTCGACGGTATCGGTGATGATCGAGGCGATGTCGTGCCGGTAGCGGTCGACGAGGAAGACGGCGGCGTCCGACACCCAGGTGTCAACGCGGTGCTGCAGGGCGACGTCGGTGGTCAGGCGCTCGCCGACTTCCTGCAGCGCCTGCACCGCCCGACGACGCAGCCCGCTGTCGGGGTCGGCGAGAGCGGTCAGCAGGCCGTTCTTCGCGGTGTTCCACGCTTCAGCCGCCAGAGCGCCGACCCGCGGGCTGTCGAAGAGCGAGGCCTTGGCGTTCTCGAGCTTGGCGCGCGTGGCCGGATCGTTCTGCAGGTTGTCCGCCAGGCGGGTCAGGTAGCCGTCGACCGCGATGCGCGCGGGGTGATGCGGATCGGCCTGTACCGCGTGCACGAACTTGATCGCCTCGTGGTAGACCGTGTCGTCGACGAAGCGATGGGCCAGCTTCGGCACCCAGCCGGGGAGACGCCGAGAGACGAGACCGGTGAACGATGCGGCGTTCGCGTCGAGCCACCGCGCGATGCTGTCGGCGGCGAGGTCGACCGCGCCGTGGTGGGCCCCCGCATCGACGATCTTCTCGAGCCAGGCACCGGCCGGCGGCCCCCACTCCGGAGCCACCAGGTGCTCGCGGGCGAGGTCGGTGATGAGGTCGCGCACGTCGTCGTCGCTCAGTGCGCCCAGGACGGCGGTCGCGATCGTGGCTCCTTCGGCACCCACCCGCTCGGCATGCGGAGGCTCGCGCAGCCACTCTCCGGCGCGCAGCGCGATGTGCGTGCTGGAGAGCTTGGTGCGCACGACGTCTCCGGCCAGGAAGTTGGTCTCGACGAACTCTCCGAGCGTGCGTCCGATCTCGTCCTTGCGGTTGGGGATGATCGCGGTGTGGGGGATCGGCAGCCCGAGCGGACGGCGGAACAGCGCGGTGACGGCGAACCAGTCCGCGAGCGCACCGACCATCCCTCCCTCGGCGGCGGCGCGGACATAGCCGAGCCAGCCGACCCGCTGCTGGAAGGCGAACGCGATCACGAACACGACGGCCATGAACAGCAGCGCTCCGAGGGCGACCGCCTTCATGCGCCGGAGCGCGCGGAGGCGCTCCTGGTCGGAGGGCGAGAGCTGCGTCATCGGTGTTCGCGGCATGACGTCATCCTTTCACGGTGGGCGTGGGCGGGAGGTCTCGCTTCGCAGCGGGCGGAGTACCCTCAAGGGGTGATCGAAGACATCAAGAAGCGTGCTCTGCACCGCACCAGCATCCTCGAGGGGCAGATGCGCGGTGTCGCGCGGATGATCGAGAACGAGGAGTACTGCATGGACATCATCACGCAGTCCCGGGCGATCCAGCGCTCCCTCGAATCGCTGAACCGGCTGCTGCTCGAGAACCACCTGCGCACGCACGTCACCCACATGTTCGATGAGGGCGGCGAGGAGCGCGACAAGGCCGTGCTCGAACTGCTCAAGGCCTTCGACTTCGACCGCAAGTAGGAGATCACCCCGAGGCGCTAATCGGTCGCAGGTTTCGAGAATCGCAACGGATACCGTTGCGAATTGATCAAGAGACTTCCGATTTCGCTATACCTGAGGCCCTTCCTGTGACAGACTCGCCGCAAGCGATTCTCAATGGGGAGGCTCCATGCCCGGCACTCTGCCCGCGTCTTCGGCGACGCTCGACACACCCACAGCCACCGGTGCGGTACGCATCGACCGCGTCACCAAGCGCTACGGCACCGCCGTGGCCGTCGACGATCTGACCCTCGACGTGCAGCCGGGGGAATTCCTCTCGCTGCTCGGACCCTCGGGCTGCGGCAAGACCACGACGTTGCGCATGATCGCGGGTTTCGAGTATCCGGACGCCGGTGACATCAGCATCTCGGGCCGGAGCGTGCTGAGTCTGCCGCCGTATCGACGCGAGGTGAACACGGTCTTCCAGGCCTACGCGCTGTTCCCGCACCTGTCGGTCGCGGAGAACGTGGCGTACGGACTGCAGCAGCGAGGCGTTCCCAAGCCGGAGCAGCGGACCCGGGTGAGCGAGGCGCTCGACATGGTGCAGCTGCGCAGCTTCGCCGATCGCAAGCCCACCCAGTTGTCGGGCGGTCAGCAGCAGCGCATCGCCCTCTCGCGAGCCCTCATCAACCGCCCCAGCGTGCTCCTGCTCGATGAGCCGCTCGCCGCCCTCGACCGGCAGCTGCGCGAGGAGATGCAGCTCGAGCTGAAGCTCCTGCAGGCGCGACTCGGCACCACGTTCGTCTTCGTCACGCACGATCAGGCCGAGGCGCTGTCGATGAGCGACCGGATCGCCGTGATGCGCGCGGGCCGGATCGAGCAGCTCGACGAGCCGGCGGCGATCTACGCGGAACCGGCATCCGCGTATGTGGCCTCGTTCATCGGCCAGCAGAACTTCGTACACGGCACCGTCCGTTCCGACGGAGATGCCGTCGACACCGCGATCGGTGCGATCTCCGGGCGCTGGGGCGGGGAGCGGGTCGCTGCCGGGCAGCCCGCCGTCGCCGCGATCCGCCCGGAGTATGTGCGGCTCGAGCAGGGGGAAGGCACCGGCGCGCGCGGTCGTGTGCTCGGTGTCTCGCATCTCGGCGAGACCATGCAGGTCGCCGTGCGCGTCGGCGAAGATGCGACGTTCCTCTCAAGGATGCCGGCGCCCACCGCGCCGCGCGTCGGAGTCGACGAGGAGGTTCGCTGCGTGTGGGATCCCGCGGATGTGCGACTCTTCGCCGCCGACGGCATCCCGACCACCGCCACGCACGTGATCGCGCTTCCCAAGGAGGGAGGCCGGTGACGGGCGCTCCTCCGGTCCGCGTGCTCGCGCACCGGAGCGCCGCCCGCGTGATCCGCACCGAACTCTCCCGTCGCGGGTTCCTCGCCACCGCGCTGCTGGCGGGCGGGGCCGTCGTGCTCACCGCCTGCGCCCCCGGCCAGAACGCCGCGGCGGTGCACGCCAAGGGCGGACCGCTGGAGGACAAGCTCTCCATCTACAGCTGGGGCGATTACGACGCGCCGGAGGTGCTCGAGCAGTTCACGGCCGAGAACGGTCCGCGGATCGTGCTCGACGCCTTCAACTCGAACGAGGAGCTGATCGCCAAGCTGGTCGCAGCCCGAGGCACGTCGGGGTACGACATCGTCGTGCCGACCGGAGTCTTCGTGGGGCCGATGGCCGAGAACGGGCTGCTGCAGAAGTTCAACCTCGATCTGCTGCCGAACATGAAGCACGTCGCCCCGGAGTTCCGCGGGCGCGCCTGGGATCCGGGCAACGAGTACTCGGTGTGCAAGGCATGGGGCACCACGGGGTTCGTCTACGACAAGCGGGTGATCTCGCGGGAGCTGACCACCTGGAACGACTTCATCGACGCCGCACAGAACGAGGCGTCCGGTTCCACCTCGGTGCTGGATGACCCGGCGCCGCTGCTCGGCATCTACTTCTGGGCGAACGGCATCGACTGGACGACGACCGACCCCGACGACCTGGACGCGGTCGAGGACTTCCTGGTGAAGGATCTGGCGCCGCACATCTCGGCGTTCGACTCCTACCCGGGCGGCTCGTCGATCCCGCAGGCGTCGCACGCTCTGCTGCAGTCCTACAACGGTGACGCGCGCCTGGGCATCTTCGAGTCCGACGACCCCGACCGCTGGCAATGGGTGCTCGGGAGTCCGGCCACCGAACTGTGGATGGACAACTGGGCGATCGCCGCGGGCGCGCCGCACCCCGAAGCGGCGCACGCGTTCATCAACTTCGTCCTGCAGCCCGATGTGCAGCTCGCGCAGGTCGACTACATCGGCTACGACACGGGCATCTCCGGCGTCCGCGAAGCCGCGGAGGCCGCGGGTCTGGAACGGCTCGACATGGTGTTCTTCGACGAGGAGCAGGTGCAGACCATGCATGAGGGCAAGCTGACGGACGCTCAGGACCGGGTCGTCGCGATCTGGAACTCGATGAAGGCGGCCGCCGGTGCCTAAGCTCAAGTTCGGTCTCGCGATCCCCGCCTGGGTGTGGCTGCTGATCTTCTTCGTCGCCCCCATCGGCATGGTCATCGTCTTCAGCTTCGGCTACAAGCCGAGCATCTTCGCCACCCACGCCCTCGACCACCTCTCCTTCGACCGGTACCTCGAGGCCCTCTCGCCCACGTTCTTCAGCACCTTCCTGAACACCCTGTGGATCGGCATCCTCGGCACGCTGCTGTGCCTGGTGATCGGGGCGCCGGTCGCGTACTGGATCGCCGTGAAGGCGCCGCCGTCGAAGCGCGGACTGCTGCTGGCCCTCGTCATGGTGCCGTTCTGGACGAACTTCCTGGTGCGCACGATCGGCTGGCAGGTGATCCTCGCCCCGGAGGGCTGGCTGTCGCAGCTGCTCCAGGGCATCGGCGTGATCCCGGGTCCCCTCGACCTGCTGTATTCGCGGGGTGCGGTGCTGCTCGGCGTGGTCTACAACTACCTGCCGCTCATGATCCTCCCGCTGTTCGTCGCGTTCGACCGGGTCTCGGGTCCGCTGCGCGAGGCGAGCAAGGACCTGGGCGCGAACAGCGCGACGACCTTCCTCCGGGTGACCGTGCCCCTGGCCCGACCCGGCATCATCGCGGGCGTGCTGCTCGTGTACATCCCGCTCATGGGCGACTACATCACCGCGACCGTGCTCGGTGGCGCGAAGGGCAACATGATCGGGCAGGTCGTGGCGAGTCAGTTCCAGACCGCGCAGAACTGGGCGTTGGGTTCGGCGATGGCGGTGCTGCTGATCATCGTCATCATGATCTCGATCGCCGTCGCGGCCGGGCTCCTCTGGCTCGTGACACTGCCGCTCAGACAACGCAACCGACTCGTCCTGGGGGAGAGCTCATGAGTTCACGTCGTGGAGCAGCACGTCTCCTGCTGCCGATCTGGGCAGGACTCGTCTTCCTGTTCCTGTTCCTGCCGATCCTGGTGATCATCGTCTACTCGTTCAACGTCGGCCGCCTGCTGGTCTCGTGGGACCACTTCGGCTTCGACTCGTTCCTCGCGATCGTCAACAAGCCGGCGATCCGCGACGCGGTGCTGGTGTCGGTGCGCACAGGCCTGCTGGCCGCCCTGCTCGCGACCGCGCTCGGAACCCTGGCCGGCATCGCGATGGCCCGCAACCCCGGCAAGTGGGTGTGGTGGTTCCTCGGGCTCCTGCTGCTCGTCTCGGTCACCCCGGAGATCGTGGATGCCGTCGCGCTGCTGCCCTGGCTGGTCTTCCTCGGCCAGGATGCCGGGATCGGGATCTTCAACGACGGAACGATGAGGCTCGTGGTCGGGCAGTCGCTGTTCTCGATCGCGATCGTGTCCTACATCGTCCGCGCGCGACTGGTCGGACTCGACGCCCGCCTGGAGGAGGCCTCCGCCGACCTGTACGCCCCGCCGGTGCGGACCTTCCTGAAGATCACGCTGCCGCTGGCGATGCCGGCCGTGCTCGCCGGGTTCCTGCTCTCGTTCACGTTGAGCCTCGACAACACGGTCGTGTCGGCGTTCGTGCAGGTGTCCGGCACGACACCGTGGCCGGTGTACGTGCTCAGTGCACTGCGTAGCGGACTCCGTCCTGAGATCGCGGCGGTGTCGACCATCATGCTCGTACTCACCCTCCTCGCTCTGGCGCTGGTGGCGGTGGTGCTCAAGCGTGCCGGTGACTCGGCGACGGAGATCGCCCGCACGATGGCGGGAGGCTGAGCATGGCAGCGGCAGACCTCGTCTTCACCGGTGGTTCCCGCGGCGGGAGGGCGTTCCTCTCCGATGCAGCGCGCTCCACCGCCCGCGCCGTCGCGGTCACCGATGGCCGCATCAGTGCGATCGGCCACGACCTGTCGGAGATGATCGGCCCGGACACCGAGGTCGTCGATCTGGCCGGTGGGCTCCTCGTGCCCGGGTTCCAGGACGCGCATGTGCACCCGGTGTGGGGCGGACTGGACATGCTCCGCTGCGACCTCTCGGGCCTCGCGACGCGTGAGCAGTATCTGGCGCGGATCGCGGAGTACGCCGCGGAGCACCCCGACGACGAATGGATCCTGGGCGGTGGCTGGCAGATGTCGGCCTTTCCCGGAGGTACGCCGACGGCCGCGGATCTGGACGCGGTCGTGCCCGATCGCCCCGCTTTCCTCCCCAATCGCGATGGGCACGGCGCCTGGGTGAACTCGCGGGCGCTCGCGCTCGCCGGGATCACCGCGGAGACCCCGGATCCCGCGGACGGACGCATCGAACGCGACGCGGGTGGTGCCCCGAGCGGAACCCTGCACGAGGGAGCGATGGGCCTGGTGAACCGGCTGCTCCCGGCCGAGCCCGTCGAGCGTCTGGTGGAGGCGCTCGTCCAGGGGCAGCGGTACCTGCACTCCTTCGGCGTCACCGCCTGGCAGGATGCGATCGTCGGCACCGAGTACGGCGACGCGGGTGACCCGCTGCCCGCATACCGTGCCGCGGCAGCCACCGGGGAACTCACCGGTCGGGTCGTGGGCGCCCTGTGGTGGGACCGCTCGCGCGGCCTGGAGCAGATCGAGGACATCGTCGAACGGCGCGCTGCCGGCTCCGTCGGTCGCTTCCGTGCCCGCAGCGTGAAGATCATGCAGGACGGTGTGGCCGAGAACTTCACCGCCGCGATGCTCGAACCCTATTGCGACGGCCACGGGCATCCGCGTGAGGACTCCGGCATCTCGTTCGTCGAGCCGGAGCTGCTCAAGGAAGCGGCGACCCGGCTCGATGCCCTCGGGTTCACGCTGCACTTCCACGCCATCGGCGACCGTGCCGTGCGCGAGTGCCTCGACGCGGTCGAAGCCGCCCTCCTGCACAACGGTCCGCGCGGGAACCGGCACCACATCTCCCACATCCAGGTCGTGCACCCGGACGACGTCCCCCGGTTCCGTGCGCTCGACGTGACGGCGAACATGCAGATGCTGTGGGCCACACTGGAGCCGCAGATGGTCGACCTCACGATCCCCTTCCTCGGGGACACGCGCAGCGCCTGGCAGTACCCCTTCGGTGATCTGCTGCGCTCCGGAGCCGTGCTCGCCGCGGGCAGCGACTGGTCGGTGAGCACGCCAAATCCGCTCGCCGCGATGCACGTGGCCGTGAACCGTCGGTCGGCTCCGACCGAGTGGGAGGGGGACTATCCGCCGTTCCTGCCGGAGCAGGCGATCGACCTCGGGACCGCGCTCGCCGCGTACACCTCGGGATCCGCGTACGTGAACCACCTCGACGACACCGGCACGATCGCGGTGGGGATGCGGGCGGACCTCGCCCTGCTCGACCGCGACCCGTTCGAGCACCCTGTCGAGGAGATCGGGCTCACCGAGGTGCGCGGCACCTGGGTCGAAGGCGTGCGGGTGTACGACGCGGCCGACGGGGTCGCGGGGGATTCCCGCGGTCGGTCAGGCGGGATCGAGACGCAGGACCTCGGGTGATTCGCCGCCCGTGAGGTCGTCGGCGATGCGGAGGCTGCGGGCCAGGTCGTCGAGCGCGCCGGTCAGCGTGCCGAACCGCTCCTTGTCGCTGCACACCGCCGTCAGCGTGACCAGATGCGTCCCGGTGTCCCAGGTGTAGGTGGCGAACGGGGGAGACGCGGGAGACGGCGGCATCGGCACGAGGAGCTTCTCGCCCACGCCGAGTCGGCTCGGAAAAGACTCGGTGTCGTCGTAGTCCATCGGCATCGAGGCGCGGGCGATGCGGACCTCCGGTGTCAGTACCTGCGCCGTCGCCATCGCCACGACCAGCTCCGGCTCCGCCTTCCACGTCCACACCAGCACGCGCCCGTCGGCCCGCTTCATCAGCATCGGTGCCGCCTGGCTCATCGCCCAGGCACCGAACCTCGAGCCGGGGCGCTCGGTCGCACCGACGGCGGCGTTGACCTGGCCGAGCAGCATCCGGATCGCCGCCTTCCGGTGCCGGCGTCCCTTCCATCCGAGCGAGTCCGTCACGGGAATCCACAGCTGGGGATCGGCCTCGGCAGTCAGTCGCATGCTCCCACGTTAACGGCTGAGGCTGAGGGGATGCCGGTATGCCTCGGCCGGGGGATCAGGGCGCTCGGGTAGAGTGGCCAGCGCCCGACCAGGGCTCCTCCTTGGCCGCCACATCGTAAGGCAGCATGTCTGTGACCTCCTCCGACGATCCGACCGATCCGTCGCGCGGCCCCGCCGCCGAATCCGCGCCCCGACCGTTGAAGATCGTGATCGGCTGCGACACGTTCGCGCCCGACATCAACGGCGCCGCCCGTTTCGCCGAGCGCCTCGCCGCCGGCCTCGTGCAGCGTGGCCACGACGTGCACGTCGTGGCGCCCAACCAGGCGTATCGCCGTGCCCAGCCGCACACCGAGGTCATCGAGGGCGAGCCGATGACCCTGCACCGGTTGCCGTCGGTGCGCTGGGCGCCGCACGACTGGCTGCGGTTCGTGTGGCCGTGGCGATCGAAGCACTATGCCCGCAAGGTCCTGGATCAGGTGCAGCCGGACGTCGTGCACATCCAGTCGCACATCGTGATCGGGCGCGGACTCGCGTACATCGCGAACGAGCGGGGCATCCCGGTCATCGCGACCAACCACGTCATGGCCGAGAACATCCTCGACCACACCACCATGCCGAAGTTCATCGACGACCTCGTGCTGAAGTTCGCGTGGGCGGACGCCAAGCGCACGTTCGACAAGACCCGTGCGATCACCACACCCACCCGCCGTGCCGCCGACTTCCTCGAGAAGACGGTCGAGGTGAAGGGCGTGATCCCGGTCAGCTGCGGTATCGATCGCACCCAGTACACGCCTGTCCTCGCCCCGCGCGACGAGAACCGGATCATCTTCGTCGGCAGGCTCACGGCCGAGAAGCAGGTCGAGGTCATCCTCAAGGCGATGACGAAGCTCGACCCCGCGCTCGACACCACCTTCGACATCGTCGGCGGCGGCGACCA
This sequence comes from Microbacterium sp. PI-1, assembly GCF_004337555.1. Lineage (NCBI taxonomy): Bacteria > Bacillati > Actinomycetota > Actinomycetes > Micrococcales > Microbacteriaceae > Microbacterium > Microbacterium sp. PI-1. The sequence continues at coordinate 963 of NZ_SJYZ01000041.1, read as the reverse complement.
GCGCAAGCAGCTGGAGCACCTGACCGCCCAGCTCGGACTCGCCGATCGAGTGACCTTCCACGGGCGCACGAGCGATGAGGAGCTCCGGGCCCTGCTGTCCCGTGCCAGCCTGTTCGTGATCGCCTCGATCGCGGAGCTCCAGTCCATCGCGACGATGGAGGCGATGGCCTCGGCCCTGCCGGTCGTCGCCGCGGACGCCGTGGCCCTCCCGCACCTCGTGCACGACGGCGAGAACGGCTACCTGTTCGAGCCCGGGAACGTCGACGAGCTCGCCGCGCGTCTGACCGACGTGCTCACGGCGGAGCCTGCGGAGTACGAGCGGATGCAGCGGGCCTCGCTCGACGGCGTCGCGATCCACGACATCAACCGCACCCTCGACACCTTCGAGGCGCTGTACCGCGACGAGCCGCTGCCGGAGTAGCGGCCATGCACATCGTCTTCTTCGGCGATCAGCACCTCGACTCCCTCGGCGGGGCCCAGGTGTCGATGCGGCTCCAACGCGAGTTCCTCGAACGAGCCGGGCACACCGTCACGGTCGTCGCGCCGAGGATGCATGGCTCGCGGGCGTCATCCGGCTCTCACGGCGGCGCCTTCGTCGATCTGCCGTCGATGCCGATCACGGTCGATCGCGAGTACTCGATGAGCTGGCCGGGTCGGGCGACGGACCGCTTCCTCGACCGGGCGATGACCCGCCGTCCCCCCGTCGACCTGGTGCACGTGCAGGCCGACTTCTGGGGTGCGTTCATCGGGCATCGCTACGCGCAGCGGCACGGACTCCCCGTCGTGCACACCATGCACAACCGCGTGGACGTCGGGATCGCCGCGGTCACCCCGCTGCACCGGCCCGTGCTCGCGGTGCTGAACACGTGGCGAGGCATCGCGATGCGCGGCATCGGACGACCCGTGCGCGGGCGGGACGGGTGGGCGTTCCTGCGCGGACTCGCTGCCGGGGCATCGGCCGTG
>NZ_SJYZ01000040.1:0-18245 GCF_004337555.1 Microbacterium sp. PI-1 | reverse complement strand
CGGGGGAGGGTCAGGTCGCGACGATCGCGCACATCGCGACGGTCGATACCGCCATGGTCGCGTGGTGGAGCCGATGCGGCCAGGCGCGCTCGGTCCGCAGCGCGACCACCGCGAGGATCACCGTCCCCAGCGCCAGCCCGGCACTCACCAGCAGGGGCATCGTGTCGACGGCTCCGTGCACGTGCGACGTGATGATCGGAGACGCCGCGGGCGACGGGATCCCGGGCATCAGGAGGACGAGCACCGCGGTCGTGATGACGCCGAGAGCCAGATGCGTCGACACCATCGCCTCCGGACGAGCAGTGGGGACCGGCGCCGCCCGGCGCACGGCGGCGAGCACGATCCCGACGATGACGAGCACCGCGAACCACAGCACCGGCGGGAGCAGCGACACCGTCATCACATCGGCCATGCCAGCGAGCATCAGGGCGGCGACGAGGATCTCCGGGCGTCCCGCATCCCGCCGCATGCCGACGAGCGCGCCCAACCCGACCGCGGCGGGGAGGAGTGCGACGACATGGAGGACCGCGTGCACGTCAGCCGGGCACGCGCTCGTCGAGCACACCGACGCGCCGCCACGGGGCCGTGGCGACCTCGGACGGCGGTGCTGCGGCGAATGCGATCGCTCCGTGCGCGACATCGAGCGCCACGGTGAGCTTCGTCTCCCAGCGCAGGTGCTCCGGCTCCTCCGGCCGTGCGCGGACCGAGATCGGGGCGTCCGGGATCGCACCGAAGGCGACCGCCCGCTCACGGTCGTCGACGATGCGGGCGAGGTCGGCCGCGTCGGTCAGACAGCGGTACCGGGGCACGCTCGTCGTCTCGTAGGGGGAGTACTCGCCCGCGGCGAGCGTCTCGTCGAGGAAGTGGTTCGTGTGTGCCAGGGCCTTTCCGCGCGGGGCGGGGAGCACGGCGACTCCCGCGGGTGAGACCTCGACGGCCGCGGCCTCGGGGGTCACGCCATCGAACGACACCACCGTCAGGACGCTGGACGCGGCGAGGGGCACGGACTCGGCGATCGCGACCGCGCCGGCCACGTCGTGCGCCCCGTCGAGCATCATCCGTGCCAGCACGTGCACCGGCACACCCGCCTGCGACCCATCGCTGCGATGGTGGAGGATGTTGAAGTGCACGCCGAGACCGCGGTCGTTGACACCGATCTTGGCCGGCTGCCCGAACTCGGAGAACGTCACGACGCGGGCTCCGGATGCCGCGCGCAGCCGCCGGACGACCGTCTCGTTCGAGAGCGTCTCATGCCAGTCCCACGTCTGCAGTGTGCGTGGAGGATTCGCGTCGTCGGGCACGTAGACGATCGTGGAGCATTCCATCGACGGGGTCATCCGGGCAAGGATCTCGGTGCGGGCGGTGAGCAGATGCACGTCGGTGAGCACCAGCCCACTGCCCTCGGCGACACCACGGAACTCGTCCGCGACCTCGGGCGCGAAGGACTCGACCATGCCCCGGCACTCGTCGGCGATGCTCCTGGCCTGCTCCGCGGAGACTCCGGACTGCTGGAACAGCCGGAGGTACGAGTCGCGCGCCGCGCGCAGCTGCGGTGCCCAGTGCTGGCCGAAGCGGTGGCCCTCTTCGCGCTGGTCGGCGGTTTCGGATGTCCACTCGTGGATGATCATGCTTCTCCTCCGATGCGCTCGACGAGTTCGGCGACGTCTCCGTAGGGGCAGCCTCGGGCGCGTGAGGCGGCGGCCACACGTCGTCTGACCTCGAGCGGCTTGTCCTGGCTGACCTTGAACACCGCGCGCTGCTCGATGATCTCGAAGCGGAACGAGACGATGCCGCCGACGATGCGCTGGAACGTGGGGAGCGAGCTCGTCATGTCCCAGCGCGTGGGCTCCAGACCTTCCAGCTCCTCGACGGTCCGCGTGACGACGTGCATGCCGTCTGCGGAGTCCTCCAGCACGGTCACCCGTGCCGTCAGGTGGACCGCCGCATAGTCCCAGGTCGGGACGTTCGGGTCATCCGCGTACGTCGTGGGCGAGACGTAGTCGTGCGGGCCGGAGAACACCAGGAGCACGGCGTCGCCATCGGAGATGTGCTGCCATTGCGGGTTCTTGCGGGCGACGTGTCCGAGGAGCTCGCCTCCGACGAAGCCTCCGTCATCGGCCAGGCGCTCGATGATGACCGGCGTGTGGGTGACGGTCGGAGCACCGGACTCGCCGCCGCCGTTGGACACGATGAGCGCGAACGGATGTCGCCGGACGAGCTCGTTCACCTCGTGCTGCGACGGGGCGAGGTACTTCTCGAACTCGTACACGGTCAGCCCGCCGCGCAGAGGATCGCGTCCCACGCGGTCTCGCCGGCGAGGGTCGCGACCGCGGTCGAGTTCAGCGAGAGCCGCCCGCGGGAGGACCCGGGGTCGTCGGGCAGCGCGACCTCGTCGGTGGTGAGGGCGAACAGCGTGTCGCCGTCGAGCGGGGTGTGGAACGGCTGGATGCCGCGGTGCATCGAGCTGTGCACCTGGAGTCCGAACTGCTTCAGCTCGACGTCGGACAGCTGCACGTTGGTGACCACGGCCGTGATCGTGGTGTTGCCGGCCATGGAATCCAGAAGCCGTGATTCGCCGATGGCCTCTTCGTAGTCGCGTGCGGGGTGGCGACGTTCTCCGGTCGCGTCGTCGTAGTTGCCGCGGATGATGCGCCCCTCCCGGTCGAGGATCACACCGTAGGGGTTGAGCACCGTCACGACGAGGACCTTCACATCGCCGACCTGGCGGAAGGCGACGCCCTGTCCGGTGAACTCGACACGCGCGGGGTCGACCTTGCCGGACGACGCCGACGCCCCGCCACCGACGCGTCCGACCTCCACGACGCCTTCACGCGCGGCCCGCAGCGCGGCCTTGCCGAGCGCGGCGTCGGGGAACACCGAGTTGTCGCGGACCGAGTAGTCGTAGATGATCGCTCCCGACACCAGCTGGAGCTGGTCGAAGCCGGACCGGTGGTCCACACGCGCGAACAGCTCCTCGGAGACTCCCGCGACGGCGGAGAGCCCGTACACGGACCCGCCGGCGAGGCAGATCGCATGGTTGTAGCCGTAGAGACCGCTCGCACCGACGGCGCCTCCGCGTCGGTCGGTGAAGGTGCGAGCGCCCGCCGGGATCGAGACGACCGTCGCGCCGGTCGGTCCCTCCGCGTACTCGGCGGTCCCGAGGAGGACCCCGGGGAAGTCGTACTCGACCAGACCGCGGTCGGTGCTGTGGACGGGGGAGAGGGCGAAATCGTCGTTGGAGAGGCGCGGCCCGGCGGAAAGGACGGGGGCGAGGCGGTGGGTGTCGGTCACGATGAGAGCTCCTGGAAAAGTTGACGCGAATAGGGATGGCTGGGCAGGTCGTAGAACACGTCGGTCGGCGCGTGCTCGACGATCTCGCCGGCGCGCATCACCGCCACGTGGTGGGAGATGTAGCGGACGGCGGCGAGGTCGTGAGAGATGAACAGGGCGGCGAAGCCGTGCTCGGCCTGCAGATCCTGGATGAGGTTCAGGATCTGCGCCTGCACGGAGACGTCGAGCGCGCTGACCGCTTCGTCGAAGACGATGAACGCCGGACGGGTGACGAGGGCACGGGCCACGCTCACACGCTGCAGCTGACCACCGGAGAGCTGATGCGGTCGGCGGGCGGCGAAGGAGGCGGGGAGCCCGACCTGTTCGAGCATCGCGATGGCACGGTGCTCGACCGCGGGGGTGCGCCGCTCGTGCACGAGGAGCGGTTCGAGGACCGAGGACAGGACGGTGGAACGTGGATCGAGCGCCCAGCGAGGGTGCTGGAGGACCGCTTGCATGCGACCGGCGCGGGAGCGCAGACTGCGGGCGAGCGGCGCGCCTTGGAACCGCACGGTGCCGGTGTCGGGGCGCTGCAGGCCCAGGACCACCGAGCCCGTCGTCGTCTTGCCCGAACCGGATTCGCCGACGAGGCCGAGTGTCTCTCCGGGGGCGACCGAGAACGACACGTGTGCCATCGCCGTGACCGTGCGCCGACTCGCACCGATACCGGAGGAGAAGGCGAGGCTGACGTCGTCGAGCTCGATCGCGGGTGCGGTCGCGTCGCTCATACGATCACCCCTTCGTCCGGCACCAGGCCGGCTCGGCGGTCCGCTTCACCGAGTTCGGCGGCGCGGATGCACAGGCTGTGCCGTGGGGGCACGGGATCGGGGCGGACCACCTGGCACGCGTCGATCCGGTGAGCGCAGCGCGCGGCGAAGGCACATCCCTCGGCCTCGCCATGCAGGACCGGCGGGGAGCCCGGGATGCTGGACAGGCGCTCGCCGCGTCGTGCCCGGGAGGGATCGGTGGCGGCGAGAGCGCGGGCGTAGGGGTGGACGGGACGCCCGAGCACGGCAGCGGCGGGACCGCGCTCCACGACGCGTCCGGCGTACATCACGGCCACCTCGTCGCACCAGCGCGCGACGGCGGGCAGATCGTGGCTGAGCCAGAGGATCGTCGTCTTCTGCTCCCGTGCCTGGGTGAACAGCAGCCGGATGACCTCTTCGCGGACCTGGCTGTCGAGCGCCGCGGTCGGCTCGTCGGCGATGAGCAGTTTCGGCCGGCGACACATCGCCATCGCGATCGCCACGCGCTGCGCCATGCCACCGGAGATCTGGTGCGGGAACAGTCTCACCACCCGCGCGGGGTCGCTGATCCTCATCGACTCCAGCAGCGCGAGCTGCCGGGGCAGGCCGTCGTCGTCGCCGATGGCCCGCAGCACGAGCCTCAGCTGCGCACCGATCCGCATCGTCGGGTCGAGGGACCCGATCGGATCCTGGGCGATGTAGGCGAGCGTGTCGCGGCGGTAGGCGCGCAGCGCATCGTGGTCGAGGCTCCGCACGTCGATGCCGTCGACCTCGAGCTCTCCGCGCACGATCTGTGCGGACTTCGGCTGGAGCCGTCCGATCACGGCGGCGAGGGTGGACTTGCCCGACCCGGACTCGCCGACGATCGCCATCGAACTCCCGGCGGCGACGTCGAGGTCGACGCCGTCCAGCGCGCGGACGGTGGTGGTCCCGGTGAAGTCCAGGGCCAGGTCGCTGATGCGTACGGCGGTCATCGGAGGGACCTCGTCTCTCGCGGTTCGAATCGGTCCCGGAGTCCGTCGCCGATGATGTTGATGCACAGGATCGAGATCACCAGCACGATGCCGGGGATGATGAGGAGTTGCGGCGCCTGTGTCATGTAGAGCATCCCCTGCTGGATGAGCAGTCCGAGAGAAGCCTCCGGTACCTGCACGCCGAAGCCGAGGAAACTCAGCCCGCCCTCGACGAGGATCGCGACGGACAGGGCATAGCTCGCCTGCACGGCGATGGTGCCCGCGATGTTCGGCAGCAGCCGCCGGGCGAAGATCACGGGGGTCCTCACGCCGCTGATGCGCGCCGACACGATGAAGTCGCGGTCGGCGACTCCTCTCGTCGCGATGCGGACGACGCGGGTCATGAGAGGGATCGTGATCACGACGATGCTGATGATCGCGGCGGGCCGACCGGGGCCGATGAGCGCGGACACGAGGATCGCGAGCACGAGCGCGGGGAAGGCGTACAGGACGTCCGCGACGCGCATGACCGCTTCGTTGACGGCGCCTCCGTAATATCCTGCGAGCATTCCGAGGATCGTGCTCACCACCGCGGAGCAGAGGACCGCGATGAGGGAGACCACGAGTGTCGTCGCGGTTCCCTGGAAGAGCCGAGGCAACAGCGAGCGGCCAAGGTTGTCGGTGCCGAGCGGAGCGATCGCGGAGGGGCCCTCGAGGCGCCCGGCGACCGTCGCATCGGTGGAACCGGTCAGGCCGGAGAGAACCGCGATCACGGCGGCGACGACGATCACCCCCAGCACGATCACGGCCGTGCGCAGGACGGCATCGCTGCGTCGCCACGCGCCTCGGGATGACTGTCCGGCCGCGCGGATGCGATGGGCGGCTGTGGGTGCGATGGTCATCGGCGGCTCCCTCCGGTCAGGCGCAGGCGCGGATCCAGCGCGTTGGCGATCAAGTCGACGATGAGGCTCGCGGCGATGAAGACGACCGCGGCGAGGAGCACGGCGCTCTGCACGATCGCGTAGTCGCGTCGACCGAGGGCAGTCTGCAGATACGAGCCCATGCCGGGGATGTCGAAGACGAACTCGACGATCACCGTGCCTCCGAGCAGGACGGCGACCAGTGCCCCCACGATCGTGAGGATGGGAGCCGCCGCGTTGCGCAGCACGTGGTGCCGCACGATGAATCCGGGTGTCTCCCCGCGTGCGACGGCTGCCTGCACGTGCGGCTCGACGAGGACGTTCATGACGGCATCCCTCGTGTTCCGGGCGACCACGGCCACGCAGCCGACGGACAGAACCGTGACCGGGAGCACCAGCGATCCGAAGAAGCGTGCCGGATCGACGGCGAAGGGGGCGAAGCGTCCGAGCGACACCCCGAGACCCAGGGTCGACACGGCGAAGACCACGAGTCCCGCGAGGAGGAACTCGGGGATGCTGATGCCGAGCGCGCTGACGATACGACCCGCCGCGCCGGCCGAACCCTCCGAGCGGAGCGCGGCGATGAACCCGAGCGGGATGCCGACCAGGAGGGTCACGATGATCGTCAGCAACGCGATCGTCGCCGTGACCGGGAGTCTCGCACCGAACTCCTCCGACACCGAGACGTTGGACACGAAGGAATACCCCAGGTCGCCGGTGAAGACGCCGAAGAGCCAGTGGAAGTACTGGGCGACGACCGGATCGTCGAGCCCGGATGCGGCCACCGCCTGGGCCCGCTGCGCCTCGGTGGCGAGCGGACCCAGGACGAGGTCGATGTAGTCGCCGGGCATGAGGCGCACGGAGGCGAAGATCAGCACCGAGACGACGAGCAGCGTCAGCAGCGCGGCGCCGATGCGCCGGAGCGACCACAGAGCGACGGCCATGTCAGTTGGCGCGGAACTCGGTGAGGTAGCGCAGGAAGTTGCCGTAGCCCTCGTCGCTGCTGAGCGTCGGGGACAACGACGCCGTGTTCCAGCCGATGGTGGAGGGGCGCAGCACCAGGGGCACCATCTCGCTCTGCTCGTCGGCGAGTGTGCAGAGGTCCTGGAAGACCGCGGCCCGCTCCTCACCCGGCGCGGTGGTGTACCCGTCCTCGATGAGGGCGTCGAGCTCGTCGCTCCCCTTCATGAAGACCGCGGAGAATCCGGCGACCTCGGGGTTCCACCACGTCGTGACCATGGCGGGATCGGCGTACCCGGCGAACCAGCTCAGCGCGAGGTCGAAGTCCGCGGGGCTGCCGTAGACCTTGGCGGAGTACGTGGCGAAGTCGACCTGCTGGATCTCGACCTTGACGCCGATCTCCGCCAGATTCTGCTGCATCACCTGAGCGATCTGTGCGAGCACCGGCTCGTCGGTGTAGACGAAGAGGTCGAGCTCGAGTCCGCCGACCTCGTCGATCACGGACTTGGCCGCGGCGACGTCCCGGGCCGCGGAAGGCAGATCCTCCGCGCGGCAGGCATCGGGCAGGACGGCGGGGGTGATGCCGGTGGAGGCGGTCGACCCCCCGAACGCGAGCTCGTTGATCGCGTCACGGTCGATGGCGGAGTTGATCGCGAAGCGCACGTCCTCATCCTGCAGCGCCTCGTCGCCGGTGAGGGAGTTGATCATCAGGTAGTGGAAGTCGGTGTTCCGCTGTCCCACCACGGTCACGTCCGCCGCGTTGGCGAGGAGTTCCGCGGAGTCGATCGAGTTCAGCACCGCGAAGTCGGCGGATCCGTCGCGCAGCGCCGCTGCCCGCGTCGCCTCGTCGCCGACGATGTCGACCGTGAGGGTGGAGAAGCCGAGGGCATCGGCATCCGGGTGGTGGACGTTCGGCTCGAACGTCCACTCCTCGTCCTGACGGTGAGCGGTCGCGACGAGCGGGCCCGTGCCGAGCATCTCCGTGGTGATGTCGACCTCGCCGGACTCGATCTCCGCCATCGGCAGGATCGCGGCGGGGGTGTTCGCGAGAGCCGCGAGGAAGGGCGCATAGGGGCTGGACAGCGTGACCGTGACCTCGAGGTCTCCGGTCTCCTCGATCGAGGCGACCGGGCCGAGCTGTCCGGTCCAGGTGGTGGGGATGTCGATCAGCCGCTGGAGGCTGCCGACGACATCGGCGGCGGTCATCGGGCGTCCGTTCGAGAACACGGCGTCATCGGCGAGGGTGAAGACGTACTCGGTGTCGCTCGGAGTCTCCCAGGATGTGGCGAGCTTCGGCGCCACGTCGAGGTTCTCATCGATCGTCGTGAGCGTCTCGTAGGAGAGCCCTTCGAGCATCCAGGAGCGGGCGGTGGCGGCCCCCTGCGGGTCGAGGCCGCTCGCCTCCGCGGTGTCGTAGTCGACCTGGACGACGAGGTCGCCGCCCCCGTCGAACGCCTCATCGGCGACGGCGAGGAAGCCGGGTGCGGCTTCGTCCTGAGTGGGTTCGGTTTCGGGTGAGGCGCCGGCGGCGCACCCGGTGAGGGCGAGGAGGGCGACGGTGGCGACGGCCACCCCCGCACGAGCTGCTTTGTGCATGTCGGTGTTTCCCTTCGGGATGTCGGGCGACGGCCGGTCAGGCGTCGGACGACGACGGGCGGACAGAGAGGTGATGCAGGTGGTGCTCGGTTCGGGCTGTGCCGGCGTCCTCGTGAGCGCAGGCGCAGGCGGTGGGGGAGGCCGGAACGTCGAGGGTCGGGTTCCGGTCGAAGAAGTCGTGGGGTTTCAGCGTGAAGCCGCAGCTGTCGACCGGCATGATGGGCCAGTCCTCCGTGCGCGGGAAGTGCGTGAGGCCGAACGTGTGCCACAGCACCAGGTCTGCGCCGTCCAGCGAGGCGTCCTCGGCGACGAAGGCCGGCAGCCCCTGCTCCGGTGCGCTCTGGTTGACGACGTCGCCGGCGGGATAGCGCTCCTCGGGGTCGTACGCGGTGACCCACAGATCGGCGGTCGCGAAGCGGGCGCGCGAGGCGATCACGGATTCGGGGCGTGCGAGGAGGACGGGCTTCCCCTCCGGTGTCAGGACGTAGGAGGTGGGACGACCGAGCCGGTTCGTGGCCGTCGCGCTGCTCACCCGCCATGTGCGGTCGACCGACGCGTCGGCCCGGCGCCGCCCCTCGAGCTCGCTGTGAAGCCGGGTCCGGGTGAAGCCGATCGCGCTGCCGTGCAGGTTGTCGTCGGAGATCGGGAGCGACCGCACGTCGACTTCGTCGATGACGGCAGGCCCGTCGTCGACCGCCATGTCCAGCCGCGCGCAGAACAGGTGCTGGTGGTACGGCGCCGCGAGCCCCGGGGCCAGCTCGCTCGCGAAGCGGCCGGTGCGCTCGTCATAGGCGGCGGTGAACACGAGTCCGGTGGCCTTGGCCTCGAACTCGATCTTGCCGTCCAGGTAGAAGTACCAGTAGAAGCCGTAGTCGTAGTTGCCCACCGTGACGAAGAACGAGATCACGAGTCGGCGCTGGCGGCGGACGTCGCTCGATCCCGTGAACTGCTCGGTGTGCTTCCACAGCACCCCGGCGTCCTCCTCGTGGACGCAGATCACGTTCGGGAGCACCTTCACGTTGCCGCGGGCGTCGGCGATCGGGACGTCGAGGTAGGTGATGTCGCCGACGCAGTCGCAGCCGAGTTCCAGCGAGTTCGCGAGTCTGCCGAGGAGATACTCACCGGTGTCGAAGTAGTTCTGCCAGAAGCGCACGGGCCCCGGGTCGCCGTAGGGCACCAGCATCTCGGCGATCGAGGCGCGGTGCACGATGGGGCGGACCCGGCCCTCGTCCTCGAATCCGATGCCGTGCAGGATGAGTCCTTCGCGCATGTCGTAGCCGATGCGCAACGACCACTTCTCCCAGGTGATCACGTCTCCCTCGAAGGCGAAGCTCGGTCCTTCGGGCTGGGTGATGACGATGGGCTTCTGCGTGGTCCGCTCCGGGCCGAAGGTGCCGGGCACGTGATAGTCCGCGGTCTCTTGCGGAATCGGCATCGCGCCCACGTCGATGACATCGACCACGGTGCGCGCGGCGACGTCGACGTATGCCACCAGTCCGTCGATCGGATGCGCCCAGGGCATGGTCTGCGGAGTGGGCTGATGGTGTCCGAGCACCCGTGCGAGCCGGCGCCCGCTCTCGCCCTCGATCGGGAAGCGCCCGGCTGACAGCCCGGCCAGAGCGACCGTGCTCGGGTCGTCGATGCCCCGGGCGGCGAGTGCTTCGGCCCAGCGCTCGTCGGCGCCGATCAACTCGCGGATGATCGCGTGCTCCTCCTGGAGCAGGGGGACCTGGCCGTCCTGCTCCGGGTCGATGTCGACGTCCGCGACGATCTCGCCGGTGCCGATGTCGACCGAGAGGGCACGAGCGCGTCCGGTGTCGGTCTCGAGCAGCTGGACACGGGCGCGGCGGGGGACGGGGCGCCCGGCGGCGACCTCGGAGCGGTCCGGCTCATCGAGTCCGACGTAGGCGATCCGCTGCGCCTCCCCCAGTGCGCCGTGGGCACGCAGCGTCTCGGAGACCCGCTGCAGCTCGTCCGCGGAGAGCGTCGCGTACGGCGCACCGGATTCGTCTCCGAGCGGGCGCGAACGCTGGACGTGGTCGGACGGGGAACAGCTGCAGTTCATGGAGTCTCCATCGGATGTGAGTTCGGGAACGTCTGCGTGCCGGAACGTTCCGGCAAAAGTATGCGATGAATGTGTTTCAGCGCAAGACCTGATGTGTTTCGAGTGGATTACGACGTGCTCCGTGTGGTTAGACTCGGCCGCATGCAAGAGCCACGACGGGTCAGATTGATCGACGTCGCACGGCGCGCGGGGGTCGGGAAGACCACGGCGTCCGATGCGCTGAGCGGCGTCGGGCGCGTCTCGCAGCCCACCAGGGAGGCCGTCCTGGCCGCGGCGGCGGAGCTCGGCTACTCGGTGAACACCGCGGCCCGGCATCTGCGCGGCGGCAGCATCGGCACGATCGGCATCGTGCTTCCTGAGGTCGTGTCGCGGTCGGCGTACTACATGGCTTTCACGTTCGGTATCGTCACCAGCGCGGCCGCTCACGACATCGACGTGACGATCGTGAGCCCGTCCGTCTCGTCGGGCCGCTCACGTCCGATCCGTGCCGACGGACTCATCATCGGCGACCCGCTCTCCGGTGACCCCGGGCTGCCGGCGCTGATGGCGTCGGGGATCCCCGTCGTCACCCAGGAGCACCTTCCGGACGACGTCGACGGCGCGCCGGCGGGTGTCGTGTGGTCCTCGCATGAGGCGGGCATGCTCCGGCTCCTCGACGAGATCGATGTCACCGGCGCCCGGCACCCCGTGCTGCTGGTCGCGCCCGACGCCACCGACTGGTCGCGCCAGCTGGTCTCCGGCTATCGGAAGGGGTGTGCGACACGCGGATTCGATCCGGTCATCGCCCCCGTCTCCTTCGAAGCATCGTGGCCCGACGTCAGGGTGGCGACGGAGCGGGTCCTCCAGGCGCATCCGGACACGGACGTGATCATCTGCGGTCCGGACTCCAGTGCGATCGAGGTCGCCGCCGTTCTCGGACGACAGGGGCGGACGGTCGGTCAGGACATCACGGTGGTATCGTGCGTCGACCATCCCTCGCTGCCCTTCCTGACCCCTTCGATCACGTCGATCGATCTGCGGCCTCGAGACTCCGGGGTCGCCTGCGCCGAGCTGCTCATCGACCTGATCGAGGGGCGTGCCGCGCCGGGCACGGACGTCGAGTTCCCGATCTCCGTCGTCGCGCGGGACTCCACCGCCCACCCGCTGCGGGTGCACGCATGACCGCACCGCTCGACGGCATCGTGGTCGCCGATTTCTCCCGTGTGCTCGCCGGGCCCCTGGCGACGATGACGTTGGCCGACCTCGGGGCGCGCGTGATCAAGGTCGAGCGCCCGGGCACGGGAGACGACACCCGGGCATGGGGGCCGCCGTACGCGGAGTCCGGCATGACGACGTACTTCGAGTCCGCCAACCGGGGCAAGGAGTCGGTCACGCTCGACCTCACCGACGCCGGAGATCGCGACAGAGCGCTCGAACTCATCGCCCGCAGCGACATCGTGATCGAGAACTTCCGGCCGGGACTGTTCGCCGCACTGGGATTCGATGAGGAGAAGCTCGCGGCGGCCCATCCGCGTCTCATCTCGGTGTCGGTGAGCGGCTTCGGCCTCGGCGCAGGGGCATCGCTCCCCGGCTACGACTTCGTCGCGCAGGCGGTGGGCGGTCTCATGCACATCACGGGTGAGAACGACGGTGAGGCCATGAAGGCGGGGGTCGCGCTCGTCGACGTGCTCACCGGCAAGGACGCGGTGATCGGCATCCTCGCCGCGCTGCGCCGACGCGAACTCACCGGCCACGGATCGAGGATCGAGGTGAACCTGCTCTCGAGTCTCCAGGCGGCCCTGGTGAACCAGATGTCCGCGCACCTCGGAGCGGGCGCGGAACCGGGCCGGCTCGGAAACCGACATCCGTCGATCGCCCCCTACGAGTCGCTGCGTTGCGCCGATGCGCCGATCGCGGTCGCCTGCGGCAACGATGCCCAGTTCGCGAAGATGGTCACCGCGCTCGGTCGGCCGGAGCTCATCGACGACGAGCGCTTCCGTCGCAACCCGGACCGTGTCGCGAACCGGGAGGATCTCGTCGTGGAGCTGGAGGGCGCGCTGGTCGCGGATACGGCTGCAGCCTGGGCGGAGCGGCTGAACGAGATCGGCGTCGCCGCGGGGGTCGTGAACTCCGTGGGCGAGGGCGTCGAACTCGCCACGCGTCTGGGCCTCGACCCGGTCCGGGAGCTGATCGGGGAGGACGGCCGGCGTTCGCGCCAGATCCGGTCACCGCTCACCTGGAAGCCGGAGATCCCCGTGTCGGTGGCGCCTCCGCCCCGGCTGGGCGAACACGACGCCCGCGTGCGGGCCTGGCTCGACGGCCGCGACTAGACGGATCGATCCCGGATCGCCAACCACAGTTCGGCGGCGACGTCGGGATCGTCCAGCGTGACGCCGAGCAGGCTCTCTGCGGCGGCGATGCGGGGGCGGACGGTGTTGCGATGCACCCCGAGCTCCCGGGCGGTGCGCTCCGCCTGGTGGCGATGCCGGAGATACGACGTCACGGTGCGCAACAGCATCGGGTCCGTCGCCACGAGCAGGTCCGCCCACCCTGCGGCGCGCGACTCCGGTTCGATCACGAGAGCGGTGTCCGGCGCGCGACGGTGCAGGGCCAGCGCGCGAGCGGCCGCGGCGGGGACGTCGTCGAGGGTGACCGGAGCGCTGAGCACTCCGGACCTGGCGGAGGGGTGCTCATCGGGGTCGAGGAGTGCGACGACCACGCCGTCCGACTCGGCCGAGAAGATGCTCGGATCCGGGGCCCCCACGAGGACGCGGAACTCCAACGGCAGGTCGAGGTCGGCGACGGCCGCCAGCGCGCGCGCCGCGGCTGTGTCTCCTCGCAGCGCCAGGGCGGTGAACCACCCTTCGGCTCGTCGGGTGCCGGCCGTCGGCGAGGTGACCAGTCGCAGGAGCGCGCTCGCGGTGAGGGCGAGCTGACGGTCCGCCCGCGCGAGGGGGCGGCCGGCTCCGATGGCGAGGGCCCCGCGCGTGTGCTCGCCGTCCGTGACCGCGTGAGCCACGACCGCGGACCCCTGGGACACGAAGGAGGCGGCCTCGACTCCGGATCGGAGGAGCGATCGCTCGACATCGACCCGCACCGCGGGCAGGAGGCCTTCGAGGGAGGGCGGATGCAGTGTTCCGAGCGACGCCCCCGGTCCGAAGGGGAGCCAGGCCACCCATCCGCCGATCGCCTGCGACATCTGGCGCAGGATCGAGGCGACGGGATCGCGGCCGGCCGCGGCTTGGACCAGTCGCGTGTGCGTGTGGGCGGTGCGCAGCGCCTCATCCTGTCCGCCCCGTCCGGTGATCGACCAGAACGCCCGCGAGACATCGAGGAAGGGCGCTCCGTCCGGGACGGCGAACACCGGGATGCCGAGCGTCCGACATCGGTCGACGAGCGCGGCCGGAGGATCATCCCAGCCCTCGCCGAGGCCGATCCCGATCGCACCGACGTCCTGCGCATCGAGTCGATCCACATAGGCGTCCATCGGTCGACTGCGCAGCGGGATGCCCGTGGTGAGCAGCAGCTCTCCGCCATCCAGGTAGCGGCCGGGATCGTCGAGCTCCGACACGTGCACGCCCGTGATCGTCCGCGCGGCGTCGAACGGCGCGAGCGGGCGCAGCGCGGTGCCCGCCGTGCTGACCAGCTCGCCGAGGGAGACCATGCATCCAGTGTGCGGGATGCACAGTGAGTCTGCCAAGACTGGGCGAAGTGTTCGTCCGCTCAGGCGTCTGAGCTTCTAGCGTCGAGCCCATGACGACTGTTCCTCACCTGCGCACCGAGATCCCCGGACCCCGGTCACGCGAGCTCCATGCCCAGCGCGAAGCCGCCGTCGCCTCCGGCTTCGGCATCACCCTCCCGGTCTTCATCGAGCGAGCCGGCACCTCGACGCTCGAGGACGTCGACGGGAACACCCTCATCGACCTCGCATCCGGCATCGCGGTGACCAGTGTGGGGGCGGCGAACCCGGTCGTGCGCGCCGAGGTCGCCGCGCAACTCGACCGGTTCACGCACACGTGCTTCATGGTGACCGAGTACGAAGGCTTCGTCCGCGTCGCGGAGTGGCTGAACGAGCACACCCCCGGTGACTTCGACAAGCGCACCGCACTGTTCAGCACCGGCGCCGAAGCCGTGGAGAACGCCGTCAAGATCGCGCGGGCCCACACCGGTCGTCCCGCCGTGCTCGTGATCGACGAGGCGTACCACGGTCGATCGCTCCTGACGATGGCGATGACCGCGAAGGAACACCCGTACAAGACGGGCTTCGGGCCCTTCCCCGAGGCCGTGGTCCGCGCCCCCAACGCGAATCCGCTGCGCGGGCAGGGGGCGGATGCGGCCCTCGCCGAGATCGAGCGGCTCATCGCGGAGCACGGCCCGGAGCACTTCGCCGCCCTGGTCGTCGAACCGATCCAGGGCGAGGGCGGCTTCGTCGTTCCGGCTCCCGGGTTCCTCCCCGGCCTCCGCCGGATCGCCGACGCCTACGGGATCGTCCTCGTCGTCGACGAGATCCAGTCCGGACTCGGCCGCACCGGGACGCTGTTCGCGAGCGCGCACGAGGGCATCGCCGGTGACATCACCCTCACCGCGAAGGCGCTCGGAGGCGGCCTGCCGTTGAGCGCCGTCACCGGGCGTGCGGACATCATGGACGCCGCCCATCCCGGCGGGCTCGGCGGCACGTACGCGGGCAATCCGCTGGCGTGCGCGGCTGCGCTCGCCGTGTTCGAGGTGCTCGACGATCCGGGGCTCCTGCCGGGGGTGACCGGCATCGAGCGCTCGATCCGTCGGCATCTCGAGCCCCTGGTCGACGAGCTCGCCGTGGTCACCGAGGTCCGCGGGCGCGGTGCGATGATGGCCGTCGAGTTCGCGGATCCGGGAACGCTCGCCCCTCGTCCCGACCTCGCCCAGCGGGTCGCTGCGGCATGCCATGCGGCGGGGGTGATCGCCCTCACCTGCGGCACGCACGGCAACGTCATCCGGTTGCTCCCGCCTCTGGTGATCGAAGAGGCCGTTCTGGAGGCCGGCCTGGACATCCTGACCGCATCCATCCGCACCGTCGTCGCCGAGGAGGCCGCCGCATGACCGTTCCCGACCTGCTCGACTTCGACGAGCTCCTCACCGAGGACGAACGGGCCACGCGCGACCGCGTGCGCGCTTTCGTCGACACGCGCATCCGCCCCCACATCGCCGACTGGTACGACCGCGCCGTCTTCCCGACCGAGCTCGTCCCGGAGCTCGCCGAGCTGGGCGTGCTGGGCATGCACCTCGACGGATACGGATGCGGCGGCCGCAGCGCCGTCGAGTACGGGATCGCGGCGATGGAGCTCGAGGCGGGCGACTCCGGTCTGCGCACCTTCGTCTCCGTGCAGGGCTCGCTCGCGATGAGTGCGATCCACAAGCACGGCAGCGAGGAGCAGAAGCAGGAATGGCTCCCGCGGATGGCGCGGGGAGAGGTCATCGGCTGCTTCGGCCTCACCGAGCCCAACTCCGGATCCGACCCCTCCAGCATGACCACCTTCGCCCGTCGCGACGGAGACGGCTGGGTGCTCAACGGTGCGAAGCGCTGGATCGGGCTCGCCTCCATCGCCCAGGTCGCGATCATCTGGGCGCAGACGGACGAGGGGGTGCGCGGCTTCCTCGTCCCGACGGACACGGCGGGCTTCGTGGCGACGCCCATCGCCCCGAAGCTGTCGATGAGGGCCTCGATCCAGTGCGACATCACGATGACGGATGTGAGGCTGCCCGCCGATGCCTTGTTGCCGGGGGCGCGGGGGCTGCGTGCGCCGTTCTCGTGCCTGAACGAGGCGCGGTACGGCATCGGCTGGGGGGTGATCGGTGCCGCACGCGACAGCTACGACGCGGCGCTGACATACGCCCGGTCGCGCATCCAGTTCAACCAGCCCATCGCCGCGTTCCAGCTCACCCAGCAGAAGCTGGTCGACATGGCGGTCGAGATCGAGAAGGCGCAGTTGGTCGCCCTGCGACTCGGACGGCTCAAGGACGCCGGGCGACTGGAGCCGCATCAGATCTCGGTCGCGAAGCTCAGCAACACCCGAGCGGCCATCGCGATCGCGCGCGAGGCGAGGACGATCCTCGGCGGCAACGGCATCTCCGGCGACTACTCGCCACTGCGTCACGCCGCGAACCTCGAGTCCGTCCGTACCTACGAGGGCACCGACGAGGTGCACACGCTCGTGCTCGGGGCGCACATCACCGGATTCTCCGCGTTCCGCAGCACCGACCCCGAAGGAGCATGATGGCCACCACGTACGATCTCCGACACTTCATCGACGGGACCTGGGTCACCGGCGAGGGGCCGCTCCTGGTCGATGTCAACCCGAGCCGACCCGGCGATATCGTCGGCCGGGGCCCCGGTGCGTCCGCGGCCGACGTCGACCGTGCCTTCGCCGGTGCACGAGCCGCACTCGACGGATGGCGCCGGACTCCCGCCAGGGCGCGGGCCGCGATCCTGCTGCGAGCGGCCGACATCATCCACGCGAATCGCGAGGAGTGGGGGCGCGAGCTCGCGCGGGAGGAAGGGAAGACGCTCGTCGAGGCGATCGGCGAGACCGGGCATGCCGCGAACATCCTCCGCTTCCACGCGCAGGAGGTCGAGCGTCAGAGCGGCGGCCTGTTCGAGTCGCCGAGTCCCGGAGAGCGCATCCTCGTCATCCGTCGCCCGGTCGGGGTGATCGGGGCCATCACCCCGTTCAACTTCCCGATCTCGATCCCGGCCTGGAAGCTGGCCCCCGCCCTGGTCTGGGGGAACACGGTGGTCTGGAAGCCGGCGACCTTCGTCCCCCTGCTCGCGATGCGGTTCGCTCAGGCGCTCGAGCAGGCCGGGCTTCCGCAGGGCGTCCTGAACCTCGTGAACGGTGACGCCGGCGTGGGGGAGGCCATCGTGTCGCATCCCGACGTGGATGCCGTCACGTTCACCGGTTCCACGAAGGTCGGCAGGATCATCGCCGCGCAGCTCGCCGCCCGCGGCATCCCGTTCCAGGGGGAGCTCGGTGGGAAGAACGCGGCTCTCGTCCTCGCCGACGCCGACCTCGACGTCGCGGTGGAGCAGGTGGCGGTCGGAGCCTTCCGCGCGGCCGGACAGAAGTGCACCGCGACCTCCCGGGTGATCGTGCACGAGGCTGTGGCGGACGAGTTCCTGCGACGACTCGCGATCCGCACCGAGCGGATGGTCGTGGGCGACGCGCAGGACGAGGGTGTCGAGGTGGGCCCCGTGGTCGATGCCCGAGCGCGCGATCGCGTGGCCGCCGCTCTGGTGCGCGCCCGGACCACGGCGAGAGCGGTCGTCGACGCCGGGCCGTACTCCTCCGGTGAGCTCGCCGAGGGGTACTTCATCCCCCCGTCGATCTTCGAGCTGAACGAGGCGGATCCGGGCGAACTGTGGACCGAGGAACTCTTCGGCCCGGTCATCGGGGTCCGCCGCGTCTCGTCCACCGCGGAAGGCATCGCGCTCGTGAACGACAGCGAGTACGGACTCTCGACCGCCGTGTTCACGACCGGACTGGCCGAAGCGCTCAGCGCGATCGAGGACATTCGCGTCGGGGTGGTGCACGTCAACTCGGCTTCGGCCGGCGCCGACCTGCACGTGCCGTTCGGGGGGAGCGGTGCCAGTGCCCTCGGCCCGAAGGAGCAGGGCGGCGCGGCCCGGGAGTTCTACACCGAGACCGCGACGGTGTACCTG